>NZ_CP015079.1:3126219-3438841 GCF_001653335.1 Nocardioides dokdonensis FR1436
ACAGACCACCCGCTGCGACGCCCCCTGCTTCGGCCTGTCCTACAAGAACGGCCAGCCAGTGTGGGAGGACATGAAGGACCGCCTGCCGGCCACCTTCTCCGTCGCCATCGGCGGCGCGACCCTCTACCTCCTGCTCGGAGTGCCACTAGGGGTGGCGGCCGCGCGAAGACGCGGCACGGTGCAGGACAAGGCGCTCGTCTCCTCCTTCCTGTTCCTCAGCTCCGTGCCGTACTACCTGTTCGCCCTGCTGACCTGGCTGTTCTTCTCGCTGAAGTGGGAGGTCCCGTTCATCGGCAACACCGGGTACGTGCCCTTCACCGACTCACCGACCGCCTGGTTCGGCGGTCTCGCGCTGGCCTGGATCTGTCTGGGCATCTTCGGGTGCACGCAGTACACCAGGTATGCGCGAGGTGCCATGGTCGAGGCGTTGAGCGAGGACTACATCCGCACCGCCAAGGCCAAGGGCCTGCCCGCCCGCACGGTCGTCTACAAGCACGGGCTGCGCGCTGCGCTCGTGCCGATCGTGACGATCTTCGGCATCGACTTCGGCACCCTGCTGGCCGGCACCATCTTCACCGAGCGCATCTTCGACATCGAGGGCATCGGGCTGTGGAGCCTGCGCGCGGTGGTCCAGCGCGACCTGCCGATCGTCTCGGCCACGGCGCTGTTCAGCGCCGTGATCCTGATCACGGCCAACCTGATCGTCGATGTCATCTACTCCGTCCTCGACCCGAGAGTGAGGCTGTCGTGAGCGACGCCGAACCGTTCCTCGTCGTGGAGGACCTCACGGTCCGCTTCCCGACCGAGGACGGCCTCGTCACCGCCGTGCAGGACCTGAGCTACACGGTCCGCAAGGGTCAGACCCTGGGCATCGTGGGCGAGTCCGGCTCCGGCAAGTCGGTCTCGTCGATGGCCGTGCTGGGGCTGCACGACGCACGCACCGCCCGGATCACCGGGTCCATCCGCGTCGACGGCCAGGAGGTCGTGGGCATGAGCGAGTCGGGGCTGCGCAAGCTGCGCGGTCGCCAGGTCGCCATGATCTTCCAGGACGCCCTCGCCGCGCTGCACCCCTTCTACAAGATCGGGCCGCAGCTGGCGGAGGCCTACCTGGTCCACCATCCCAAGGCGACCAAGCGCGAGGCCCGTCGCAAGGCCATCGAGATGCTCGACCGGGTCGGCATCCCGCAGCCGGACCGCCGGGTCGACGACTTCGCGCACCAGTTCTCCGGTGGCATGCGCCAGCGCGCGATGATCGCGATGGGCCTGATCAACGACCCGTCGCTGCTGATCGCCGACGAGCCGACGACCGCGCTCGACGTCACGGTGCAGGCCCAGATCCTCGACCTGCTCCAGGACCTGCAGAGCGAGTTCGACTCCGCGGTCATCATCATCACCCACGACCTGGGTGTGATCGCCGAGATGGCCGACGACGTCCTGGTGATGTACGCCGGTCGCGGTGTGGAGTACGGGCCGTGCAAGCAGATCCTGACCCGGCCGCAGATGCCCTACACCTGGGGTCTGCTGTCGTCGGTCCCGGACGTCACCGGTGACACCGACTCCAAGCTGATCCCGATCCCCGGCAACCCGCCGAGCCTGCTCAACCCGCCGACCGGGTGCGCCTTCCACCCCCGCTGTGTGCACAGCGACAAGGTCGGAGGGGACCTGTGCCGGACCACGATGCCCCCCTTCGAGGAGGGGACCGCGGGCCCGGGGCACCTCAAGCGCTGCCACCTGCGCGACCCCGAGGTGATCTTCGAGCGGGAGATCCTGCCGGTCATCGCCCCCGAGCTGCTCGAGGAGAGCTGATGTCGAACATCAACCTGGACACCGACCCCGAGCGCAACCCGGCGAACCCGGAGACCAAGCACGCCGCGGAGCTGGCCGGCCCCGACGACCAGACGAAGCTCACCTTCGCCCAGCTCGCCGCCCAGGGCCACGGGGCGACCCGGCTGAACCCGGACGCCGAGGCGGTCCTGTCGGTGGACGACCTGAAGATGTACTTCCCCGTGAAGTCCTCGGGCGTCGTGCGCCGCACCATCGGCCACGTGCAGGCCGTCGACGGCATCAGCTTCGAGGTGCCCCGCGGCGGTTCGCTGGGCCTGGTGGGGGAGTCGGGGTGCGGCAAGTCCACCACTGGTCGCCTGATCACCCGGCTCTACGAGCCCACCGGTGGGGCGATGTACTTCGGCGAGGACCGCGTCGACCTCGCGAAGCTCTCCAACCGCGCGATGAAGCCCTACCGCCGCGACGTGCAGATGATCTTCCAGGACCCCTACACCTCGTTGAACCCCCGGCACACCGTGGGCTCGATCGTCGGGGCCCCCTTGGCGGTGCACAAGGTCGTGCCCAAGAACAAGATCAAGGACCGCGTCAAGGAGCTCCTCGAGGTCGTCGGCCTCAACCCCGAGCACTACAACCGCTACCCCAACGAGTTCTCCGGTGGTCAGCGCCAGCGCATCGGCATCGCCCGGGCGCTGACCCTGAACCCCAAGCTGCTGGTGGCCGACGAGCCGGTGTCCGCGCTCGACGTGTCCATCCAGGCGCAGGTCGTCAACCTGCTCCAGGAGCTCCAGGCCGAGATGGACATCGCGTTCCTCTTCATCGCCCACGACCTGGCGATCGTGCGGCACTTCTGCCCCGAGGTCGCGGTGATGTACCTGGGCAAGATCGTCGAGATCGCGGACCGCGAGACGATCTACGGCTCGGCGCACCACCCCTACACGCAGGCGCTGCTCTCGGCCGTGCCCGACGTCAAGCAGGCCGCGATCGGCGGTCGGCGCGAGCGGATCCGGCTCGAGGGTGACGTACCCAGCCCGATCAACCCGCCCTCCGGCTGCCGGTTCCGCACCCGCTGCCACCTCGCCCAGGACATCTGCGCGAAGGTCGAGCCCCCGCTGCTGCAGATCGGGCCCCGCCACAAGGTCGCCTGCCACTTCGCCGGCGAGCTCGGTGACGCGCCGCGAACCCCGGTGACCTCCGGACTGCTCGGGGTCGACGGCCAGGGCAGCCCGGACCCGTCGGTGACCCCCGAGGAGCTCGCGACCGGACCCGGCTACGAGAAGCGCTGGTTCGACGTGAAGTCGAGGCAGATGGTCTCGGCCTGAGCCCCGGCTCCTAGGCTGGCGGGGTGGACGGACTCTTCGACGCCCCGGCCGGGCGCACCAGCGGGGGCGGCTCCCTGGCGGCGACCTCGCACGCCTCGGCGCCGCTGGCGGTGCGGATGCGTCCGCGCACGCTCGACGAGCTCGTCGGCCAGTCGCAGCTGCGCGAGCCCGGATCCCCGCTGCGCCAGCTCATCGAGGAGCAGCGCTCCCTCTCGCTGCTGCTGTGGGGACCGCCCGGCACCGGCAAGACGACGATCGCCGCGATCATCAGCCAGCAGACCGACCGCCGGTTCGTGGAGGTCTCGGCCGTCTCCGCGGGCGTCAAGGAGGTGCGCGCCGCCATCGACGGCGCCCGGGCCGAGCTGGTCGCGACCGGTCGCGAGACCGTGCTCTTCGTCGACGAGGTGCACCGCTTCAGCAAGGCCCAGCAGGACGCGCTGCTGCCCGGGGTCGAGAACCGCTGGGTGACCCTGGTGGCGGCGACCACCGAGAACCCCTTCTTCTCCGTCATCTCCCCGCTGCTCTCGCGCAGCCTGCTGCTGCGGCTGGAGTCCCTGACCGACGCCGACGTGCGGTCGGTGCTCGACCAGGCCCTCGTCGACGAGCGGGGGCTGGCGGGGGAGTACACGCTGGACGAGGAGGCCGCCGACCACCTGGTCCGGCTGGCCGGCGGCGACGCGCGCCGCTCCCTGACGTACCTGGAGGCAGCCGCCGGAGCGGCCCGGTCTCGCGGTTCCCAGGAGGTCGACCTGGCCACCGCCGAGACCGCCGTGGACCAGGCGGCCGTGCGCTACGACCGGCAGGGCGACCAGCACTACGACGTGACCAGCGCCTTCATCAAGTCGGTGCGCGGCTCCGACGCGGACGCCGCGATGCACTACCTGACCCGGATGATGGAGGCCGGCGAGGATCCGCGGTTCATCGCCCGCCGCCTGGTGATCCTGGCCAGCGAGGACGTCGGGCTCGCCGACCCGGGCGCGCTGGGCATCGCCGTGGCCGCGGCCCAGGCGGTGCAGCTCATCGGGATGCCCGAGGCCAAGTTCAACCTGGCGCACGCGACCATCGCGCTGGCGGTCGCGCCGAAGTCGAACGCCGTCACCACCGCGCTGGCCGCGGCGTCCGCCGACGTGCGGGCCGGTCGGATCGGGCCGGTGCCCGCGCACCTGCGCGACGCCCACTACGCGGGGGCCGAGGACCTCGGCCACGGCACCCGGTACACCTACAGCCACGACGAGCCCTACGGCGTCGCGGAGCAGCAGTACGCGCCCGACGTGGTCGCCGACGCGTCGTACTACCGGCCCAAGGAGATCGGAGCCGAGGCCGCCATCAAGGAACGGTGGGAGCGAGTTCGCCGCATCATCCGCGGGCGGTAGGGTCGGGCCCCATGACCGAGCAGTGGAGCGTGCCCGCCTGGGCCCTCGTCGCCACCACCGTCGCCGTGCTCCTGCTGGGTCTGCTCGCCGCCACCGCGCTCGTGTCCGTGGGGCGCGCGCGCCGACGCGCGGCGGCCGAGCTCGACGCCGTGCGCGAGGGCGCCGAGCGGCTGCTGGCCCGGGTCGAGGAGGTCGAGCGTCGACTCCTGCACGAGCGGGGCACGCAGCGCGACGAGCGGGAGTACCTGATCACCCACGTCGGCGAAGGCCCGTCGGTGGCGGACGCTCCCGAGGACGTCCCCACCGTCCCCGCACCCCTCTTCGCCGACATCGTGCTGCGCGAGAGCGCCGTCCAGGCCGCCTCGCTCGCGCACGGCCTGCGCCGGGCCCTGGCCCCCGAGACCCGCCACCGCATCCGGTTCGCGATGCGACGTGAGGTCAAGCGGGCCCGCAAGCAGCGCCGCACGAATGTCCGCGCCGCGCGCCGCGCGGAGCCCGCCGCATGAGCCGCGGGCTCTGGTTCGTGGCCGGAGCCGGCGCCGGGGTCTACGCGATGGTGCGTGGTCGTCGTGCCGCCGAGGCCCTGAGCCCCGACGGGCTGCGCGACCGGGCCGGCGCGGTGGCCCTGGGGGCGCGGATGTTCCGCGACGAGGTCGCCCAAGGTCGCGCCGAGGCGGAGACGGACCTGCGCCGGCGGCTCGCCGCCTCAGATCCACGGGCCCTCGAGAGCCAGCACCAGCACGACACCCAGCACCAGATCCAGCACCACCACCCTGAACAGGAAGGCACCAGCTGATGGAGACCGCGGAGATCCGACGGAGGTTCGTCGCTCACTTCGAGCGTCACGGGCACACGGTGGTCCCCTCGGCCTCGCTGCTGCTGGACGATCCCAACCTGTTGTTCGTCAACGCGGGGATGGTCCCGTTCAAGCCCTACTTCCTGGGCCAGGAGACCCCGCCGTGGCAGCGCGCGGCCAGCGTGCAGAAGTGCGTGCGCACCCTCGACATCGAGGAGGTGGGCAAGACCACCCGGCACGGCACGTTCTTCCAGATGTGCGGCAACTTCTCCTTCGGCGACTACTTCAAGGAAGGCGCGATCCGCTTCGCCTGGACCCTGGTCACCGGCTCCGTCGAGGACGGCGGCTTCGGCTTCGACCCCGAGAAGATCTGGGTCACCGTGCTGCCCAGCGACACCGAGGCCACGCAGCTGTGGCACGAGATCGCCGGCCTGCCGTTCGAGCGGATCCAGGAGCGCGGGCTCGAGGACAACTACTGGAACATGGGCGTGCCCGGCCCGGGCGGTCCCTGCTCGGAGATCTACGTCGACCGCGGCCCCGAGTACGGCCCCGACGGCGGCCCGAACGCCGACGAGGACCGCTTCCTGGAGATCTGGAACCTCGTCTTCATGCAGGAGTCGCTGAGCCAGGTGCGCTCCAAGGCGGACTTCGACGTCGAGGGCCCGCTGCCGGCCAGGAACATCGACACCGGCATGGGTCTGGAGCGGGTGGCCTACCTGCTGCAGGGCAAGGAGAACCTCTACGAGATCGACGAGGTCTTCCCGGTCATCGAGCGCGCCGCCGAGCTCACCGGCCGCACGTACGGCGCCGACCCGGTCGACGACGTGCGGTTCCGGGTCGTGGCCGACCACGTCCGCAGCGCCCTGATGCTCATCAGCGACGGGGTGACGCCGGGCAACGAGGCGCGCGGCTACGTGCTGCGCCGGCTGCTGCGCCGCGCGATCCGCTCCATGCGGCTGCTGGGTTACGACGGGCCGGCGCTGCGCGAGCTGCTGCCCGTCAGCCGGGACCGGATGAAGCTGTCCTACCCCGAGGTCGAGTCCGGCTTCGACCGCATCAGCCGGGTCGCCTACGCCGAGGAGGAGGCGTTCGCCAAGACCCTGCTGGCCGGCACCGAGCTCTTCGACCGCGCGGCCCAGGACGTGCGCGGCACCGGGCAGTCGGCGCTGTCGGGGGCCCAGGCGTTCACGCTGCACGACACCTACGGGTTCCCGATCGACCTCACGCTCGAGATGGCCTCCGAGGCCGGGCTGAGCGTCGACGAGGACGGCTTCCGGGCCCTGATGGCCCAGCAGCGCGAGCGCGCGAAGGCCGACGCCAGGTCCAAGAAGGGCCAGCACGCCGACACCGCCGTCTACCGCGGCGTCCTCGACGAGCACGGCCCGACCGACTGGTTGGCCTACGAGACGCTCGAGACCGAGTCCCGCAGCCTCGCCCTGTTCTCCGGCGGCGCCCCCGTGCCGGTGCTTCGCGCCGGCGAGGTCGGCGAGCTGGTGCTCGACCGCACCCCCTTCTACGCCGAGTCCGGTGGCCAGGCCGCCGACGCGGGCACCATCGAGTTCGACGGTGGCCGCCTCGAGGTGCTCGACGTGCAGCGCCCGGTGCGCGGCCTGGTCGTGCACCAGGTCCGCGTGGTGGAGGGTGAGCTGCCCGCGAGCACGAAGGCGCTGCACGCCCGGGTCGACCACGAGTGGCGCACCGGTGCCCGCCAGGCCCACTCGGGCACCCACGTGGTGCACGCGGCCCTGCGCGAGGTGCTCGGCCCCTCCGCCCTCCAGTCCGGGTCCTACAACCGGCCGGGCTACCTGCGCCTGGACTTCGGCTGGACCAGCGCGCTCAGCCCGGCCCAGGTCCACGACATCGAGCAGGTCTCCAACCAGGCGCTGCGCGCCGACCTGCCCGTCGGGTGGCAGTACATGACGCTCGAGCAGGCCAAGGAGTGGGGCGCGATCGCGCTCTTCGGCGAGACCTACGACGACACCCAGGTCCGGGTCGTCGAGATCGGCGGCCCCTGGTCGCGCGAGCTGTGCGGCGGCACGCACGTGGAGCACTCCTCGCAGATCGGCACGGTCGTGGTCACCGGCGAGGCGTCCGTGGGCTCGGGCAACCGGCGGATCGAGGCCTTCACCGGTGTCGAGGGCTTCGCCTACCTCGCCCGCGAGCGCGACGTCGTCTTCCGGCTCACCGGCCTGCTCAAGACCCAGCCCGACGACCTCGTCGACCGTGTCTCCGACCTCGTCGAGCGGCTGCGCTCGGCCGAGAAGGAGGTCGAGAAGGTCCGGGTGGCCCAGCTGCTCTCCGGTGGAGCGGCGCTGGCCGCCGACGCCCAGCGCATCGGCGGCGTCCACGTGGTGGCCCACCGCGTCGACGGTGCCGGCGGCGGCGACGTGCGCACGCTGGCGACCGACGTCCGGGGACGCCTGCCGCAGGGTGAGCCCGGTGTCGTGGTCGTCCTCGGTGCCCTCGACGGAAAGGTCGCCGTGGTGGCCGCTACCAACGACGAGGCGCGGGCCCGCGGCCTGAGCGCGAACGACCTCGTGCGGGCCGTCGGCCCGCTGGTGGGTGGCAAGGGCGGCGGGAAGGCCGACGTCGCCCAGGGCGGCGGCACCGACACCTCCCGCCTCGACGAGGCGCTGGCGCTGGTCGCGACCGAGGTCTCGCGCACGGTCGGGGCCTGAGGCGGGTGCGGCACGGCGTACGGCTCGGCGTGGATCCGGGCGACGCCCGGATCGGGATCGCGCGCAGCGACCCCACCGGGTTCCTGGCCACACCGCTCGAGACGGTGCGCCGCGGGGGCGGCGACCTGAAGCGGATCGGCGCCCTGCTGGCCGAGATCGCCGAGGACTCCGACGTCCTGGAGGTGGTCGTGGGACTGCCCCGGTCGCTGAAGGGCGGCGAGGGCCCGTCGGCGGTCAAGGTCCGCGACTTCGCCGCCTCGCTGGCCCGACGGGTGGCACCCGTCCCGGTGCGTCTGGTCGACGAGCGGCTCAGCACCGTGTCGGCTGAGGCTATGCTGCGCGACCGAGGCCGCAAGGGCAGCAACAGGCGTGCGGTGGTGGACCAGGCTGCGGCCGTGGTGATCCTCCAGCACGCACTGGACACCGAACGCGCTACGGGCACCGCTCCGGGCGAGATCGTCGAGGAGCCGGCATGACTGAGCACGAGCACAACGACGCACCGTTGCTGCCCGCGGAGCCGGAGTACGTCCCCGGCGGGTCGCGCCGGCGCAAGCGCAAGCGGCTGCCCGGCTGCCTGGCCGTGCTCGTGGCGCTGGCACTCGTGGTCGGTGGGGTGTGGCTGGCCGGCAGCAAGGTCACCGACTTCCTCAGCGACAAGTTCGCCTCGGCGCCCGACTACGACGGCCCCGGTCGCGGCAAGATCGTCTTCGAGGTCGCCAGCGGCGACTCGGCGGCCGCCATCTGCCGGGGGCTCAAGGACGACGACGTCGTCGCCTCGGTCGACTCGTGCATCAGTGCCGCCCAGGCCAACGGCGACTCCGCCGGCATCCAGGTCGGCTTCTACGAGCTCAAGAAGGAGATGGCCTCCGCCGACGCCATCGACGTGCTGGTCGACCCGGCCAACCTGCAGACCAGCTCGGTGACGGTGCCCGAGGGGCTGAACGTCGACCAGGTGGTCGAGGTGCTCGCGAAGGGCACCGAGTTCGGCGCGTCCCGCTTCCGCAACGTGCTCGACCAGCCCGCGAAGCTCGGTCTGCCCGACTACGCCGAGGGCAACCCGGAGGGCTACCTGTTCCCCTCGACCTACGCCTTCGGTCCCAAGGACAAGCCGGCCGACATGCTCAGCGCCATGGTCGACCGCTGGGAGCAGGCCGCCGAGGACGCCGACCTCGAGGGCGCCGCCGAGGAGCTCGGCTACACCCCGCACGAGCTGATGACCATCGCCAGCCTCGTCGAGGCGGAGGGCCGCGGTGACGACATGCCCAAGGTCGCCCGCGTCGTCTACAACCGCCTCGAGCTCGAGCCGAACCCGACCGCGGGCTTCCTGCAGATCGACGCCACGGTCAACTACGCGCTCGACAAGTCGCCGATCGCCCGGCTCACCCTCGACGAGATCGACTCGGTCGCCGACTCGCCGTACAACACCTACAAGCAGAAGGGCCTGCCCCCGGGCCCGATCGAGGCGCCCGGAGACGCGGCCATCGCGGCTGCGGCCGCCCCGGCCGAGGGCCCGTGGTTCTTCTACGTCACGGTGAACCTCGAGACCGGCGAGACCAAGTTCACCGACTCCTACGACGAGTTCCTCGGGTTCCGCAGTGAGCTCGACGAGTACTGCGACACCCAGTCCGATCGTTGCTGAGACACCCCGGATGACCAGTCCCGTGCGCTGCGCCGTCCTGGGCGACCCGGTCGACCACTCGTTGTCGCCCGTCCTGCACCGGGCGGCGTACGACGCGCTCGGCCTCGCGCAGTGGTCCTATGACGCGGTGCGGGTGCCGGCCGGCACCCTGGCGACCTTCCTCGACGGGCTCGACGACTCGTGGCGCGGGTTGTCGCTGACGATGCCGCTCAAGCGCGAGCTGCTGCCGCTGGCCGGTGAGGTGAGCGAGCGGGCCCGCCTGGTCGGTGCCGCCAACACGCTGGTGCTCGGACCGGACGTGCCGGTCGGTGGCCTGGCCGACAACACCGACCTGCCGGGGGCCGCCGCCGCGGTGCGCGAGCGCTGGGCCGGTGCGGTGGCGGACGTCGTGGTCCTCGGCGGCGGCGCGACCGCGGCCTCGACCGCGCTCGCGCTGTGCGACCTCGGGGCGACCCGGGTGCGCATCCTGGCCCGGGCACCGGAGCGGGCAGCCGACACGGTGGCGGCCGTCGCCGCCCACCCCGGCCGGCCCGACGTGCAGGCGCTGGCCCTGCCGGACGCACGGGTGCGGGCCGACGTGGTCGTCTCGACCGTGCCGGTGGCCGCCCAGGTGCCGGCGCTGCTCGACCGGATCGAGGCGCCGGTCGTCTTCGAGGTGCTCTACGACCCGTGGCCGACCCCGCTGGCCGCCGCCACGCTCGAGCGCGGCGCGGTCCTCGTCGGCGGGCTCGACCTCCTGGTGCACCAGGCCGCTCTCCAGGTCGCGCTCTTCACCGGCCGCGAGGCGCCGCTCGAGACGATGCGCCAGGCGGGGGAGCGAGCCCTCCGCGAGCGCTCGGGCCGCCCGTGACGCTCCTCCTGGCGGTCCTCCTCGCCGCCGCGGCCGGCGCGCTGGCGCCCCTGGCCGTGCGCCGGCTGCCCGAGCCGGACCCCACCGCCGACCGGCCCGCCGACGAGCCTGCACCGCCGTCGTACGCCGCCGTCGCGGCCCGACCGGGCCTCGGGGTCGCCCTGGCGGTCGTCTCGGCCGCGGTCGTGGCTGCGTCCGGCGTGCTGCTGGGCACGGGCTGGGTGCTGGCCTACGTGGTCGTCGCGACCCCGGTGTGCGCCTGCCTGGCCTACGTCGACGCCCGCACCCGGCTCCTGCCCAAGCGCCTGGTGCTGCCCGCGACCGGCCTGCTGCTGGCGCTGGCGCTGGGGGAGTGGGTCGTCACCGGGGACCACACCGACGTGCTGCGCGCGGGGCTCGGGCTGCTGATCCTGCGCTCGGTCTACTGGGGACTGTGGTTCGTGCACTCGGCCGGCATGGGCTTCGGCGACGTCCGGCTCGCGGCGCTGCTCGGCCTGGTGCTCGGCCGGGCCGGGGCGTCCGAGCTGCTCGTCGGGGCCTACACGGCCTTCCTGGTCTTCGTGCTGCCGGCGCTCGTGGTCGCCCTGGTGCGCTGGGACCGCTCCCGGTTGCGCACCGCTCATCCGTTCGGCCCGGCGATGATCGTGGGCGCGCTGATCGGGCTGCTGGCCGGGCCCGAGATCCTCGGCGGTCTCGCCGGCGGCTGACCGGGTCAGCACGTCACGACGGGCATGGAAGACTGCGCCCATGCTTCGTTGGCTCACCGCGGGCGAGTCCCACGGCCCTTCCCTGGTCGCGATCCTGGAAGGGCTTCCCGCCCATGTCCAGGTCACCTCTGACGACATCGCCGAGTCCTTGGCCCGGCGTCGCCTCGGCTACGGCCGTGGCGCCCGGATGAAGTTCGAGCAGGACGAGGTCTCCTTCACCGGCGGCGTGCGCCACGGGCGCACCCAGGGGGGACCGGTGGCGATCACGGTCGGCAACACCGAGTGGCCCAAGTGGGAGCGGGTGATGTCGCCCGACCCGGTCGACCAGGACGAGCTCGACGCCCTGGCCCGCAACGCGCCGCTCACCCGACCGCGACCCGGCCACGCCGACCTGGCGGGCATGCAGAAGTACGACTTCGAGGAGGCCCGACCGGTCCTCGAGCGCGCCTCGGCGCGCGAGACCGCCGCCCGCGTCGCGCTCGGACGGGTCGCCACGAACTTCCTCGAGCAGGCCTGCGGGGCCCGGGTGGTCTCGCACGTGGTCGAGCTCGGCGGCGTGCGCGCCCCCGACGGCTCCTGGCCGGCCGACGCCGACGCCGCCACCGTGGCGCGCCTCGACGAGGACCCGGTGCGCTGCCTGGACCCCGGCACCTCGAAGGCGATGGTGGACCGGATCGACGCGGCCCACAAGGACGGCGACACCCTGGGTGGCGTGGTGGAGGTCGTCGTGCACGGCCTGCCGCCCGGCCTCGGGTCGCACGTGCACTGGGACCGTCGGCTCGACTCCCGGCTCGCCGGGGCGCTGATGGGCATCCAGGCGATCAAGGGCGTCGAGGTCGGGGACGGCTTCGCGCTCGCCGCGACCCCCGGCTCACTGGCTCACGACGAGATCGAGTCAGGGCCCGACGGCATCCGCCGCACCAGCGGCCGCGCCGGTGGCACCGAGGGCGGCATGACCACCGGTGAGGCACTGCGGGTGCGAGCGGCGATGAAGCCGATCGCGACCGTCCCGCGGGCGCTGCGCACCATCGACGTGACGACCGGCGAGGAGGCGGTGGCCCACCACCAGCGCTCCGACGTCTGCGCGGTCCCCGCCGCCGGCATCGTCGCCGAGGCGATGGTCGCGCTGGTCGTGGCCGACGCGCTGCTGGAGAAGTTCGGTGGCGACTCGGTGGCCGAGACCCGGCGCAACGTCGAGGGCTACCTCGAGCACCTGCGGTACCGATGAGCCCCCGGGTGGTCCTCATCGGGCCGATGGGGTCGGGCAAGACCACGGTGGCGACCCTGCTCGCCGACCGGTGGGGCGTGCCCGTGCGCGACACCGACCACGACGTCGAGGCGGGCGAGGGACGCGAGATCTCCGAGATCTTCGTCGACGACGGGGAGGCCCGCTTCCGCGAGCTCGAGCGCGCCGCGGTGAGCACCGCGCTCGCCGAGCACGACGGCGTTCTGGCCCTGGGCGGGGGAGCGGTGCTCGACGAGGGCACCCGCACGCTGCTGGACGGGCACACGGTGGTCTTCCTGCGGGTCGGGCTCAGCGACGCCGTCAAGCGCGTCGGTCTTGGCGTGGGCCGCCCGCTGCTGCTCGGCAACGTCCGGGCCCGCATCAAGGCCCTGCTCGACGAGCGCACCCCGGTCTACGAGGCGGTCGCCACGCACTCCGTGGTCACCGACGGCCGCAGCCCCGACGAGATCGCCGACGAGATCGAGGCGCTCCTGGGTGGAGCAGCCCGGTGAGCGTCCCACCCAGCGTCCCGCCCAGCGTCCTGCCCAGCGTCCTGCACGTCGGCGGCGCGTCGCCGTACGACGTCGTGATCGGCCACGGCGTCGCCGACCGGCTGGTCGGGCTGCTCGGCGAGCAGCCGCGGCGGGTGGCCCTGGTGCTGCCCGAGACGCTGCGCGAGCTCGCCGCCCCGGTGCTGGCAGCCCTGCAGGGCGCCTACGAGGTGACCGAGCTGGTGGTCCCCGACGGCGAGGCGGCCAAGACCGCCGCCGTGGCCGCGGCCTGCTGGGAACAGCTCGGCGAGGCGGGCTTCACCCGCTCCGACGCCGTGGTGACCTTCGGTGGCGGGGCCACCACCGACCTCGGCGGCTTCGTCGCCGCCAGCTGGCTGCGCGGGGTGCGCGTCGTGCACGTGCCCACCACGCTGCTGGCGATGGTCGACGCGGCCGTGGGCGGCAAGACCGGCATCAACACCGCCGCGGGCAAGAACCTCGTCGGCGCCTTCCACGAGCCCGCCGGCGTCCTGTGCGACCTGTCCCTGCTCGAGACGCTGCCGCGCGTCGACCTGGTCGCCGGGCTCGGCGAGGTCGTCAAGTGCGGCTTCATCGCCGACCCGCGCATCCTCGAGCTGGTCGAGACGACCGATCCCCAGGCGCTGACCGCGGACTCCCCGGTCCTGCGCGAGCTCGTCGAGCGCTCGGTGCGCGTCAAGGTCGACGTCGTGGTCGCCGACCTGCGCGAGACCGGTGGCAGCGACGGGCACCCGGGCCGGGAGGCCCTCAACTACGGCCACACCATGGCCCACGCCATCGAGCGGGCCGAGGGCTACCGGATGCGCCACGGCGAGGCCGTGGCGATCGGCTGCGTCTTCGTCGCCGAGCTGGCCCGCCGTGCGGGGCGTCTCGACGACGCCACCGCGTCGCGGCACCGCACGGCGTTCGCCCGGGTCGGCCTGCCGGTGCGCTACGACGCCGCCGACTTCGAGACGCTGCTCGCCGCGATGCGTGTGGACAAGAAGGCCCGCGGCGACCAGCTGCGCTTCGTGGTCCTGGAGCAGGTCGGGCGCCCGGTGGTGCTCGCCGGCCCCGACGAGGCGCACCTGCGCGGTGCCTACGAGGTCATGAGCGGGGTGCGCGCGTGAAGGTGCTGGTGCTCAACGGCCCCAACCTGGGCCGGCTCGGCCGACGCCAGCCGGAGATCTACGGCACCACCACCCACGTCGAGCTCGCGCAGCTGTGCGTCGCGTGGGGTGCGGAGCGCGGGCTCGAGGTCGAGGTGCGCCAGACCAACCACGAGGGCGTGCTCGTCGACTGGCTCAACACCGCCGCCGACGACGCGACCCCGGTCGTGCTCAACGCGGCCGCGTGGACCCACTACTCCTACGCGGTCTTCGACGCCTGCGCCCAGCTGGTCGCGCCGCTCGTGGAGGTGCACCTCTCCGACCCTCGCGCCCGTCCCGAGGAGTTCCGGCACCACTCGGTGGTCACCCCGCACGCGGTCGAGGTGATCGCCGGGCACGGGGTGGAGGGCTACCGGATGGCCCTCGACGTGCTCGCGGGCGGCGTCGGCCCGTAGACTGCCGCGCTGTTGTCCCGTCTCTCCGACGACCCTCCGACGATAAGGCTGACGTACGCGCATGGCATCGACCAACGACCTGAAGAACGGCATGGTTCTCGTGATCGACGGAGGCCTGTGGGCCGTCACGGAGTTCCAGCACGTCAAGCCGGGCAAGGGCCCCGCGTTCGTGCGCACGAAGCTGCGCAACGTCGAGTCCAACAAGAACGTCGACCGGACCTTCAACGCCGGCACCAAGGTCGAGACCGCCACGGTCGACCGCCGCAGCATGCAGTACCTCTACAACGACGGCACGTCGTACGTCTTCATGGACACGAGCAACTACGAGCAGCTCGAGGTCCCGCCGGAGATCGTCGGCGACAGCGCGAACTTCCTCCTCGAGAACAACGAAGCGATCGTCGCCACCCACGAGGGCCGCGTGCTCTTCATCGAGCTGCCGCCCTCCGTGGAGCTCCTGGTCACCTTCACCGAGCCCGGCCTGGCCGGCGACTCCGCGACCGGACGCACCAAGCCGGCCACCCTGGAGACCGGTCACGAGATCCAGGTGCCCCTGTTCGTCAACCAGGACGAGAAGGTCAAGGTCGACACCCGCGACTCCTCGTACCTGGGTCGCGTCAAGTCGTGACCGCCTGATGTCGGCCCGGACCAAGGCCCGCAAGCGCGCCCTCGACGTGCTGTTCTCCTCCGAGCTGCGCGACGAGCGGCCCCTCGAGGCGCTCCAGCGGGTGCTCGCGGACGCGGAGCGCCCCACGCCCGAGTACGCCGTCACCCTGGTGCGCGGCGTGGCCGAGCACCAGCAGCAGATCGACGAGCTCCTGACGTCGTACTCGCAGGACTGGACGCTGGAGCGGATGCCCGCGGTGGACCGCAACGTCCTGCGGCTGGGGGTCTTCGAGCTGCTGCACGCCGACGACGTGCCCGACGCCGTCGCGGTCTCCGAGGCGATGGCGCTCGTGCGCGAGCTCTCGACCGACGAGTCGCCGCAGTTCGTCAACGGGGTGCTCGGCACCATCCAGCGCAACAAGGCCAGCATCCTCGGCGACGCCTGACGGAGCACCGACGCGTGACCTGACCGGGTGACCTCGGCCCGCAGCGCAGACGGCATGCTGGCCCCATGGACCAGCCCACGGATCAGCAGCCCACGGATCAGCACAGCACGCACCAGCAGAGCACGGACGTCGACCTCGTCGTCATCGGGCTCGGGCCCGGCGCGGAGTCCCTGGTCACCGGGGCCGCGGAGGCGGGCCTGCGGGTCGTGGCCGTCGACAAGCACCTGGTCGGCGGCGAGTGCCCCTACTACGGCTGCGTCCCGTCGAAGATGATGCTGCGCGCCGCCCACACGCTGGCCGAGGCTGGTCGGGTGGGCGCGCTGGCGGGCGAGGCGCAGGTGGCGCCGTCGTGGGCGCCGGTGGCGCAGCGGATCTCCGAGGAGGCCACCAGCGGCTGGGACGACGCGATCGCCGTCCAGAGGCTCGTGGACGCGGGTGTGACCTTCCACCACGGGATCGGGCGCCTGACGGACACCGGTCGTGTGAGCGTCGAGCTGCCGGACGGGACGTGGCGCCACTACGAGGCCTCCCGCGGCGTCGTCCTCAACCCCGGCACCCGCCCCGCCGTGCTGCCGATCGACGGCCTCGCGAGCACGCCCTACTGGACCAACCGCGAAGCCGTGCAGGCCACGAGCCTGCCCGGGTCGATGATCGTCATCGGCGGCGGGCCGATCGGGGCCGAGATGGCCCAGGTCTTCTCCCGCTTCGGGGTGCGGGTGACCCTCCTCGAGGTCGCGCCCCGCATCCTCGGACCGAGCGAGCCCGAGGCCGCCGCGATCCTCGAGAAGGTCTTCGTGGACGAGGGGATGCGGGTGATGACCGGCGTCGAGATCACCTCGGTCTCCCACTCCGACGCGGGCTTCGAGGTGTCCCTGGGATCCGGCGACTCGCTGCAGGCCGACCGGCTGCTCGTGGCGGCCGGACGCACCCCCAACCTCGACGACATCGGGCTCGAGACCGTCGGGCTCGACCCGTCGGCGCGCACCGTCGAGGTCGACGAGCGGATGCGCGCCGGCGACCGGCTCTGGGTGATCGGCGACGTCACCGGCAAGGGCGCCTTCACGCACGTCGCGATGTACCAGGCCGCGATCGCGCTGCGCGACCTCACGGGCCAGGACGGCGCCCCGGCGCGCTACCACGCCGTCCCGCACGTCACCTTCACCGACCCGGAGGTCGGTGGGGTCGGCCTGACCGAGCAGCAGGCCCGCGACGCGGGGCTGCAGGTGCGCGTCGGCAGCGCGCCCATGGAGACCTCGTCGCGCGGCTGGCTGCACGGACCGGGCGGCTCGGGCCTGGTCAAGGTGGTCGAGGACGTCGACCGGGGTGTGCTCGTGGGCGCGACCGCCATGGGACCCTCCGGCGGCGAGGTGCTGGGCTTCCTGGCCGTCGCCGTGCACGCCGAGGTCCCGGTGGCCACGCTGCGCACGATGATCTACGCCTATCCCACGTTCCACCGCACCATCGAGACCGCGCTCGACCACCTGGAAGAGGGACAGTGATGGGCAACGCATCCGACCTGGGCAAGAAGGCCGAGGACCACGCGTGGGTCGACCACGCCGCGCGAGCGGGCATGGTCGCCTACGGGGTCGTCAACGTGCTCATCGCCTGGCTGGCCCTGCAGCTGGCCTTCGGCGACCGCGAGGGCAGCACCACCAGCAGCGGCGCCATGTCCCAGCTGGCCCAGCAACCGTTCGGCAAGGTGCTGGTCTGGCTGGTGGCGGTCGGGATGCTCCTGCTGGTCGTGTGGAAGGGGCTCGAGGCCGCCTTCGGCCACACCGAGGAGGACAGCGGGAAGAAGACCGGCAAGCGGCTCACGTCCGGCGGCAAGGCCGTGATCTACCTGGCCATCGCGATCAGTGCCATCCGGGTGGCGACCGGCTCCAGCAGCAGCGGAGGCGGCGGCAAGGGCGGGGGCGGCACCGATTCCACCACCCGGACGCTCATGGACCTTCCGGGCGGCCAGGTGCTCGTCTTCCTCGTCGGCCTGGCCATCATCGGCTACGGCATCTTCCAGATCTACTTCGCGTGGAGCGAGAAGTTCCGCGACCACATCACCAGCGAGGGCGAGCGCGGCAGCTCCGGGACGGCGTACGTCGCGTTCGGCAAGGCCGGCTACACCGCCAAGGGGATCGCCGTCGGGATCGTCGGCGGGCTGTTCCTCTACGCCTCGGTCACGCACTCGGCGAAGAAGTCCGGTGGCCTCGACGTGGCGCTGCAGAAGGTCCTGGAGCAGCCGTTCGGTCCCTTCCTGCTGGCCGTGCTGGCCGTGGGCATCCTGGCCTACGGACTGTTCTGCTTCGCACGCGCACGGCACCTGTCCCGGTGAGCACCACGCACCGGGTCGTCGACGTCGTCGTCCTGGGGGTGGGCACGGGCGGCGAGCACGTCGCGCGCAGGCTGGCCCGGTCCGGGCTGCGGGTCGTCGCGGTCGAGTCGCGCCTCGTCGGGGGCGAGTGCCCCTTCTACGGATGCACGCCGTCCAAGCTCCTGATCCGCAGCGCCGACGCCCTGGCCGAGGCCCGCCGCGCCGACCACCTCGGCGGCAGCGTCGAGGTGCGCGCCTCGTTGGCCCCCGCCGCGGCGAGGATCCGCCAGGCCACCCACGACTGGCACGACGACGGCCACGTCGGGCCGCTGGAGGAGGACGGGGTCCGCGTCGTGCGCGGGCACGGCCGCCTGGCCGGCACCGGGGTCGTGGACGTCGACACCCCGGGTGGCGTGACCCGCCTGGTGGCCACCCGCGGGATCGTGCTGAACACCGGCACCGCGCCGGCGGTGCCGCCCGTCGACGGTCTGGAGGGGACGCCGTACTGGACCAACCGCGACGTGTTCACGATCGAGGAGGCGCCCGAGTCGTTGGCCGTCCTCGGCGGCGGGCCGATCGGGGTGGAGCTGGCCCAGGCGCTGGCGCGGTTCGGCACCCGGGTCACCCTCCTCGAGGCGGGGCCCCGGCTCCTGGGGGCCGAGGAGCCCGAGGCCGGCGACCTGCTCGCCGACGTCCTGCGCGCGGAGGGTCTCGACGTGCGCCTCGACGCCGAGGTCACCCGGGTCGAGCACGACGCCTCCGGGTTCCACCTCACCGTCGGCGGCGACCGGGTCGACACCCAGCGGCTGCTGGTCGCCAGCGGCCGCTCGGAGAACCTCGGCGACATCGGTCTCGAGACCGTCGGGCTGGACCCCTCGGCCGACCACGTCGAGGTCGACGAACGCTCCCGGGCGGGAGCGAGGCTGTGGGCCGTCGGTGACATCACCGGGCACGGCGCCTGGACCCACGTGTCGCTCTACCAGGCCGCGCTCGTCGAGCGTGACGTCCTCGGCGACGAGGACGGCCCGTGGGCCGACTACCGCGCCGTCAGCCGGGTGACCTTCACCGACCCCGAGGTGGGGGCGGTGGGCCTGACCGAGTCCGAGGCCCGCGAGCAGGGGATCGACGTCGTCGTCGGGACCGCCGACGTCGCGCGCTCGCCCCGCGGCTGGATCCACGAGGCGCAGGGGCTCGTCAAGGTCGTGGCCGACCGCGAGCGGGGCGTCCTCGTCGGGGCGACGACGGTGGCGCCGTACGGCGGTGAGGTGCTCGGGCTGCTCAGCACCGCGGTGCACGCACAGGTGCCGGTGGCCACGCTGCGCGGCATGCACTTCGCCTTCCCGACCTTCCACGGCGTCATCGAGGTGGCGCTCAAGCAGACGGGTCTGTGACGCGAGTGTGACCTCGCCGCGATCGGGGAAGGAGGAGCCGAGCACCCCTTACCCCCGCGGAGGAAGCATGACCCAGGGTCACTCGGACACCAGCGACCGGCTCTACACGCGCGACGAGCTCGACCGCTACGCCGCAGCGGCGGGGGACCCGCTGACCGATCCGCTGGGTCCGCCACCGAGCTGGACGCCCGACCAGACCCGCGAGGTCCCGGTCGTGGAGACGGCGACGGCGCCGCCCCCGCCGCCTCCGGCGGCACCATCGGCAGCGACTCCTGCCGCCCCGCCTGCCGCCCCGCCGGCCGCCCCGCCTGCTGCCCCGCCGGCCGCGGTCCCTGCTGCTGCTCCTGCGGCGGTGCTCACCGACGAGCCGCGGCGGTTCATGACCGCGACCGACTTCCTCGACCGGCGGGCCGAGGAGACCGACAGCGGCCCGGCCACCTGGGGCTGGCGCGGCCTGCTGAACCGCTGGAGCGGTGGCCTGTTCAGGCTGGCCATGGGACCGGCCGAGCAGGACCACGAGCAGCAGCGATCCGTGATCCAGCGTGACTTCGACGGTCCGCGCACGATCGCGTTCATCAACCCCAAGGGCGGGGCCGCCAAGACCACCGGTGTGCTGGCCGCCGGCTACACGTTCGGCACCGTGCGGGGCGGCGGGGTGGTGGCCTGGGACAACAACGAGACGCGCGGCACGCTGGGCATCCGCGGCACGCGCAGCACCCACCGCAACACCACGAGGGAGCTGCTCGAGGACCTCGAGCGGTTCACCGACGTCTACCAGTCGCGCATCGGTGACCTCGGCGCGTTCGTGCGCTCGCAGGGCGACGCCCACTTCGACGTGCTGGCCTCCGACGAGCGCCCCGACGTCACCGGGATGATCCACGCCGACGACTTCGCCGCGGTGCACGCCCTGCTCGAGCGCTTCTACCGCATCATCCTCGTCGACACCGGCAACAACATGCGTGCCGAGAACTGGCTGGCCAGCGCCGCCGAGGCCGACCTGCTCGTGGTCACCAGCACCGTGCGCGAGGACACCGGCTACTCCGGGCTGTGGATGCTCGACGCCCTCCAGGACGCCGGCCACACCGACATCAAGCACAAGTGCATCACCGTGCTCTCCGACCCCTCGCCGAAGGTCGACGACAAGCTGGCCGCCGACCTCGTCGCCGTCTACGAGCAGCGCACCCGCGCGGTCTACCGCGTGCCCTACGACGCCGCCCTCGTCGCCGGCTCCGTCGTGCCGTACGCCGAGCTCTCCGCCGCCACCCGCCGCTCGTGGCTGGCGGCGTGCGCCGGGATGGCCGAAGCGCTCTGATGGGAGACTGGCGGCATGCGTTCAGTCGTCTACACCCAGACCGGTCCGTCCTCCGTCCTCTCCCTCGTCGAACGTCCCGTGCCCGAGCCGGGGCCCGGTGAGGTCCGGGTCCGCCTGGTCCGCGCCGGGGTGAACCCGACGGACTGGAAGTTCCGCGCCAACGCCAAGAACGGGCCCTGGGACGAGGTCGTCCCCGGGCAGGACGGCGCGGGTGTCGTCGACGCCGTGGGGCAGGGCGTCGAGGGGTTCGCCGTGGGCGACCGGGTCTGGACCCTGGTGGCCCAGTGGTCCCGTCCGGGCGGCACCGCCGCGGAGCACACCGTCCTGCCCACCACACGGGTGGCCGCGCTGCCGGACGTGGCGTCGTACGACCTCGGTGCCGCGCTCGGCGTGCCCGCCGTGACGGCGCACCGGGCGCTGACCGCCGGCGAGGACGTCACCCGGCTCGCGCCCGGCGCCATGGAGGGCCGCACGGTCCTGGTGGCCGGCGGGGCCGGCGCGGTCGGCAACGCCGCGATCCAGCTCGCGGTGTGGGCCGGCGCCACCGTGGTCACCACGATCAGCAGCGACGAGAAGGCCGCGCTGGCCCGCGCGGCCGGCGCCCACCACGTCGTGAACTACCGCACCGAGGACGCGGCCGCCGAGATCGGGCGGATCGCGCCGGGCGGCGTGGACCTGGTGGTCGAGGTCGCGCTGGCCGAGAACCTCGCGCTGGACGTCGAGGTGCTGCGCAACCGCGGCACCCTGGCCTACTACGCCGACAACGGCGGGGCCGAGGCCGCGCTGCCGGTGCGCGCCGGCTTCGCGAAGAACCTGCGCCTGCAGGGACTGCTGCTCTACACGCTGGGCGAGGACCTGCTGGCCGCCGCCACCGAGGACGTCTCGGCCGCGGTCGCCGCGGGTGCCCTGCGCGTCGGCGCCGAGGTCGGCGTGCCGCTGCACCACTTCTCGCTCGAGCAGACCGCCGCCGCCCACGACGCCGTCGAGGCCGGCACCGTCGGCAAGGTGCTGATCGACATCGCCACGGACGACACCGGGGCCTGACGCACTCAGTCCTTCGCGGCACCCCAGCCGTGCCAGCGGTCGATGCGCACCCCGGCGCTGGTGCGCGGCGACTCGCGGTCCGGGTAGGGGCGGTCGGCGTAGTGCCGCGAGAGCCGGTCGATGTCGACGAGACCCTCGTCGGGCTGCATCTCCACGACCTCACCGAGCAGCGACACGTGGGTGTACCAGCTCTCGCTGTCGAGCACGGTCACGCTGATCCGAGGGTCGCGGCGCAGGTGGCCCAGCCGGACCCGGGAGTCGTCCATGTTCACCAGCACGGTCCCGGCCCGGGGTCCCTCGGTCTCCAGGAGGTACCAGGTGGGCACGGTGACCGGGGTGCCGTCGCGGCGCAGCGTCGCGATCACGCAGGGGTGCGGGTGCCGCAGCAGCGCGGTGACGTCCTCGGGCAGCGGGGGAGTGGCCATGAAACCGATCCTAAGCCGTCGCCGCCCGGCTAGGCTCCCTCTCCGGTGAGGGTCGGTGGAGGGGGAGTCGTGCTGCACGAACGGGACCGCACCGGGTGGTCGGACTCCTCCGCGCGAGACGTGCTGCAGCTGATGGTCGAGTCGGTGGCCGAGCTGATCGGCTTCCGGGTCGCGGCGCTCTCGGTCGTGATCGGCGACGAGCTGGTGACCACGGCCTACACCGGTCCGAAGGAGCTCGACGAGGACGCCTGGGCGAGCGACCCGGTCTCCGTCCTCGACGAGATCCTGGCGGTGGCCGAGCCGTGGGGTCGGCTGCACTTCATCGACGGTGAGCGCCATGGCGGCGACCTGTCGGGGCACTGGGTGGTCAGCCTGGTCGAGCAGGCCGACGGCCCGGACGCCTGGCATCCGTACGACGGCCTCATCGGCGTGCTGCGCGACGACGACGGCACACCGGTGGGGGTGCTGTCGGTGGACCAGCCGCTCTCGGGGCGCCGGCCCGACCCGACGCAGGTACGGCTCCTGGAGCGCTACACCGCCCAGGCCGAGCGCGCGGTGCTGACGACCCTCGAGCGCGAGGCGCTGCTGGGTCGGGTCGGGCACGCCGAGCACGCCCGCCGGCTGGTGCGCAGCGCGGCGCGGGGCACGCACGGCTCGCTCGACGAGATCGTGGAGAGCACGCACCAACCCCTGGTCGAGGGCTTCGCGGCCAGCGCGTCCTGGATCCAGGTGCGCAGCGGCAGCGGCGAGGGCTGGTCGGGGGCGGGGATCGCGCGCCGCCGCGACGGGCAGGAGGTGCCGCTGCCCGCGTCGGTGACCGGGGCGGCGGGTCGCCTCGCTCCGGTGCTGTGGGAGCGCCAGGAGGTGCTCGTGCTGGACCCGAGAGGGGACGGCGACCTGGGGATCGACCTGCCTACCGACCTGCCCAGCGAGCTGTCCGCGGAGCTCGAGGACGCCGCGCGCCGGGGTCTGGCGTGGCTGGGCCCGGCCCGTGTCATCGGGGTGCCGCTGGGCGCCGGACCGACGTGTCTGGGGTTCCTGGTGCTCAGCCGTCGGGCGCAGGACCCGCCCTGGTCGGTCGCGGAGTCGACCGCTGCGCTGGAGCTGGGCCACGACCTGGGCTCCGTCCTGACCACGGTGCGCGCACTGGAGCGCGAGCGCCGGCTGGTGCTCGAGCTGCACGAGCTCGCCGAGGACCGGGCCCGGCTGGTGGCCACCCTGACCCACGAGCTGCGCACGCCGCTCACCGTGGTGGCCGGCAACCTGGAGATGCTCGAGGACCTGGGACCCGCCCCCGCGGCAGCCCGGCACCACGACGCGATGGCGCGCGGCACCGCCCGGATGCAGCAGATCGTCGACGACATGCTGCTGCTGGCCCGGGTCAGCGACCCCCACCACCCCCTGGTGCGCCTGCCCGTGGTCGTCGACCGGGTGGTCGCGGGCATCGAGGCGCTCGTGCGGCCCACCGCCCAGGCGGCCGGCCTCGACCTCGTGGTGGAGGTGCAGGACCCCACCCTGCTCGTGAGCGGCGACCCGGCCGAGGTCGACCGGGCGGTGGGCAACCTGGTCAGCAACGCCATCAAGTACTCCGAGCCGGGCGGCACCGTCACCGTGTGCGCACGTCGGGCCGGCGACGACGTGCTGCTCGAGGTCGCGGACGACGGGATCGGCATCTCCGAGGACGACCAGGCCACGCTGTTCCGGGCCTTCTTCCGCAGCAGCAACCCCGTGGCGCTGCGCCAGCCCGGCACGGGGCTGGGCCTGGTCACGGTCGCCCGCATCGCCGAGCGGCACGGTGGCTCCGTGGCCGTGCGGTCCGAGCTCGGCCGGGGCACCGTCTTCACGCTGCGGCTGCCGGCGGCGCACTGCTAGGGTTCCCCCGATCGACATCCTTTAACGAGCCGTCCTGTGAGGCGGAGAAGGAGGTCCGGCCACGTGAGTGCGCCTTCCGAGACCACCGACGAGGGCCGCGTGGTCCTCGATGCCCGTGACATCGCCCGGGCCCTGACCCGCATCTCCCACGAGATCCTCGAGCGCAACAAGGGTCCCGAGGACCTGGTGCTGCTCGGCATCCCGACGCGCGGCGTGGGCCTGGCCCACCGCATCGCCGACCGGATCGCCGTCACCGAGGGGATCACCGTGCCGGTCGGCGCCCTGGACGTCACCCTCTACCGCGACGACCTGCGCCAGCACCCGGCGCGCGGTCCGCAGCGCACCGAGGTGCCACCCGGCGGCATCGACGGACGCACCGTGGTGCTCGTCGACGACGTCCTCTACTCCGGTCGCACCGTGCGCTCGGCCCTCGACGCCATGAGCGACCTCGGCCGGCCCGCCGCCGTGCGCCTGGCGGTGCTGGTCGACCGGGGCCACCGCGAGCTCCCGATCCGCGCCGACCACGTGGGCAAGAACCTGCCCAGCGCGCGCACCGAGCGGGTGATGGTGCGGCTCGAGGAGTACGACGACCACGACGAGGTCCGCATCGCCGGCACGCCGGGCAGCGACACCACGGGCACCGACACCACGGGCGGGACGGAGGGGTCGTGAAGAAGCACCTGCTCTCCATCGACGACCTCAGCCTCGACGACATGGACACCCTCTTCGCCACCGCCGCCGAGATGCACGACGTGCAGCGCCGCGAGGTCAAGAAGCTGCCGGCGCTGCGGGGGCGCACCATCATCAACCTGTTCTTCGAGGACTCCACCCGCACCCGGTCGAGCTTCGAGATCGCCGGCAAGTGGCTCTCGGCCGACACCATCAACATCACCGGCAAGGGCAGCTCGGCGTCCAAGGGCGAGAGCCTGCGCGACACCGTGCTGACCATCACCGCGATGGGCGTCGACGCGGTGGTCATGCGGCACTCGGCCAGCGGTTCCGCGCTCCAGGTCTCGCAGTGGGTCGACGCCAGCGTCATCAACGCCGGCGACGGCACCCACGAGCACCCCTCCCAGGCGCTGCTCGACGCCTACACCCTGCAGCGTCGCCTCGGCACGCTGGAGGGCAAGCGGGTGCTGCTGGTCGGCGACCTGACCCACAGCCGGGTCTTCCGCAGCAACGTCAAGTGCCTGACCCGCCTGGGTGCCGAGGTCACGGTCGTGGCCCCGCCCACGCTGATGCCCAGCGGCGTCGACGCCTGGTCGCGCGAGGCCGGCTTCGCGACGTCGTACGACCTCGACGAGGTGCTGCCCCAGGCCGACGCCGTGATGATGCTGCGGGTGCAGCGCGAGCGGATGAGCGGCGGGTTCTTCCCGAGCGCGCGGGAGTACACGGTCGGCTACGGACTGACCCGGGACCGCCTCGCGGTGCTCGGCCCGGACGTGCCGATCTGCCACCCCGGCCCGATGAACCGCGGCCTCGAGATCGCCGCCGACGCCGCCGACGCCGCCCAGTCGCTGGTGCTCGACCAGGTGTCGGCCGGTCTCGCCGTGCGGATGTCGATCCTCTACCACCTGCTCGCCGGAGAAGGAGCCTCGTCATGACCGAGAACCACCCGGGACAGGTCCTCGTGCGCGGCGCCTCCCTCCTCGGCGAGCGCAGCGCCGACCTGCTGCTCACCGACGGCGTGATCAGCGAGATCAGCAGCGAGCCCGGCTCGCTGTCGGCGCCGGGCGCGCGCGTCGTCGACGCCGACGGCCTGGTGGCGCTGCCCGGCCTGGTCGACCTGCACACCCACCTGCGCGAGCCGGGCCGCGAGGACGCCGAGACCGTGCTGACCGGGTCGCGGGCCGCTGCGGTCGGGGGCTTCACCGCCGTCCTGGCGATGGCCAACACCTCGCCGGTCACCGACACCGCCGAGGCCGCCGAGCGGGTCCACGACCTCGGCCGCGCCGCCGGCCTGGTCGACGTGCAGCCGGTGGGGGCGGTCACCAAGGCGCTGGCCGGCGAGGAGCTCGCCGAGCTGGGCCTGATGGCGCGCTCACGGGCCAGGGTGCGGGTCTTCTCCGACGACGGACGCTGCGTGGCGAACCCGCGCGTCATGCGCCGCGCACTCGAGTACGTCAAGGCCTTCGGCGGGGTGGTCAGCCAGCACTCCCAGGACCCCGACCTCGCCGGACCCCAGTCGTGCTGCCACGAGGGCGAGCTCTCCGGTCGGCTCGGCCTGCCGGGCTGGCCCGGTGTCGCGGAGGAGGTCATCGTCGCCCGCGACGTGATGCTCGCGCGGCACACCGGCTCGCGGGTGCACGTCGCCCACGCCTCGACCGCCGGCACCGTCGAGGTGCTGCGCTGGGCGAAGTCGCAGGGGATCGCGGTCACCGCCGAGGTGACCCCGCACCACCTGCTGCTGACCACCGACCTGCTCACCGGCTACGACCCGACGTACAAGGTCAACCCGCCGCTGCGGCCCGCCGAGGACGTCGAGGCGCTGCGTGCGGCGCTGGCCGACGGCACCATCGACGCCGTCGCCACCGACCATGCCCCGCACGCGCGCCACGACAAGGAGCACGCGTTCGTCGACGCGGCGTTCGGGATGCTCGGGCTGGAGACCGCCCTGTCGGTGGTCGCCTCGGTGATGGTCGAGCCCGGCCTGATGGGCTGGAGCGACCTGGCCCGGGTGATGTCGACGACCCCGGCCGCCATCGCCGGGCTCGAGGGGCAGGGACGCGGGCTCGAGGTCGGGGCGCCGGCCAACCTCACCCTGGTCGACCCGAGCGCCTCGCACACCGTGGACCGCGCCGCCTCGGTGTCGCTGTCGCGGAACAACCCGTGGCACGGCCGCACCTTCGGCGCCGCGGTGCAGGCGACCTTCCTGCGGGGCCGGCCCACGGTCCTGGACGGGGTGCTGGTCTGAGCCAGGCGCTCGCCCGGCTGCTCGCCGACCCGCCGGACCTGCCGGTCGTCGGCGGGCTGGACGCCCTGCGAGCGGCCCTGGCCGAGCGCGGCAGCGCCGTGGTGCAGGCGCCCCCGGGCACCGGCAAGACGACGATGGTCCCGCCGGCGGTGGCGATGGCGTGCGAGGGCCGGGTGATCGTCACCCAGCCGCGACGGATCGCGGCCCGGGCCGCCGCACGTCGGTTGGCCTATCTGCTCGGCGAGCCCGTCGGGCAGAGCGTGGGGTACGCCGTGCGTGGCGAGCGCCGGACCTCGGCGGCGACGCGGATCGAGGTCGTGACCACCGGGCTGCTGCTGCGGCGGCTCCAGCGCGACCCCGAGCTCCCCGGGGTGGGCGCGGTCGTCCTCGACGAGGTGCACGAGCGCCAGCTCGACGCCGACCTGACGCTGGCGCTGCTGGTCGACGTGCGGTCGGTGCTGCGGGAGGACCTGCTGCTGGTGGCGATGTCGGCCACGGTGGAGGCCTCGCGCACCGCCGCGCTGCTGGGCGACCCGCCGGTCCCGGTGGTCGACGTGCCGGGGGCCCTGCACCCGGTCGAGCGGCGCTGGTCGCCGCTGCCGCCCGGGGTGCTGCGCCTCGACGACCGGGGCGTCACGCCGGCGTTCCTGGACCACGTCGCGGCGACCACGCGCACCGCCCTGGCCGACGGCGCCGGCGACGTGCTGGTATTCGTCCCGGGCGTGGCCGAGGTGGACGGGGTGGTGCGGCGGCTCTCGGGCGTCGAGGCCGACGTACGCCCGTTGCACGGGCGGTTGAGCGGTGAGCAGCAGGACCTCGCGCTGAGCGCCGGTCCGCGGCGCCGTGTCGTCGTCTCGACCGCGGTGGCCGAGTCGTCCCTGACCGTCCCGGGGGTGCGCTCGGTCGTGGACGCGGGGCTCTCCCGCGAGCCGCGCACCGACCACCGCCGCGGGCTCGCCGGGCTGGTGACGGTCCGGGTCTCGCGCGCGGGCGCCGAGCAGCGGGCCGGCCGGGCCGGGCGCGAGGGGCCGGGCCGGGTGCACCCCTGCTGGTCCGAGGCCGAGCACGCCCACCTCCAGGCGCACCCCGAACCCGAGATCGCCGTCGCCGACCTCACCGGGCTGGCGCTTGAGCTGGCGGTGTGGGGCACGCCCGACGGCTCCGGACTCGCCCTGCTCGACCCGCCTCCGGCGCCGGCGCTGGCCACTGCCCGCGCCACCCTCGCCGACCTGGGCGCGGTGGACGTCGAGGGTGCGGTCACCGACCGCGGTCGCGAGATCGCCGGCGTGCCCGTCGACCCGCGACTGGCGCGGGCGCTGCTGGACGGCGCGGGCCTGGTGGGGCCCCGTCGCGCGGCCGAGGTGGTGGCGATGCTCTCCGAGGACGTCCGCCCTCCCGGTGGCGACCTGGTCGCCGGGCTGCGGCAGCTGCGCCGCGGCGGAGCGGGCTCCGGGTCGTGGCGCGCCGCCGTCGATCGGCTGGTGGCGGTCGTCGGGCGGGGAGCGTCCTCGACCGACGGCCTGACCGACGACCTGGCGGTCGGGCTGGTGGTGGCCCTGGCGCACCCGGACCGGGTGGCGCGCCGCCGCCCGGGCGGGCCGTCGTACCTGATGGTGGGCGGGACGGGCGCCGTGCTGCCCCGCGGGGAGTCGGCGCTGGCCGGTCTGGAGTGGCTGGCGGTGGCCGACGTCGATCGCCGGGCGGGGGAACGGGAGGCGCGGGTGCGCTCGGCCGCGCCCCTCGACGCCGACCTCGCCCTCGAGGCCGCTGCTGCGCGGTGGGTCGAGGACGACGAGGTGAGGTGGCGCGACGGCCGGGTGGTCGCGCGCCGGGTGACCCGTTTGGGGGCGATCGAGCTGGCTGCCGCGCCGCTCTCCAGGCCGCCGGTCGAGGCGGTGGGTGCCGCCGTGCGCGACGGGCTGCGGCGCGAGGGGCTCGCCGCCCTGCCCTGGAAGGAGCCGGCGCGCGACCTGCGGGCCCGGCTCGCGTTCCTGCACGCCGCGGTGGGGGAGCCGTGGCCCGACGTCGGCGACGACGCCCTGCTCTCCGGGTTGGACCAGTGGCTCGACCTGTCCCGGGTGCGGTCGGGGCGCGACCTCGCCCGCCTCGACGTGCTCGCCGGGCTGCGCGGGCTGCTGCCCTGGCCCGAGGCCGGTCGCCTCGACGACCTCGCCCCCGAACGGATGCCGGTCCCCAGCGGGTCCACGCACCGGGTCGACTACACCGACCCCGAGCAGCCGGTGCTGGCGGTGAAGCTGCAGGAGGTCTTCGGGTGGGCCGCCACCCCGCGCCTGGCCGACGGCCGGGTGCCGCTGCTGCTGCACCTACTCTCGCCCGCCCGCCGCCCGCTCGCCGTCACCGCAGACCTGGCGTCCTTCTGGGAGTCCGCCTACCCGGGCGTGCGCGGCGAGATGCGCGGGCGCTACCCCCGCCACCCCTGGCCCGAGGATCCGTGGAGCGCCACGGCCACCGCGCGGACGAAGCCCCGCGGCGGGTGAGGGACGAGCGGTCACTTCTGCACCACCCAGCGGTCACTTCTGCACCCCCGAGCAGTCGATCGTGGCCCGCAGCGGCGTACGGCGGTGACCGCTGGGAGGTGCACAACTGACTGGTGGGTGGTGCAGAAGTGACTGCTCGGCAGTGCGGGTCACTCGTCGGTGGGGGTGCCGAACCTCGCGACGTGGTGCCAGAGCTTCTTGAGGTCCTGGGGATCCTCGATCCCGGCGATGACCGCCCGTCCGACCGTGGCCGCGTCCAGCAGCCCGTCGCGCGCGATGCGGCGGCCGACCTCGACCACGCGCGGGCCGCGGAACTCCGGGTGCGCCTCGAGGGTCTCCACCCGGAGCAGCCGGCCCTCGTGCCACTCCAGCGGTACGCCGAGCGCCCGGGCGTGCTCCTCGGTCGTGGTGCCGCGGAAGCAGGGGTCCAGCACGAGGGCCTCGACGTCGCTCGCGACGTGGACGGTGCCGTGGACGTGGGCCTCGATGTAGTCGTCCAGGAGGTCGGCGTCGGTCGCGTCGGCGAGGTGGAGGAGGCCGAAGCGGGCGGTGGTGGCCATCGCCGTCGGCTCGAAGACCGAGTCGGGGAAGCAGAACGTGGTGCGGTCGAGGACGGCCCCGGTCAGACGCAGGTGCGCCGACCCGAACCGCGGTGCGGCGCCGATGCGCCGTCGGCGGTGGTTGAGCGCGCCGTACTTCGGCCGCTGCGTGACCGGGGCGTCGTCGTAGGCGTGCCCGAAGATGCGCTGCTCCCACCGCCACCGGTCACCACCGGGGCGGGCGGTGAGGCCGCCGTTGCTGGTGCCCGTCTCGAACTGCGACCGGTAGACGCCGTCGCGGGCGAGCCGCTCGACCACCGTCGCGCCGGCGACCGGGCGGTCGGGGTGGAAGTTCAGCGTCACCCGCAGGGAACGGTCAAGCACGCCGCCGGTCGCCGCGCGGGCGACGTGCTCGATCGCGCGGTCGGCCCACCTGCCCTGCTCGCTCATCATGCGCTGATGATGCCTGCCACGGGTGAGAGGCGGTCCGGGACCGGATCACCGCGGCGCGTCGGGTGCTGACCGAGCCGGGTCCCCCGGGACGGGTCGCACCGAGGTGCACCCACAGCACCGCACCACCCTCTTCCTGACGCGACGGCTGTGATCGCGCACCGCGGCGGCGTACGTCGGTGACCTCTGGGGGGTGCAGAACTGACTGGTGGGTGGTGCAGAAGTGACCGCTCGGCGGTGGGGGGAAGCGTGGGTGCGACGGGCGGCGGGAGGTCCTAGTCTGGTGATGTGGGGCACACACCGGACGCCGTCGGGGCCCTCGCCCGCGCGCACGAGCACGCGCTGGGCTGGCTCTCCGGCCTGCCGGAGCGCGCCGTCCCTGCGGCGGCCTCGGTCGCCGACGTGGTGGCGGCACTGGGGGCCGGGCTCCCCGACGGTCCGAGCGACCCGGCGGCGGTCGTCGACCTGCTCGCCGAGGCGGTGGACCCGGGGCTGACGGCGATGCCGTCAGGTCGGTTCTTCGGGTTCGTGATCGGGGGCACGCACCCGGCGGGGATGGCGGCGGACTGGTTGACCTCGGCATGGGACCAGAACGCCGGGCTGCGCACGGTCACGCCGGCCGCGACCGCGGTCGACGACATCGCCGAGGCGTGGGTGCTCGACCTGCTGGGTCTGCCGCCGGACAGCGCCGTGGGCTTCGTGACCGGTGGCACCATGGCCAACTTCACCTGCCTGGCAGCCGCCCGTGACGCGGTGCTCGCCCGTGCCGGTTGGGACGTCGGGAGCCACGGCCTGGTCGGCTCGCCGGGGGTCCGGGTGCTGGTCGGGGCCGAGCGGCACGCCTCCGTGGACCTGGTGCTGCGCTACCTCGGCCTCGGCACGCCGGAGGTCGTCCCGGTCGACGAGCAGGGCCGGATCGACCCGGTCGCGCTCCGCGAGAGCCTCGCGGGCGGCGACGAGCGGCCGGTGGTCGTGGCCCTGCAGGCGGGCAACATCCACTCCGGCGCCTTCGACCCGTTCGGGGAGGCGATCGCGGCGGCGCACGAGCACGGGGCGTGGGTGCACGTCGACGGTGCGTTCGGGCTCTTCGCCGGGGCCGCCCCGGCCTACCGGCACCTCGTCGACGGCTACGAGTCCGCCGACTCCTGGGCCACCGACGCCCACAAGACGCTCAACGTGCCCTACGACTGCGGGCTGGCGATCGTCCGCGACCCGCGTGCGCTGCGGGCGGCGATGTCGATGCACGGCGACTACCTCATCCACGACGCCGCGGGGGACCCGTTCGAGAAGGTCCCCGAGCTGTCCCGCCGCGCCCGCGCGTTCACGGTGTGGGCGGTGCTGCGCTCGCTCGGGCGCAGCGGGGTCGCGGAGCTGGTCGAACGCCTGGCGGGCCATGCCACGGCCTTCGCCGACGGCATCGCCGCCATCGAGGGAGCCGAGGTGCTCAACGACGTGGTCTTCACCCAGGTCTGCGCGGCCTTCGGGGACGACGACCGCACCCGTGACGTCGTACGCCGGATGCTGGAGGACGGCACCGCCTGGACCAGCGGCTCGCTGTGGCGCGGACGGGCGGTGCTGCGCATCTCGGTGAGCAACTGGTCGACCACCGACGCCGACGTCGAGCGCACGCTGGCCGCCCTGGGGGTCGTGGCTCAGGCGTTCTCCCAGAGCCCGATCAGGTTGCCCTCGGTGTCGGTGAAGTAGCCGGTGAAGCCCATGTCGCCGACGGCCATCCTCTCGGTCACCGGCGTCCCGCCCGCCGCCGCGACGCTGCGCAGCGCCTCGTCGACGCTCGGTACGTCGATGACGATGCCGGGGCCCTTGCCCGGGAACTCGTCGCTGCGCCTGAACATGCCGCCGTTGATGAAGCCCGGCTCGCTGGGGCCCTGCTCGGGGTCCGTCGGCCCCGTCATCACCATCGTGTAGTCCATCTCCGGCACCGGCACCAGCTGCCAGCCGAAGACGTCCCGGTAGAAGCCCCCCGCCCGGTCGCCGTCGTCGAACGGGATCTCGAAGTGCATCACCTTGCCGCTCATGCTGCCTCCCTCGTAGGTGGACCCTCGACGATCCTCCGCCCGGGGGACGCGGTCAACGGGTGGGCCCACGACGACGCACTCCCCGCAGCTGCGGGGAGTGCGTCGTCGCGCGTGGCGGTGCTCGGCATCAGCAGGTGGGCTGGGGCCCGTCCAGGCCGACGTTCCAGTGGGCGCGGACCATGAAGCAGGGGCGCTCCTGGTCTGCGGGTCCGTACCCCGGGTGGGGCTCCGGGACGGAGGCGCCCGCACTGCCCGCCAGGGCGAGGCAGAGCAGGGCGCCGGATGCAGCGAGGATGGTGCGGCGGTGGGACATGGCTGGCTTCTCTCGGCAGGGGATGTGCTCCTCCCTCGAGGGTGCTCCGCCCATGCCGGTGGGGGTATTCGTCATCAGGCGTATCTTGCGACCCGTTCCTGCAGGTCGAGGTCGGGCTCGTCGCAGCCGCGGAGCACGGCGAGCGCCTCCAGCCGTCCGTGCACACCGAGCTTGGCGTAGACGTGCTCGAGGTGCTTGCGCACCGTGCTCGGTGCGACGAAGAGGGCCGCGGCGATCTCGGCGTTCGACGCGCCTGCGGCCACGTGGTTGAGGACCCGTCGTTCCTGGACCGTCACCGTGGCCGGCAGCCGGGGGGTCGGTCGTTCACGCAGCAGCCGCTGGAGCAGCGGCGCGACGAGCCTGAGCATCGTGAGGTCGCGCTCCGAGAACCGGCGGTAGCGCCGGTCCAGGTAGATCTGTGCGACGCGGTCGCCGCCGACCCGGAAGCCGAGCGCGACCCCGTCCACACCCGCGAGCGCCTCGCAGGCGGCCGCTGCCAGGGGTTGCTCCGGCCAGTGGACGAAGCCGACGTAGAGCGGTCCGTCCTCCGCCGCCTCGGGGTCGTCCCGCGGCGCCCAGTCGGGCAGGAACACCCGTTCGGCCACGACCCGCCCGGTGTGCTCGACCAGCGCGGCCCCCAGCCCGTCGGCGGGCACCAGGGTCAACAGTGCGTCGAACGCCGCGGCCGGGGGCATCGGGTCGCCAGGAACCGGCTCCGTCGCGACCAGGAGCGCCAACGCGGCCTGTTCGGCGGGTCGTAGGACCAGATCGACCATCGGTGGCTCCTCGGGGGAAGGCTTCGACGCTACGCCCGCCCGCAGTCGGGCGCATCTCCATTACTCGGCACGCGGCTCGTCTCGCGCCGGCTGGTCCCTGGCCGTGCCGGGGGTGGAGCGCTGCTAGAGTCGGCCCCGCTGCTCACATCCTTTAACGATCCGTCCTGTGAGGCGGAGAAGGAGGTACGGCGTGCCTCTGCATGCCCCTGCCCCGGCGATCCTCGTGCTCGAGGACGGCCGCACCTTCCACGGCGAGGCGTACGGCGCCCCCGGGGAGACATTCGGCGAAGCCGTCTTCAACACCGGCATGACCGGCTACCAGGAGACGCTCACCGACCCGTCCTACCACCGCCAGGTGGTGGTGATGACGGCTCCGCACATCGGCAACACCGGGGTGAACGACGAGGACCACGAGTCCCGCCGCATCTGGGTGGCCGGGTACGTCGTGCGCGACCCCGCGCGCATCCCCAGCAGCTGGCGCTCGGTGCGCTCGCTCGACGACGAGCTGCGCGACCAGGGGATCGTGGGCATCAGCGGGGTCGACACCCGGGCCCTGACCCGGCACCTGCGCGAGCGCGGCGCGATGCGGGTCGGCATCTCCTCCACCACGACCGATGCGACGGCCCTGCTCGAGCGGGTGCGCGCCTCGGGCGAGATGGCCGGCACCGAGCTGGCCAGCGAGGTCTCCACCACCGAGGCCTACGTCGTGCCCGCGCACGGCACGAAGCGCTTCACCGTCGCCGCGCTCGACCTCGGCATCAAGTCGATGACGCCCCAGCGGATGGCCGAGCGCGGCATCGAGGTGCACGTGCTCCCCGCGACCTCGACCCTCGACGACGTCCTGGCCGTGGCACCCGACGGGCTCTTCTACTCCAACGGCCCCGGCGACCCGGCGGCCACCACCGACCAGGTCGAGCTGCTCCAGGCAGCGCTGGAGCGCGGGCTGCCCTACTTCGGGATCTGCTTCGGCAACCAGCTCTTCGGCCGCGCCCTGGGCTTCGGCACCTACAAGCTCACCTACGGCCACCGCGGCATCAACCAGCCGGTGCTGGACCGCACCACCGGCAAGGTCGAGGTCACCGCCCACAACCACGGCTTCGCGGTCGACGCACCGCTCGAGGGCGCCACCACCACGGCGTACGGCGAGGCCTCGGTCAGCCACGTGTGCCTCAACGACGACGTCGTCGAGGGCCTCGAGCTGCGCGACGCCGCCGGCGCCCTGAAGGCCTTCTCGGTGCAGTACCACCCCGAGGCCGCCGCCGGCCCGCACGACGCGGCGTACCTCTTCGACCGTTTCGTGGACCTGATGTCCGCCTCCACCCCGAAGGTCGGTGCCTGACATGCCCAAGCGCGAGGACATCAAGAGCGTGATGGTCATCGGGTCCGGCCCGATCGTCATCGGCCAGGCCTGCGAGTTCGACTACTCAGGCACCCAGGCGTGCCGGGTGCTCAAGGACGAGGGTCTGCGGGTCATCCTGGTCAACTCCAACCCGGCCACGATCATGACCGACCCGGAGTTCGCCGACGCCACCTACGTCGAGCCGATCACCCCGGAGTTCGTCGAGAAGGTGATCGCCAAGGAGCGCCCCGACGCGCTGCTGGCCACCCTCGGCGGCCAGACCGCGCTCAACGCCGCCATGGCGCTGGACGCGGCCGGCGTGCTGGAGAAGTACGACGTCGAGCTGATCGGTGCCTCCATCGAGGCCATCGACCGCGGCGAGAACCGGCAGGTCTTCAAGAAGATCGTCGAGAGCCTCGGCGGCGAGTCCGCCCGCTCGGTGATCTGCCACTCCATGGACGACTGCCTGGCCGCCGTCGACGAGCTCGGCTACCCGATGGTGGTGCGGCCCTCGTTCACGATGGGCGGCACGGGGTCGGGCATGGCCTACGACGAGAACGACCTGCGCCGCATCGCCGGCGCCGGCCTGTCGGCCAGCCCCACCACGGAGGTGCTCCTCGAGGAGTCGATCCTGGGCTGGAAGGAGTACGAGCTCGAGGTGATGCGCGACACCGCCGACAACGTGGTGATCGTCTGCTCCATCGAGAACCTCGACCCGATGGGCGTGCACACCGGCGACTCCATCACGGTCGCGCCGGCGATGACGCTGACCGACCGCGAGTACCAGCACATGCGTGACATGGCGATCGGGATCATCCGCGAGGTCGGGGTCGACACCGGCGGCTGCAACATCCAGTACGCCGTGAACCCCCGCGACGGGCGCCTGGTCGTCATCGAGATGAACCCGCGGGTCAGCCGCTCCAGCGCGCTGGCCTCGAAGGCGACCGGCTACCCGATCGCCAAGATCGCCGCCAAGGTGGCCATCGGCTACACCCTCGACGAGATCCCCAACGACATCACCGTCCGGGCCGACGGCTCGAGCACCCCCGCTGCCTTCGAGCCCACGCTCGACTACGTCGTGGTCAAGGTGCCGCGCTTCGCCTTCGAGAAGTTCCCCGGCGCCGACCCGACGCTGACCACCCACATGAAGTCGGTGGGCGAGGCGATGTCGATCGGGCGCAACTTCACCGAGGCGCTGCAGAAGGCGCTGCGCAGCCTGGAGTCCAAGGACGCCGTCTTCGACTGGGAGAAGGACGAGGTCACCCTCGACAAGGCGGCGCTGCTCGAGGCGATCAGCACCCCGCACGACGGCCGCCTGCGCAAGGTGATGGACGCGATCCGGGCCGGCGCGAGCCCCGAGGAGGTCTTCGACGCCACCGGGATCGACCCGTGGTTCGTCGACCAGCTCGCCCTGATCAACGAGATCGCCGTCGAGGTCACCGCGGCACCCGAACTCACCCCGACGCTGCTGCGCAGGGCCAAGCGGCACGGGTTCTCCGACCACCAGATCGGCAAGATCCGGGGGATGAGCGCCGACGTGGTCCGCGGCGTGCGCCACGCCCTGGGCATCCGCCCGGTGTTCAAGACCGTCGACACCTGCGCCGCCGAGTTCGCGGCGGCCACGCCCTACCACTACTCGACCTACGACGAGGAGAGCGAGGTGCTGCCGCGCGAGAAGGGCGCGGTGATCATCCTCGGCTCCGGGCCGAACCGGATCGGACAGGGCATCGAGTTCGACTACTCCTGCGTGCACGCCTCCCTGGCGCTCAGCGAGGTCGGCTACGAGACCGTGATGGTCAACTGCAACCCCGAGACCGTCTCCACCGACTACGACACCTCCGACCGGCTCTACTTCGAGCCGCTGACCCTCGAGGACGTGCTCGAGGTCGTGCACGCCGAGATGGCCGCCGGCCCGGTGATCGGGGTCATCTGCCAGCTCGGCGGGCAGACCCCGCTCGGGCTGGCCCAGGGCCTGGCCCGCAACGGCGTGCCGATCGTGGGCACCAGCCCCGACGCCATCGACCTGGCCGAGGAGCGCGGCGCCTTCGGGCGGGTCCTGGCCCAGGCCGGCCTGGTCGCGCCCAAGCACGGCACCGCGACGTCGTACGTCGAGGCCCAGCGCATCGCCGCCGAGATCGGCTACCCGGTCCTCGTGCGGCCCTCCTACGTGCTCGGTGGGCGCGGCATGGAGATCGTGTACGACGACGAGGCCCTCGAGGCCTACCTCGAGAAGTACGTCGCCGCGGGACTCATCAGCCACGAGGCGCCGGTGCTGGTCGACCGGTTCCTCGACGACGCCGTCGAGATCGACGTCGACGCCATCTTCGACGGCGAGGAGCTCTTCCTCGGCGGCGTGATGGAGCACATCGAGGAGGCCGGCATCCACTCCGGCGACTCCTCCTGCGCGCTGCCGCCGATCACCCTCGGGGAGCTCGAGATCGGCCGCATCCGCGAGGCCACCGAGGCGATCGCCCGGGGTGTCGGCGTGCTCGGGCTGATCAACATCCAGTTCGCGCTCGGCTCGGACATCCTCTACGTCCTCGAGGCCAACCCGCGGGCCAGCCGCACGGTGCCGTTCGTCTCCAAGGCCACCGCCACCCCGCTCGCCAAGGCCGCGGCCCGGGTGATGCTGGGCGAGTCGATCGCCGACCTGCGCACCGCCGGCCTGCTGCCCGCCACCGGTGACGGCGGCTCGCTGCCGGCCGACCAGCCGATCGCGGTCAAGGAGGCGGTCATGCCGTTCAACCGGTTCCGGACCCCCGACGGCGCGCAGGTCGACACCGTCCTGGGCCCCGAGATGAAGTCCACCGGCGAGGTGATGGGCTTCGACCGCGACTTCGGCACCGCCTTCGCCAAGGGCCAGGCCGCCGCGTTCGGGCCGCTGCCCACGTCCGGCAAGGTGTTCGTGTCGATGGCCAACCGCGACAAGCGCTCGATGATCTTCCCGGTCAAGGTGCTCGCCGACATGGGCTTCGAGATCCTGGCCACCCAGGGGACCGCCGAGGTGCTGCGCCGCAACGGCGTGGCCGCCGCGGTGGTGCGCAAGCACTACGAGGGCGAGGGGTCGGAGGGGGAGCGGACCGCGGTCCAGCTCATCCACGACGGCGAGATCCAGCTGATCGTCAACACGCCGTACGGCGCCGGTGGTGGCGGGCACGCCCGCCTCGACGGCTACGAGATCCGGACCGCGGCGGTGATGGCCAACGTGCCGTGCCTGACCACGGTGCAGGGCCTGGGCGCGGCGGTGCAGGGCATCGAGGCGATGCGCCGCGGCGACATCGAGGTCCGCTCGCTCCAGGACTGGGCCGCCCAACGGCAGATCCAGCGGCAGATCCAGGAATGAGCCCGGACATGAGCCCAGGAGTGAGGCCCTACCGGCTGCTCTTCGACCGGGTCGCGACCCGGATGGACGCCGAGCGCGCCCACCACCTCGGCTTCCGGGCCGTGCGGGCCGGGTCGAAGGTGCTCCGGCACCTGGCGACGCCGGGTCGACCGGTCCGGGCGCTGGGCACCACCTTCCCCAACGTGCTGGGCGTGGCGGCCGGCTTCGACAAGAACGCCGTGGGCATCGACGCGCTGGGGACGCTGGGGTTCGGGCACGTCGAGATCGGCACGGTGACCGGGCTGGCGCAGCCGGGCAACCCGACACCACGGCTCTTCCGCCTGCCCGAGGACCGGGCGGTGCTGAACCGGATGGGCTTCAACAACGACGGTGCCGAGGTGGTGGCCGCGCGGCTCGCTGCTCGCGCCCGTCGCCGCGGGCAGCAGGAGCAGCTGCGGCCCGGCCCGGTCCTCGGGGTCAACATCGGCAAGTCGAAGATCGTGCCCGAGGACGACCAGGCCGCGGTCGAGGCCGACTACGAGCGCAGCGCGCGCCTGCTCTCGCCCTACGCCGACTACCTCGTGGTCAACGTGTCCTCGCCCAACACCCCGGGGCTGCGCTCCCTGCAGGCCGTCGAGCGGCTCGAGCCGCTGCTGGCCCACGTGCGGCGCACCGCCGACGCGGCGACCGGCGGGCGCCGGGTGCCGCTGCTGGTCAAGATCGCCCCCGACCTCGCCGACAGCGACGTCGACGCCATCGCCGACCTGGCCGTCGCCGGGCACCGCGACGGGGTGCTCGACGGGCTGATCGCCACGAACACCACCATCTCGCGTGCCGGGCTGCGCACCCCGGCGGCCGAGGTCGAGGCGCTGGGTGCCGGCGGGCTCTCGGGACGTCCGTTGACCGCGCGCTCCACCGAGGTCCTGCGCCGCCTGCGCGAGCGGGTCGGCCCCGAGCTGACCCTGATCGGTGTGGGTGGCATCAGCAGCGTCGACGACGCCCGCGACCGGCTCGCTGCCGGGGCCGACCTGCTGCAGGTCTACTCGGCGTTCATCTACGAGGGCCCCGCCTGGCCGCGGCGCCTGGTGCGGGGTGCGCAAGCGTGAGCGTGCCCGTCCACGTCACCGGGGAGGTGCTGGCGAGCAAGCGCATCGGCGCCTACCAGCACCTGACCCTGGTCGCGCCCGGCGTGGGGGAGCGGTTCCGTCCGGGCACCTTCCTGGCGGCCTCGATCGGTGCCCCCGGCGACATCGGGGGCCGCACCCGGCTGGGCCGGCGGGCGCTCTGGATCCACCAGGTCCGCCCGCTCGGCGGCTACGCCGCCACGGTGCAGGTCGTGGTGGAGCCGGTCGGGCCCGGCACCCGCTGGCTGGCCGCCCTCGAGCGGGGCGACCGCGTCGAGGTCACCGGCCCGCTGGGCCGTCCCTTCGCGCTGCCCAAGGAGCCGGTGCCGACCGTCCTGGTCGGCGAGGGGTACGCCGCCGCCCCGCTGTTCGCGCTCGCCGAGCGGCTGCGCGAGCGCGAGTGCCCGGTCACCCTGGTGCTCGGCGCCGCCGACGACGCGCGGCTGCTCAACGCCCTCGAGGCCCGCCGCACCGCCCGCGCCGTCACGGTCGTGACCCGCGACGGCTCCGTCGGGACCCGCGGCGAGATCGCCGACGTCATCGACGAGGTGCTGCGCCGGGCCGACGCCGACGTCGTCTACGCGGCCGGGTCGACCCCGATGCTGCACGCCGTCGCCCGCGCCGCCGAGGCCCACGGCGCCTGGAGCCAGACCGCCCTGGAGCAGCCGCTGACCTGCGCGACCGGGTTGTGCCTGGGCTGCCCGGTGCCGGTCGTGGGGGAGGACGGGGTGGCCCGCACCGCCCGCGCCTGCGCCGACGGCCCGGTGCTGCGCGGCGACCGGGTCCGCTGGGCCGACCTGGTGGGCACATGACCGAGCTCGCCGGGCTGCGCCTGGCCTCGCCGGTGGTCGTCGCCGCCGGGTGCGGGGGCACCGGCCGCGAGCTCGCGGCGTACGGCGCACTCGCGGAGCTGGGCGCCTTCACCACCCGCAGCATCACCCTCGAGCCGCGCAGCGGCGGCCCCCTGCCCCGGTTCGTGGAGACGCCCGCCGGCTTCGTGCACGCCACCGGGCTGCCGAACCCCGGCATCGACGGCTTCCTGGCCACCGAGCTTCCGTGGCTGCTCCAGCAGCGCACCCGCGTCGTGGTCTCGGTCGCCGCACGCAGCCTCGGCGACCTCGTGGAGCTGGCCCGGCGCCTGGGCAGCGCGCCCGGCGTGAGCGCCGTCGAGCTCAACCTCGCCCCGCCCGAGGGCGACGACCTGCTGGTCTCGCGCGAGCCGTTCCAGGTCGGTGCCGCCGTCGCCGCGGTGCACCGGGAGCTGCCCCGCGGGGTGCCGGTCCTCGCCAAGCTGCGACCCGACGTCCTGCGCGTCGTCGAGGCCGCCCGCAGCGCTGTCGAGGCGGGTGCCGAGGCGGTGGTCGTGGGCCAGTCGCTGCCGGCTGCGATGCCCGACGGGCGCGACGCCGGCCTCAGCGGCCCCGCGGTGGGCCCGCTGGCCCTGCGTTGCCTCACCGAGGTCGTGGCCGCCCTGCAGGTGCCCGTCGTGGCCTGCGGGGGAGTGGCCACCGCCGAGGACGTGCGGGTCCGGCTCGCCGCCGGGGCCGCGGCCGTCCAGGTCGGCTCCGCACTGCTGCACGACCCCACCACCGCCGCGCGGCTGGTCGCCGCCCTGGCCAGCCACGAGGGAGAACGCCGATGACCCCCTTCGGAACCCGTCTGCACGCCGCGATGGCCGAGCGTGGCCGACTGTGCGTGGGCGTCGACCCGCACGCCGCGCTGCTGCGCGAGTGGGGTCTCGACGACGACGTCGCCGGCCTCGAGCGGTTCGCGCTCACGACGGTCGAGGCGCTCGCCCCGATCTGTGCGGTCCTGAAGCCGCAGTCGGCGTTCTTCGAGCGCTTCGGCAGCCGGGGGGTGGCCGTCCTGGAGCGGGTGGTGCTCGAGGCGCGGGCGGCCGGCGCGCTGGTGCTGCTCGACATCAAGCGCGGCGACATCGGCTCCACGTCGCAGGCGTACGCCGACGCCTACCTCGACCCGGCCTCGCCGCTGGCCTGCGACGCGGTGACCCTGAGCCCCTACCTCGGTCTCGGCTCCCTGGACCCCTTCGTCGAGACCGCCCGCCGCCACGGCGCGGGCGTCTTCCTGCTCGCGCTGACCTCCAACAAGGAGGGCGCCGAGGTGCAGCACGCCGTCGGCGCCGACGGGCTCCGGGTGGCCGACCGGGTGCTGGCGCACCTGAGCGCGCTCAACGAGGGGGCCGAGCCGCTGGGCTCCTTCGGAGCCGTCGTGGGCGCCACCATCAGCGCCCCGGTGACCGGCCCGGCCTTCGACCTGGACTTCGGCGGGCCGGTGCTGGCTCCCGGCTTCGGCGCCCAGGGCGGCACCGTGGCCGACCTGCAGCGGATCTTCGGCTCCTCCTCGGCCCACGTGCTCGCCAGCTCCTCGCGCGACGTGCTGCGCCTGGGCCCCGACCCGGTGGCGATGGCCGAGGCGGTGCACGGCCTGCACGACCAGCTGGCGGTCCTGGCATGAGGGGCCGGCACGAGGGAGCCGGCATGAGGGCGAGAGCGGCGCTGGTCGGCGCTGCCGTGCTGGTGGGCCTGCTCACCGGCTGCAGCGGCGACCCGTTCGAGGCCTACTGCGAGCGGGTGGAGGAGCACCAGGTCGCGCTCACGGAGGCGGTCGCCGCGGGCGGGCCTGACGCCCTGCTGAGCGTGCTGCCCGAGCTGCAGGACCTGCGTGAGGCGGCCCCGCGCGACGTCGCCGACGAGTGGCAGCAGGTCGTGGGTCGGGTCGAGGCGCTGAGCGAGGCGCTCGAGGACGCCGACGTCGACCCGGCGTCGTACGACCGCGAGGACCCGCCCGACGGCATCGACGACCAGCAGCGGGCCGCGATCGACGGCGCCGCCCGGGAGCTGGTGCGTCCCACCACCCTGGCCGCGCTCGGCGACATCGAGACGCAGGTGCGCGACGTGTGCGGCACCCCTCTGTACCAGTGAGCCCGGAACAGCCGTTGTCGGGCGTGCGCGTTGCCGCCCGCTGAGACTTCTGACTAGATTGGCCCCTTCCTGCTCCGCCCGATGCACCGACGAAGGACCTGAGACGACCGTGGCACTTCCTCCGCTGACACCCGAACAACGACAGGCGGCGCTCGAGAAGGCGGCGGCCTCCCGTAGGGAGCGGGCCGAGGTCAAGAACCGGCTCAAGAACTCCGGCGCCTCCATCGTCGACGTGCTGGCCGAGGGCCAGACCAACGAGGTGATCGCGAAGATGCGGGTGGTCGACCTGCTGCAGTCGATGCCGGGGCTCGGCAAGGTGCGCGCCAAGCAGATGATGGAGCGTCTCGGCATCGCCGAGAGCCGCCGGGTCCGCGGGCTGGGCACCAAGCAGGTCGCCGCCCTCCAGAAGGAGTTCAGCTCCCGAGAGGCACGTTGAGCCCCGCGGAGCCCGTGCGTCGTACCCGTCTCCTCGTGCTGGCCGGCCCTACGGCCGTCGGCAAGGGCACGGTCGCGGCTGCGGTGCGCGAGCTGCACCCCGACGTGTGGATCTCGGTCTCGGCCACGACGCGCTCGCCGCGACCCGGTGAGGTCGACGGCGTGCACTACCGCTTCGTCGACGACGCCCAGTTCGACCGCCTCGTCGCTGCCGGCGAGATGCTCGAGTGGGCGGTCGTGCACGGCGCGGCCCGCTACGGCACCCCGCGCGGCCCGGTCGAGGAGGCGCTCGGCGCAGGGCGGCCCTCGATGCTGGAGATCGACCTGCAGGGCGCCCGGCAGGTGCGCACGACGATGCCGGACGCGCTCTTCGTCTTCCTCAAGCCCCCGTCGTGGGACGAGCTGGTGCGCCGGCTGGTCGGCCGGGGCACCGAGACGCCCGAGGAACGCGAGCGCCGGCTGGTCACGGCGCGCGAGGAGCTGGCGGCCGAACCCGAGTTCGACGTCACCATCGTCAACCACGAAGTTCACTCCGCGGCCCACGACTTGGTAACCTTGATGATGCTCGACCCGAGCGACCACCCCAACGATCTGTGAGGCGCCTAGATTGTCTGCCCCGAACATCGAAGCCGTGGGGGTCACCAACCCCTCGATCGACGACCTGCTGACGAAGACCGACAGCAAGTACAAGCTGGTCCTCTACAGCGCCAAGCGTGCCCGTCAGATCAACGCCTACTACTCCCAGCTCGGTGAGGGCCTGCTCGAGTACGTCGGCCCGCTCGTCGAGACCCACGTCCAGGAGAAGCCCCTCTCGATCGCGCTGCGCGAGATCAACGAGGACCTCCTGACCTGTGTCGACATCGACCCTGCCGAGCTCGCCGCCGAGGAGGCCGCCGCCAAGGCCGCCGCCGCCGACGGTGCCTCGTTCAGCCAGGGCGAGTGAGCTGAGCACCTCCTCCACCACGCAGGCCGCTTCCCCGTCGGGGGAGCGGCCCGCTGTCGTGCTGGGCGTCTCGGGCGGGATTGCGGCGTACAAGGCCTGCGAGCTGCTGCGCCGCCTGAGCGAGTCGGGCCACGACGTCACCGTCGTGCCGACCGCCGCCGCGCTGCGCTTCGTGGGCGCACCCACCTGGGCCGCCCTGTCCGGCAAACCGGTCAGCGACGAGGTCTGGTCCGACGTGCACGAGGTCCCGCACGTGCGGATCGGCCAGGAGGCCGACCTCGTCGTCGTCGCCCCGGCCACCGCCGACCTGATGGCCAAGGCCGCCCACGGGCTCGCCGACGACCTGCTCACCAACACCCTGCTCACCGCGCGCTGCCCGGTGGTGCTGGCCCCGGCCATGCACACCGAGATGTGGGAGCACCCCGCCACCCGCGCCAACGTCGCCACCCTGCGCGAGCGGGGCGTGCTCGTCCTCGAGCCAGCCGAGGGCCGTCTGACCGGTGCCGACACCGGGAAGGGCCGCCTGCCCGAGCCCGCCGAGATCTTCGAGGTCTGTCGCGACGTGCTCGCCGGCGCCGGACGGCGCGACCTGACCGGTCGCCACGTGCTGGTCTCGGCCGGCGGCACCCGCGAGCCCCTCGACCCGGTGCGCTTCCTCGGCAACCGGTCCTCGGGCCGCCAGGGCTACGCGCTGGCCCGCGCCGCGCTCGCCCGGGGCGCCGAGGTCACCCTGGTGGCCGCGAACTCGTCGCTGGCCGACCCCGCCGGGGTCAAGGTCGTGCACGTCGAGACCACCGCCGAGCTGCGCGCGGGCGTCGTCGAGGCCGCCGCCGGCGCGGACGCGGTCGTGATGGCCGCCGCCCCCGCCGACTTCCGCCCCGTCGACGTCAGCAGCGCCAAGCTCAAGAAGCGCGAGGACGGCACCGCCGCCCCCGTCGCGCTGGTGCAGAACCCCGACATCCTCCGCGAGGTCGCCCACGAGCGCGCCCGGCCCGGCCAGGTCGTGGTGGGCTTCGCCGCCGAGACCGGGGACGCCGACGGCAGCGTGCTGGACCATGCCCGCGCCAAGCTCGCCCGCAAGGGCTGCGACCTGCTGGTGGTCAACGACGTCAGCGGTGGCGCCGTCTTCGGCAGCGAGGACAACCAGGCCGTCATCCTCGGCGCCGACGGTGCCGCGGTCGACGTACCGTTGGGGCCCAAGAGCGCGCTGGCGCACGCGATCTGGGACCAGGTCACCCTCCGGATGAGGGACTGAGCCCGCCCGACCGGTAGGAATGAGACACCGACCCGGTGGTACCGGGTGCTGTCTAGTCTTGCGACGATCGCCGCAACCCGAGGAGCCGACATGTCCGGACGCCTGTTCACCTCCGAGTCTGTGACCGAAGGTCACCCCGACAAGATCGCTGACCAGATCAGCGACGCCGTGCTCGACGAGATGCTGCGCCAGGACCCGCACAGCCGGGTCGCCGTCGAGACGCTGCTGACCACCGGCCTCGTCGTCGTGGCGGGCGAGGTCTCCACCACCGGCTACGTCGACATCAAGTCGATCGTGCGCCAGCGGATCCTGGAGATCGGCTACGACCACTCCGAGAAGGGCTTCGACGGCGCCTCCTGCGGCGTGATGGTCGCCATCGGCGGCCAGTCCGGCGACATCGCCCAGGGTGTCGACACCGGCTACGAGTCGCGCCTGGAGTCCTCGGTCGACGCCATGGACAAGCAGGGCGCCGGCGACCAGGGCCTGATGTTCGGCTACGCCTGCGACGACACCCCCGAGCTGATGCCGCTGCCGATCAAGATCGCCCAGGTGCTCTCCGAGCGGCTCTCCGAGGTCCGCAAGGACGGCACGCTGGCCTACCTGCGTCCGGACGGCAAGACCCAGGTCACCGTCGAGTACGACGAGGACAACCGCCCGGTGCGCATCGACACCGTCGTGCTGTCCACGCAGCACGCCGAGGACGTCGACCTCGAGACGATGCTGCAGCCCGACATCAAGAAGCACGTCATCGACCCGGTCTTGGCCGGCTTCGACATCCCCAGCGAGGGCTACCGCCTGCTGGTCAACCCGACCGGCCGGTTCGTGGTCGGCGGCCCGATGGGCGACGCCGGGCTGACCGGGCGCAAGATCATCGTCGACACCTACGGCGGGATGGCCCGCCACGGTGGCGGCGCGTTCTCCGGCAAGGACCCCTCGAAGGTCGACCGCTCCGCCGCGTACGCGATGCGCTGGGTGGCCAAGAACGTGGTCGCCGCCGGTCTGGCCCGACGCTGCGAGGTCCAGGTCGCCTACGCGATCGGCAAGGCCCAGCCGGTCGGGGTGTTCGTCGAGACCTTCGGCACCGGCACCGTCTCCGACGACCGGATCCAGGCCGCGGTGCTGGAGGTCTTCGACCTGCGCCCCGCCGCGATCATCGACGCCCTCGACCTGCTGCGCCCGATCTACGCCCAGACCGCCGCCTACGGCCACTTCGGTCGTGAGCTGCCCGACTTCACCTGGGAGCGCACCGACCGCGCCGAGCAGCTCAAGGCCGCCGTCGGCGCCTGACGGCCGACCTGCATGAGTCCCCGGTCGACCGGGGACTCATGCACTTGATGGGTGTTGCAACGCCCAACAAGCGCAGGACTTGCCTGACAAGTGGCCCCGTACGCCGCTCGGCCGGCGAGGCCGTCCCCGGCTGCTGCTAGAACAGCACCCATGCCGACCGGACCCGATGACGCGCAGCCCGAGCTGCTGCCCGGGCTGGTGCGCGCGACCCTGAAGCAGTCGCAGGCCAAGGCGCGGGCCACCCGGGAGCGCAAGGCGGCCCAGGCGGAGACCGCGTCGGAGCTGCCGGTGGCGCGGGTGCTGGTCGACGTGCCGCTGGCGCACCTGGACCGGCCCTTCGACTTCTCGGTGCCGGCCACCATGGCCGACGACGCGCGTCCGGGTGTGCGGGTCAAGGTGCGCTTCGCGGGCAAGGAGACCGACGGGTTCCTGGTCGAGCGGGCCGCGACCACCGAGCACACGGGCACGCTGCTGCCGCTGCGCCGGGTGGTCAGCCCCGAGCCCGTGCTGACCCCGGAGGTGGCCACGCTCACCGCCGCGGTCGCCGCGCGCTACGCCGGCACCCGCTCCGACGTGCTGCGCCTGGCCGTCCCGCCGCGGCACGCCACCACCGAGAAGGCCGAGGACCCCGCGCCCGCCCCCGTCGTACGCCGCGACCTCGCGGAGGCCGTGGACGCCTGGGCCGGGCACACCCACGCCGCCGCCTGGCTGGGCCACCTGCACGACGGGGCGGCCCCCCGGGCGGTCTGGAACCCGCCGCCCGGCGCCGACTGGCCGCACCTGGTCGCGCAGGCCGCGCTGGCCGCTCCGGGAGGGGTGGTCGTCTGCGTGCCCGACGGCAAGGACGTCGACCGGGTCGACGCCGCCCTCACCGCCCTGACCGGCGACCGCCCCGAGCACGCGGTCCTGACCGCCGACCTCGGCCCGGCGGCCCGCTACCGCTCGTTCCTGCGCCTGGCGCGGGGGCACCGCCGGATCGCCGTGGGCACCCGGGCGGCGGCGTTCGCCCCGGTGGCCGCCCTGTCGCTGGTGGTGGTCTGGGACGACGGCGACGACCTGCACGCCGAGCCCCGGGCGCCCTACTGCCACACCCGCGAGACGCTGCTCCTGCGCGCGGAGTGCGCCGGCGCGGCGGCGCTGGTCGGGGGCTTCGCTCGCACCGTCGAGGCCGACCACCTGCTGCGCACCGGGTGGGCCCACGAGCTCAGCGCCCCCCGCGAGACGGTGCGCGCCGCGGTCACGGTGGCCATCGCCGGGGCCACCGACTTCGACCTCGTCCGCGACCCGCGGGCGCGCACCAGCCGGCTGCCCAAGCAGGTCCACGACCTGCTCAAGCAGGCGCTGCCCGAGGGACCGGTGCTGGTGCAGAACCCGCGCCAGGGCTACGCCGCCGCGCTGGCCTGCGAGCGCTGCCGCACCCCGGCGCGCTGCACGGTGTGCACCGGCCCGCTGCGCCAGCCCGGCCCCACCGACCCGCCCGCCTGCCGCTGGTGCGGCACGGCCGCCCCGGCCTGGGCGTGCTCGGAGTGCGGGCACCGCGGGCTGCGGGCGCCGGTCCTGGGCCAGGCGCGCACCGCCGAGGAGCTGGGCCGGGCCTTCCCGCACGCGCTGGTGCGCACCTCGGCGCGCGAGCACGTGCTCGCGCACGTCGACGCCCGCCCGGCGATCGTGGTGGCCACCCCGGGCGCCGAGCCGGTGGCCGAGGGCGGCTACGCCGCGGTGGTGCTGCTCGACGCCTGGCTGCTGCTGGCCCGCCCCGACCTGCGCACCGTCGAGGAGGCGGTGCGCCGCTGGGCCAACGCGATCGCGCTGGTGCGTCCCGGCGGCCGCGCCCTGGTGGTGGGCGACCCCGCCCTGGCGTCGTTGCAGGCGCTGGTGCGCTGGGACCTGGGCGGCTTCGCGGCCCGCGAGGCGGCCTCCCGGGTCGAGGCGCACCTGCCGCCCGCCTCCCGGCTGGCCACGATCACCGGCGAGCCGGGCGCGATCGACGACGCCCTGGTGCTGCTCGAGGCCCCCGAGTCCGCCGAGGTGCTGGGCCCGGTCGAGCTGCCCGAGGACGAGGGCCGCAGCCGGGTGGTCGTGCGGGTGCCGCGCCACCAGGGCGGTGCGTTGTCGCAGGCGCTGGGTGACCTGCAGCGGATGCGCTCCTCGCGCAAGCTCGACCCGGTCCGGATCCAGGTCGACCCGCCGAGCCTGTAGCCCCGGCCGCACTCCTAGGATGGCCGCCATGGCCACCCAGCCGATCCGCCTCTTCGGCGACCCGATCCTGCGCAAGCCGGCGATCGAGGTCGTCGACTTCGACCGTGAGCTGCGCCTGCTCGTGGGAGACCTCACCGACACCATGCTCGAGGCCCCCGGCTCCGGCCTGGCCGCGCCGCAGATTGGCGTCGGGCTGCGGGTCTTCACCTGGTACGTCGACGGCGAGGTCGGCCACCTCGTCAACCCGCGGCTGGACCTGTCCGAGGACGAGCAGGAGGGCCCGGAGGGCTGCCTGTCGCTGCCCGACCTGGTCTACGACTGCCGTCGGGCCCTCTCCGTGGTGGCCCGCGGCTTCGACATGCACGGGGAGCCGGTCACCATCGAGGGCTCCCAGCTGCTCGCACGCGCCATCCAGCACGAGACCGACCACCTCGACGGCGTCCTCTTCATCGACCGGCTCGACGCCGCGGCCCGCAAGGCCGCGATGCGCGAGATCCGTGAGTCGGAGTGGTTCGGCCTCGAGAAGCCCACCGTCAAGCTCAGCCCGCACGCCACGCGCGGGCTGGGCCTGTGAGAAGAGAGATCCCCTGATGCGCGTCGTCTTCGCCGGCACCCCCGAGGTCGCCCTGCCCGCCCTGGACGCGATCGTCGCGTCCGACCACGAGCTGGTCGGCATCGTCACGCGTCCTGACGCCCCGTCGGGGCGCGGCCGCAAGCTGGTGGCCAGCCCCGTGGCCCAGCGCGGCGAGGAGCTCGGCGTACCCGTCCTCAAGCCCGATCACCCCCGCGAGCCGGAGTTCCAGGCGGCGCTGCGCGAGCTGCGCCCCGACTGCTGCCCGGTCGTCGCGTACGGCGCCCTCCTGCCGCAGTCGGCCCTCGACATCCCCGAGCACGGCTGGATCAACCTGCACTTCTCCTGCCTGCCCGCCTGGCGCGGCGCGGCGCCGGTGCAGCACTCGATCTGGGCCGGCGACGAGGTCACCGGCGCCACCACCTTCCGCATCGTCAAGGCGATGGATGCCGGGCCCATGTTCGGGGTGATGACCGAGCGCATCCGCGACACCGACACCGCGGGCGACCTGCTGGGCCGGCTCGCCGAGGGTGGTGCCGGGTTGCTGGTGCAGACCCTCGACGGCATCGAGGACGGGTCGCTGGTGACCCGCGAGCAGCAGGAGGAGGGCGTGTCGATGGCGCCCAAGATCCTGGTCGAGGACGCCCGCGTCGACTGGAGCGAGCCGGCCGTGGCCGTCGACCGACGGATCCGCGCCTGCACCCCGTTCCCCGGCGCCTGGTCGCTCTTCGAGGGTGAGCGGATCAAGATCGGCGCGGTGAGCATCGAGGAGGCCTCGCTGCCGCCCGGCGAGATCGAGGTCGGCAAGAACCACGTCCTCGTCGGCACCGGCTCCCAGGCGGTCCGCCTGGGCGAGGTGAAGGCGTTCGGCAAGAAGCAGATGGCCGCAGCCGACTGGGCGCGCGGCGTCCGGCTGGCCAGCGGGGCCCGGCTCGGGGTCTGAGGTGGCGCGCCCGAGGGTGGACCCCGCGCGCATGGTGGCCTTCGAGGTCCTCCGGGCGGTGCGGGTCGCGGACGCCTACACCAACCTCGTGCTGCCCGCGCTGCTGCGCAAGCACCAGCTCAGCGGGCGCGACGCGGGGTTCGCCACCGAGCTGGCCGCCGGCACCCTGCGCCGCCGCGCGACGTACGACGCCGTGCTCGCGGCCTGCATCGACCGGCCGCTGCGCAAGGTCGAGGTCAAGGTGCTCGACGCGCTGCGCCTGGGCACCCACCAGCTGCTGGCGATGCGGGTGCCGCAGCACGCGGCCCTGTCCACCACCGTCGACCTGGTGCGCTCCGAGGTCGGGCCCGGCGCCGCCGGGTTCGCCAACGCGGTGCTGCGCAAGGTCTCGCGCCAGGACCTCGACGCCTGGCTGGCCGAGATCGCCCCCGACCGCGACACCGACCCGCTCGCCCACGACGCGCTCGTGCACAGCCACCCCGTGTGGGTGGTCGAGGCGCTGGGGGAGGCGCTCGACGCCGTCGGTGCCGCCGACGAGGTGGGCGCCCTGCTCACCGCCGACAACGTCGCCCCCTCCGTCACCCTGGTGGCCCGCCCCGGGCGCAGCAGCCGTGACGACCTGCCCGGCGAGCCGACGCCCTTCTCGCCGTACGGCGTGGTGCTGGCCTCCGGCGACCCCGGCCAGGTGCGTGCCGTGGCCGACGGCGTCGCCGGCGTCCAGGACGAGGGCTCCCAGCTGGTGGCCGTGGCCCTGGCCGAGGCGGCGCTCGAGGGCCGCGACGAGGAGTGGCTCGACCTCTGTGCCGGGCCCGGGGGCAAGAGCGCGCTCCTGGCCGGCCTCGCCGCCGGGCGCGGTGCCGGGCTGCTGGCGGTCGAGAAGGCCCCGCACCGCTCCGCCTTGGTCGCGCGCGCCCTCGCGGGCGCCGACGGCGTGCGTGGCGTCGTCACCGCCGACGGCACCCGCCCGCCGCTGGTGGCCGGGACGTTCGACCGGGTGCTCGTGGACGCGCCCTGCACCGGCCTGGGGGCGCTGCGCCGCCGCCCGGAGTCGCGATGGCGTCGCAGCCCGCAGGACCTCGAGGTGCTCGTCGACCTGCAGCAGCGCCTGCTCGCCTCGGCGCTCGACCTGGTGCGTCCCGGCGGGGTCGTGCTCTACGCCACCTGCTCACCGGTGCTCGCCGAGACCCGCGACGTCGTGGCCCAGGCGCTCGCCACCCGCGGAGACGTCGAGCTCCTCGACCTGGCCCCGCAGCACGCGCAGGTGCCGGACTGCGCGGGCCCGCTTCCCGGCACCGTGCAGCTGTGGCCGCACCGCCACGGCACCGACGCGATGTTCCTGGCCCTGCTCCGCCGCACGGGTGAGCCCGACCGGGACTAGGGTCGGCGGATGCCCAGCACGTCGCCAGCGGTGGAGATCGAGGTCGACGACCGGGTCGTGCGCGTCAGCAACCCCGACCGGGTCTACTTCCCCGAGATCGGGGCGACGAAGCTCGACCTCGTCGAGTACTACCTCGCCGTCGGGCCGGGCATCGTGAACGCCCTGTGGGAGCGCCCGTGCATGCTGCACCGCTTCCCGAAGGGCCTCGACGGGCCGAAGGTGCACCAGAAGCGGCTGCCGAAGGGTGCCCCCGACTGGGTGGAGACGGTGCGCCTGCACTTCCCGCGCTGGGACCGCACCGCCGACGAGCTGTGCGTGACCGAGCTGGCGTCGGTGATCTGGGCGGTGCAGATGTCGACGGTCGAGCTCCACCCCTGGAACAGCCGGCGTGCGGACACCGAGAAGCCCGACGAGTGGCGCATCGACCTCGACCCCGGCCCCGAGAGCGACTACGCCACGGTCCGGCGGGTCGCCCACGTGGTGCACGAGGTGCTCGACGAGCTGGGTGCGGTCGGGTACCCCAAGACCAGCGGCAGCAAGGGGCTGCACGTCTACGTGCGCGTCCCCGCCGAGCACGGGTTCACCGAGGTGCGTCGCGCCGCGCTGGCGTTCGCCCGCGAGGTCGAGCGCCGCAGCGGCGACGTCACCACGACCTGGTGGACCAAGGACCGCGACCCGGCGGCGGTCTTCGTCGACTACAACCAGAACGCCCGCGACCACACGATCGCCGCGGCGTACTCGGTGCGCGGGGTGCCGGACGCCCGCGTCTCCACGCCGGTGCGGTGGGAGGAGATCGACGACGCAGACCCCCGAGACTTCACGATCCGCACGGTCCCGCAGCGCTTCGCCGAGCTCGGCGACCTCCACGAGGGCATCGACGAGCACCCCTTCGACCTCGCACCCCTGCTGGAGTGGGCGGAGCGCGACGACATCGACGTCGACGTCGACGCGGACGCCTGAGCCCGAGATTCACCCTCAGGGGTTGAGCAGATCGTGCTCCACGTGGACATGGAGGAGGAGTGAGCACTTCCCCAGAACCCTCGTCCAGCCCCGCTCTCGACCGGGTGCGCCGCACCGCGAGCGAGGTGTTCGGCCGCGACGTGCTGCGGCCGGGCCAGGCCGCAGCCTCCACCTCGCTGCTCGAGGGGCACGACGTGCTGCTGGTGGCCCCGACCGGCGCCGGCAAGTCGCTGACCTACCAGGTGCCCGGGCTGCTGCTCGACGGGCCGTGCGTGGTGGTCTCCCCGCTCATCGCGCTGCAGCAGGACCAGGTCGGCGGGCTGATCGAGCACGGCGCCCGGGCGGCGCGGCTGAGCTCGGCGGAGACGGAGGCGCAGCGCGAGCAGGTGCTGGCCTCCCTGGAGGCCGGTGAGCTGGACTTCGTCTTCCTCGCCCCCGAGCAGCTGGCCGTCGACGAGGTACGCCGTCGGATCGCCGCCGCGCGGCCCGGGCTCGTGGCCGTGGACGAGGCGCACTGCGTCTCGACGTGGGGCAGCGACTTCCGTCCCGACTACGCGCGGCTCGGCGAGCTGATCGACGAGCTGGGCCAGCGACCCGCCCGGCCGCGGGTGGTGGCGATGACCGCCACCGCCGCGCCGCCGGTGCGCGAGGACATCACCGCGCGTCTGCACCTGCGTGAGCCGCGCACGGTGGTGACCGACTTCGCCCGGGAGAACCTGTCGTTCCGGGTGGTGCCGGTCGCCGACGGGGCGGGGCAGCAGCGGGCGGTGCTGGAGGCGGCAGCCGCACCCGGCTGCGGCATCGTCTACTGCCGCACCCGCCCGGCGACCGAGGAGTACGCCGACCTGCTGGGTGCCGAGGGCCGGCGGGTCGCGGCGTACCACGCGGGACTGCCCCAGCGTCGCCGCGCGGAGACCCTCGAGGCGTTCCTGGCCGGGGAGCTCGACGTCGTGGTGGCCACCTCAGCCTTCGGGATGGGCATCGACAAGCCCGACGTGCGGTGGGTCGTGCACGCCCAGGCCCCGGAGTCGCCCGACACCTACTACCAGGAGGCCGGCCGTGCCGGTCGCGACGGCCAGGAGGCCGTGGCCACGCTGGTGCACCGGCCCGAGGACCACGCGCTGGGCCGCTTCTTCGCCCCGTCGGTCCCCGGGCGCGGGGAGGTGCGCCGGGTGCTGGCGCTGGCCCCGGGCGTGGAGATGGCCGCCGCCCAGGAGGAGACCGGCCTGGGGCGCCGCAAGATCCAGCGCATCCGCAACCTGGCGCACCTGGCGGAGGAGTCCGGACGGGGCACCGGCGCCGACGCGGTGCTCGAGCTCGCCGAGGCGCAGCGCAGCCTGGAGCGCTCCCGGGTGGAGATGATGCGCGCCTACGCCGAGGGTCGGCGCTGCCGCGAGGAGCTGCTGCTGGCCTACCTCGGTGCGTCGCTCGACGAGCGCTGCGGACGCTGCGACACCTGCGAGGACGGCCGGGCCGAGGAGGGTCGGGCCGAGGAGGGTGCGCCGGCCGAGGCGACCTACGTCCTGCAGGAGCGGGTCGTGCACGCCGAGTTCGGTGCCGGGGTGGTCAGCGACGTGGAGACCGATCGGGTCACCGTGCTCTTCGACGACGTCGGCTACCGCACGCTGTCCCTGGAGGTGGTCGAGCGGGAGGACCTGCTCGACACCGTCGGCTGAGGAGCGCCATGATCAGCGGATCATCCCCAGCACCCGGAGCCGCCATGAGCATCCCCGCCGACCTGTCCTACCGCTTCCGGCCCGCGAACCCGGTGCAGCGGGCGCTGCAGGCGCTGGTGGCCTCGCGGCCCGGGGCGTGGGTCTTCTCCCGCACCCTGCCGCACCTGGACTCCGTCGTGCAACGGCTGTCCGGGGGACGGCACACCGTGCCCGGGCTGCTGGCCGGGCTGCCGGTCGTGCAGCTGACCACGACCGGACGCCGCAGCGGCCAGCGGCGCACCACCCACCTGATCGCGATCCCGTACGACGACACCCTGGCGCTGCTCGGCACGAACTTCGGCCAGCCAGACACCCCGGCCTGGGCGCTGAACCTCGAGGCGCAGCCGCACGCCACGCTGGCCTACCGCGACGCCGAGGTCCCGGTGGTCGCCCGCCTGGCAGACGCGCAGGAGATGGAGCAGGTGCTGCGCCGCTCCGAGGAGCTCTACGTCGGCTACCGCCGCTACCAGTCGCGGATCACCCACCGCCGGCTGCGGGTGTTCGTCCTGGAGCCTGCGGCGTCCTGACCGACGCGTGAGAGGATCTCCGCTCGTGGGCATCCAGATCACTCCGAGCATCCTCAACGCCGACTTCGCCGACCTCGGGGCGGAGGTGGCTCGCATCCCCAGCGCCGACTGGGTGCACGTCGACGTGATGGACAACCACTTCGTGCCGAACCTGACGTTCGGCCCGACCATGGTCGAGGCGATCGCGCGCTCGACCGACATCCCGCTCGACGCGCACCTGATGATCGACGACCCCGACCGGCACGCCCCGACGTACGTCGAGGCCGGCTGCGCGTCGGTCACCTTCCACATCGAGGCCGCGGCCGCGCCGGTGCGCCTGGCGCGTGAGATCCGCTCCGCAGGCGGGCGGGCCAGCATGGCCCTCAAGCCCGCGACGCCGATCGAGCCCTACGAGGACCTGCTGCCCGAGCTCGACATGCTGCTGCTGATGACGGTCGAGCCGGGCTTCGGCGGCCAGAAGTTCCTCGACCTGGTGCTGCCCAAGATCCGCCGGGCCCGGGCGATGATGGCCAAGCACGGCGTCGAGACCTGGCTCCAGGTCGACGGCGGCGTCTCGCTGGAGACCATCGAGCGCTGCGCCGAGGCCGGCGCCGACGTGTTCGTGGCCGGCTCGGCCGTCTACTCCGCCGACGACCCGGACGCGATGGTCCAGGAGCTGCGCGCCTCGGCCGCCGCCGCCCGGGGCGGGCAGGCGTGAGCGACTACGCCCGCGCGGCCGGGCTGCTGCGCACCGTCACCGCCGACCTCGCCGCCGCCGAGCTGGCGAAGCCCGTGCCGTCGTGCCCCGGGTGGACGGTCTCCGACGTGCTCACCCACGTCGCCGACAACCTCACCGACGAGCTGGAGCAGGCGGGGCACCGGCCCGAGACCGCCGACGTGCTCGCCGCCTACGAGCAGCACCTGGCCGACGTGCCGGGCGTCGATCACACGGTGCTCGACCTGACCCTGCACGCGTGGGACGTCGGGCACGCGCTGGGACGTCCCGTCGAGCTCGACGCCGCCAGCCTCGACTTCCTCGAGACCTTCGCGACGGCGGCCGGTGAGCGGCTGCGCCGGGACGAGGCGTTCCGGCCGGTCGAGGCGTCCGCCGACGCCGACCGGGCCACGCGGGTGCTGGCGGCGTACGGCCGCACGCCCTGACCCCACGTGGTGGGACTCACGGTCGCACCGAGGCCCGTGTGTGATTGACTCCTCCTGACGAGTGAACATTGCTCGCGTGCTCTGGGGTCGGTGAAAATCCGAGCCGGCGGTGACTGGTCGATGTCGACCAGAAGTCCGCGACCCGGTCACCGCCAGTGACCGGTTGACCAGGTGAAGCTCCTGGACCGACGGTCAAAGTCCGGATGGGAAGTGCACGCACAGCAGGCTCAGCCGCCGCCGCTCCGCGCGCGGTGACGAGTCCGCAGTCAGCCCCGGGGTCCGCGACGGACCGAGAAGGGCAGCGGACGTGAGCAGCACCGGCCACGAGCAGCACGCGATGCGTCGCGCCCTCGAGCTGGCAGCGACCCCGGGGGTCCCGCTGCACCCCAACCCCCGGGTCGGCTGCGTCCTCCTGGCCCCCGACGGGACCGTGGTCGCCGAGGGCCACCACCGCGGTGCCGGCACCCCGCACGCCGAGGCGGACGCCCTGGCGCGCGCCGGCGGCGCCGCCCGCGGCAGCACCGCCGTGGTGACGCTCGAGCCGTGCGACCACACCGGGCGCACCGGCCCGTGCTCCCGGGCCCTGGTCGAGGCCGGCGTACGACGCGTGGTGCTGGCCCAGCGCGACCCCAACCCGCTCGCCGCCGGGGGAGTCGCCACCCTGCGCGCGGCGGGCGTCGAGGTCGAGACCGGCCTGCTGGAGGCCGAGGCGCGAGAGCTCAACCGGGTGTGGAGCTTCGCCGTCGAGCGCGGTCGCCCGTTCGTGACCTGGAAGCTGGCCACCACGATCGACGGGCGCAGCGCCGCCGCCGACGGCACCAGCCGCTGGGTCAGCGGCACCGCCTCGCGCCGGGACACCCACCGGCTGCGCGCCCTGGCCGACACGATGCTCGTCGGCACCGGCACCGTGGCGGTCGACGACCCGCTGCTGACCGTGCGCGACGCCGAGGACCGGCCGCTGCCCCGCCAGCCGCTGCGGGTGGTGATGGGGGAGCGCGACCTCGACCCGCGGCGCCGGGTGCTGCAGCCGGTCGAGGGTGTCCTCGACGCCCCGACCCTGCACCTGCGCACCCGCGACCCCCGCGAGGCCCTGGCCGCGCTCGCCGCGCGCGAGCGCCGCCACGTCTTCCTGGAGGGCGGCCCGACCCTGGCGGCGGCGTTCCTCGCCGCCGGCCTCGTCGACGAGGTCGTGGCCTACGTCGCCCCGTTCTTCCTCGGCGCCGGCCACGCGGCCGTGGCCGACCTGGGCATCCGCACCATCTCCGATGCCTGGCGCCCCCAGGTCACCGACGTCACCGTCCTGGAGCCGGTCGTGGCGGGCGAGCAGCCCGACGTCCGCTTCACGCTCGTCCCGCACGCGCAGCCCATCCCCACCACACGAGGAGACGCCTGATGTTCACCGGCATCGTCGAGGAGCTCGGCACGGTCACCGCGATCGACGACCTCAGCGACGCGATCCGCCTCTCGATCACCGCAGACGTCGTCCTGGGCGACACCGGCCTCGGCGACTCCATCGCCGTCAACGGCTGCTGCCTCACGGTGGTCTCGATCGAGGACAGCACCTGGACCGCGGACGTGATGAAGGAGTCGCTCGACAAGACGTCGCTGGGCACCCTCACCTCCGGTGACCGGGTGAACCTCGAACGCGCCGTCACCGCGCAGAAGCGCCTCGGCGGCCACATCGTCCAGGGCCACGTCGACGGAGTCGGCGAGGTCCTGCGGCGCGAGCCGAGCGAGCACTGGGAGGTCGTCGAGGTCTCGATGCCGCCCGCGCTGGCGAGGTACCTCGTCGACAAGGGCTCCATCACCGTCGACGGCGTCAGCCTGACCGTCGTCGAGGCCGGGCCGACGAGCTTCACGATCAGCCTCATCCCCGAGACCCTCGCCCGCACCACCCTCGGTCACCGCCAGCCCGGCGACCGGGTCAACCTCGAGGTCGACATCCTCGCCAAGCACGTCGAGAGGCTGCTGGCGGCGCACCTGCCCAGCAGCCAGCAGAAGGAGCACGACGCATGACCGAGCAGAACCCCACGCTGCACCGCATCCGCCTCGACAGCGTCGAGCGCGCGATCGCCGACATCGCCGCCGGCAAGGCCGTCGTGGTCGTCGACGACGAGGACCGCGAGAACGAGGGCGACATCATCTTCGCCGCTTCCAAGGCGACCCCGGAGCTGATGGCGTTCACGATCCGCCACTCCAGCGGCGTGATCTGCGTGCCGATGCCCGCAGCGATGCTGGACCGCCTCGAGATCCCGCTGATGACCCCGCACAACAAGGACAAGCTGCGCACGGCGTACACGATCTCGGTCGACGCCCGCGACGGCGTCTCCACCGGGATCTCGGCGGCCGACCGCGCCCACACCGCGCGGGTGCTGGCCGACTCCGCGACCGAGCCGTGGGAGATCACCCGGCCAGGCCACGTGTTCCCGCTGCGCTACCGCGAGGGCGGTGTGCTGGTGCGCCGCGGCCACACCGAGGCCGCGGTGGACCTCGCGTCGCTGGCCGGGCTGACGCCGGCCGGTGTGCTGGTCGAGGTCGTCAACGACGACGGCACGATGAAGCGGGCCGCGGAGCTGCGCGCGTTCGCCGACGAGCACGACCTGGCGATGATCTCGATCGAGGACCTGGTGCGCTACCGCCGCCGCCACGAGACGCTGGTGGAACGCTCCGCGGTGACCCGCCTGCCGACCCGGCACGGCGACTTCACGGCGTACGGCTACCGGATCACCGTCGACGGCTCCGAGCACGTGGCGCTGGTCTACGGGGACCCCGAGGACCTGAGGACCGAGGTGCCGGTGCTGACCCGGGTGCACTCCGAGTGCCTGACCGGCGACGTCTTCGGCTCCGACCGCTGCGACTGCGGCCCCCAGCTCGACGAGGCCCTCGAGCGCATCGTGGCCGAGGGGCGCGGCGTCGTGGTCTACCTGCGCGGGCACGAGGGTCGTGGCATCGGCCTGCTGGGCAAGCTGCAGGCCTACCAGCTCCAGGACGGCGGTCGCGACACCGTCGACGCCAACCTCGACCTCGGCCTGCCCGCCGACGCGCGGCACTACGGCACCGCCACCCAGGTCCTGCGCGACCTCGGGGTGCGCTCGGTGCGCCTGATGACCAACAACCCCGACAAGGTCAGCAGCCTCGAGGACTTCGGGGTCCCCGTGGCCGAGCGGGTGCCGCTCACGCCGCACCCCAACGACCACAACCTGGCCTACCTGCTGACCAAGCGGGACCGGATGGGCCACGTGCTGCCGGACCTCGAGGGTCCCGCGGCCGACGCGACCACGAACGGAGTCATCTGATGAGCGGCCACGGCGCCCCCACCGCAGAGCCCGTCGACTGCAGCGACCTGCGGGTCGCCGTCGTCGCGGCCTCCTGGCACACCGAGGTCATGGACGGCCTCCTCGCCGGCGCCCGACGGGCCGCGGCCGACTTCTCGGTGCGCGACCTCGAGGTGGTCCGGGTGCCCGGCACCTTCGAGCTGCCCGTGGTCGCCTCGGCCCTGGCCGAGCAGGGCTACGACGCCGTCATCGCCCTCGGCGTCGTGATCCGCGGCGGCACCCCGCACTTCGACTACGTGTGCAACGCCGCCACCGACGGCCTGGGCCGGGTGGCACTGGACCACACCGTCCCGATCGGGTTCGGCGTGCTCACCTGCGACGACGACCAGCAGGCGCTGGACCGCGCCGGGCTGGAGGGCTCGAAGGAGGACAAGGGCTACGAGGCGACCGCCGCCGCCCTGCACACCGCCCGCACGCTGCGCTCCCTTCGCAGCTGAGCTGCCGCGGCATCTGCCAGGGTGGCCTCATGGGTGGGGGACTGACAGCACTGCTCGTGTCCGCGTGCGTGGCGGGCGCGGTGCTCGTGTGGGTCGTGGTCGAGACCGTGCTGGGTGTCGGGGCCGACCGGTTGCGGGAGCGTCCGTCCTTCTCGGTGCGCTGGCAGCGGCGACCGGGCCTGCGGACCGCGGGACTGGCGCTGCTGGGTCTGGGCGCCGGCGCCGGCGTGCTCGGCGCGGCGGCGCTGACGGGCGATGCCGCCCACCGGGGGGAGGGCCTCGACCTCGTCGGGGCCGCCACCGCCCTGGTCCTCGTCGGCGTCAGCCTGCTGGCGGCGTGGTGGCGCCTCGCCGGGCGTCGTCCCTGAGCGGGACCGCCCCGCCCGTTCGCTCCTCGGCCAGCAGCGCGTAGTCGTAGGAGTCGACCCAGCCGAGGTCGCGGTGCAGCGAGTCGGCGACACGGTGCGCCTCGCGGCGCATCCCGACGCGTTCCATCAGCCGCCAGGACGCCGTGTTGCCCGCGAAGCAGTTGGCGCTCACGCGCCGCAGCCCCAGGTCGTCGAAGCAGATCGTGAGCAGCGCCTCGACCGCCTCGGTGGCCAGCCCCCGACCGGCGTACGCCGGGTCGAGCACCCAGCCGAGCTCTGCCTGCACGCCCGCGGCCGCACCGGCCGTGTCGAGCTGGGCCCAACCGTCCTCGACGCGGAGCATCAGGTCGCCCACCAGGCGGCCCTCGTGCTCGACGACCAGGGTCCTGGCCAGGCGCTCCGGACGGCCGAACCACGTCGCGAAGGCGGACAAGTCGCCCTGGTGCCCGGCGGCGTCGGCCCACGTCGTCGAGCCGCCGGTAGGCCCACACCGCCTCGACGTCGGCAACGAGCGCGGGGCGGATCCGCAGCCGCTCGGTGCGCAGCGGCCAGGTCAGGTCGGTGAGCGTCGGGGCAGCGTCCACGGGGTCATTGTGCAGCGCGGCTGTCGTGCAGGTCTCGTTCCTGCGATCCGGTTCCGGGTGCCGGGGCCGGACCGCCTAGGCTCTGGGACCGTGAAGACGTTCGAGGAGCTCTGGACCGAGCTGGCCGAGAAGGCGCGGACCCGTCCCGAGGGGTCGGGCACCGTGCAGGAGCTCGACGCCGGGGTCCATGCGATCGGCAAGAAGCTGGTCGAGGAGGCCGCCGAGTCCTGGATGGCCGCCGAGCACGAGGGCAAGGAGCGGGCGGCCGAGGAGATCAGCCAGCTGCTGTACCACCTCCAGGTCATGATGCTCGCCCTCGGCCTCGAGCTCGACGACGTCTACGCCCACCTCTGAGAGGCCCCACCCCCATGTCGTTGCTGCGAGTGGCAGTCCCCAACAAGGGCTCCCTGTCCGTCTCCGCCTCCGAGATCCTCAAGGAGAGCGGCTACCGCCAGCGTGAGGACAGCAAGCAGCTCACGCTGACCGACGCCGAGAACGGCGTCGAGTTCTTCTACCTGCGCCCGCGCGACATCGCGCTGTACGTCGGCGAGGGCACCCTCGACGTCGGCATCACCGGTCGCGACCTGCTGCGCGACTCCGGCGCCCAGGCCGACGAGGCGCTGACGCTGGGCTTCGGCCGCAGCCGGTTCCGCTTCGCGGCCCGCCCGGGCCGGTTCACCGAGCTGGCCGACCTCGCCGGCGCCCGCATCGCGACGTCGTACGTCGGCGTGGTGAGCGCGTTCCTGGAGGAGCGCGGCATCGAGGCCAGCGTGACCCGCCTCGACGGCGCGGTCGAGACCAGCATCCAGCTCGGGGTGGCCGACGCGATCGCCGACGTCGTGGAGACCGGGAGCACGCTGCGCCAGGCGGGGCTCGAGGTCTTCGGCGAGACGATCCTGGAGTCCGAGGCGGTGCTCATCAGCCGCCTGCACGACGTGCACCCCGGTCTCGAGTCGCTGCGTCGACGCATCGAGGGCGTGCTGGTCGCGCGCAGCTACGTGATGATGGACTACGACATCCCCACCGACATCGTCAGCGAGTCGGTCCGGCTCACGCCCGGGATCGAGAGCCCCACGGTGGCGCCGCTGCACCGCGACGGCTGGTCGGCGGTGCGGGCGATGGTCCCGCGGGCCGGGTCCCAGCGCCTGATGGACGAGCTCTGGCAGATCGGCGCGCGCGGCATCCTGTTGACGGACATCCATGCCTGCCGCCTCTGAGGGCCACGACCCGGCCGCGAGCCTGGGTCCCGAGCTCCCGCACACCTGGCGCCCGCTCGGTCCTCGCGTCATCGGCGTCGTCCTCGGCGTCGGGCTGCTGGTCGTCTTCGCCGCCGCCTGGATCAGCCTCGGCCCGGAGGTCCGCGCCCGGTTCACGACCTTCCAGCGCGGCACCCTGGTCTTCCTGGGGGCCCTGGGCTTCGGCGCGATGTTCGCGCTGGTGCGCTCCCGGGTGGTGGCCGAGCGCGACCGGCTGGTCGTCGTCAACGGCTTCCGGCGCCGTGAGCTGGCCTGGGAGCAGGTCGTGGGCGTCCAGCTCGCGCCCGGAGCCCCGTGGGCCACGCTCGACCTCAGCGACGGCACCACCGTCGCGGCCATGGGCATCCAGGGTTCCGACGGTGGCCGTGCCCGTCTGGCTGCGCGCCAGCTGCGCGCCCTGGCCGCCGAGCTGCCCCGCTAGGAGCGTCCGGCCGGAGCTGGCTCAGTCCAGCGCGCGCAGGCCCCACGAGGCGGAGTGCTCGTCGCCGGGCTCACCGGCGGCGGCCAAGGTGACCAGGTCGGTGCCCGAGCGCAGCGCGTCCGGGGGAGCGGTCATCGGCTCGACCGCCAGCGAGCGGCGGGCCGTGGCGCCTGCGTCGTCGGCGGAGTAGACCTGCAGGTGGGTCCAGGCGGGGTCGACCCAGAGGCTGACCCCCTGACCGGTGGACGGGTCGCGCAGGCTGGTGGTCGCCTGCCCGGACTCGTCGCGCTCGAGGTCGGTGAACGTCGTGTCCAGCACCGTGCCCCGCACCGGCCGGGAGACCCGGAAGTCGAGCTCGCCACCGTCGACCGGCTCGGTGCCCACCGGCAGCATCCGGTCGTCGACCAGGTAGCGGGTCGAGGCCGGCAGGGTCAGCTCCAGGTCGTCCACCGGCCCGTCGCCGACTCGCAGGTACGGGTGCGCCCCGGCGGCGTACGGCGCCGGCTCGGCGGACATGTTGGTCGCCGTCAGGGTGACCGTCAGCCCGTCCGCGGACAGGTCGTGGAGCACGTGCAGGTCGAGGGTCCAGGGCCAGCCCGACCGCGCCATCAGCCGGTAGGTCAGGGAGACCGAGTGCGCGGTGTGCTCCTCGAGCGTCCACGCCGCCCAGCGCACCAGGCCGTGCGAGGCGTTGCGGCGCTCGTGCTCGCTCAGCGGCAGGCTCAGCTCGCGCCCGCCGAAGGTGAAGCGTCCGTCGCCGAGCCGGTTGGGCCACGGTGCCAGCAGCTGTCCGCGCCCGCCCCGGGACACCTCGTCGACGTCGAACCCGTCGACCAGCGCCCGGCCGGCGTACGACAGCTCGCGCAGCGCCGCGCCGCTCTCGGTGACGACGGCGCGGTAGCCGCCCGCTGCGATCTCGAACTGGTCCCCGCTGGGTGCAAGCATGCGCGCCACCCTAGGACGCGCCCGGCACGACGGTGCGCGGGCCGGTGCGCCCGGTGCCGTCGACGACCACGTCGGCCCGGCCCCGGGTGCCCTGCCGCTCGAAGTGGTGCTCCTCGGCCTCGGCCCAGGCGTCCCAGTGCTCGGCGAGGCCGTCGCCGTCGCGGTCCAGCCCGCGCTGCAGCCGCAGCCCGGCCGGCGCCTCGACCCACACGAGCACCGTGGTCATCGGCGAGATGCGGGCGGTGCCGGCGCCGACGCCCTCGACCACCAGCAGCGGGACCGGCTCGACGATGACGTCCTCGGCCAGCGCGCCGGCCTCCCAGTCGTAGCGCTGGTAGCTGCACGCAGCGTCGCGGTCGAGCGGGGAGAGCAGCTGCTCGAGCTGGTCGGGCACCCCCGGCAGACCGTCCCAGCCGACGTACAGGTCGTCGAGGTGCACGACCCGGGTCGGCACCTCGGCGGCAGCCGCTACCGCGGCGGCCAGGGTGGTCTTGCCGGATCCCGCGGGCCCGTCGATGCAGACCAGGCGGCCCTCCCCGCCGAGCGACGGTGGCCTGCTGAAGGCCAGGTCGAGGACCAGCCGGGCGACCTCAGAAGACGAGTCCGTGACCACGGTAGGTGCGCACCTCCTCGGCGAAGCGGTCCCCGGCGAGCAGCTGCACGGTGCGTCCGTGCTCGAAGAGCTCGCCGGCCTTGGCGTGGCGGAACCAGACCAGGTCGCCGATCGACAGCATCGGCGCGGACGGTCCGGTCAACGGGGTCTGCACCTCGCCGGCCCCCTCGAGACCGGTCAGGTGCAGGCCCGGGGGAGCCCACGGCAGGGGGAGGCGGTCGGCCCCGGCCGCCCCGGAGGCCGCGAAGCCTCCGCCGTGGACGGTCGCGATCGTCGGCGAGGGACGCCGGGTGACCGGCAGCCCGACGTACGCCGCCGGGCGGGGATCGAAGGAGCGGTAGTGGTCGAAGAGCGCCGGCACCAGCAGGCCGGAGCCCGCGGCGACCTCCGTGACGACGGGGTCGGCCGCGCTCGCCTCCACCGACCCGGTGCCGCCGGCGTTCCACAGCTCCAGCCCGGCCGGACCGACCAGGGCGGTCAAGGCCTCGGCGAGGACCCGGCGGCGCTCGGTGAGCTGGCTCAGCGAGGCGTCCTTCAACCGGCGCACCACCAGCGACCGGGCGCGCGCGGTCGGCACGTCGTCGGGGACGCCGGCCACCTGGCCCTCGTAGGTCATCGCACCGACCAGGGTGAACCCGGGCCGGTCGACCACGGCCCGGGCGAGGGCGAGCACCTCGTCGACGTCGTGCAGGGGCGAGCGCTTGGGGCCGACGTGCTGCCCGCCCATGCGCAGACCGGCGTCGACGTCGATCGCGATGCGCACCGGCACGGCCCGCGACGACCGCACGGAGTCGACCAGGTCGAGGTGGGCCACGTCGTCGACCATCAGCGTGATGCGCGCCGCGGAGCGCGGGGACGCGACCAGGGTGCCCAGCGCGTCGCGGTCCACGGTGGGGTAGGCCACCAGCAGGTCGTCGCTGATCTCCTGCTCCTCCAGCCACAGCGCCTCACGCAGCGTGTAGGAGAGGACCCCGCGGAACCCGTCGCGCGCCAGGGCCCTGCGCAGCAGCGCCGGGACCCGGACCGACTTCGAGGCCAGGCGCAGGGGGGTGCCGCCCGCGCGGCGCTCGAGGTCGGCGGCGTTGGCGTCGAACGCGTCGAGGTCGACCACGAGCAGCGGAGTGGGCGGTGGGGTCGGCAGGGCCCGCACCGCGGTGTCGAGACGGGCCCAGAGCCGGCTGCGAGCAGCGGGGCTGCCGGGGCTGTCGGGACGAACCATCAGGAGATGCCGCGCTTGCGCAGCAGGGCCTCGATGTCGGCGAGGTCGTCGTCGATCGCCGGTCGGCCCTTGCCACCCTGCTCGACCGCTGCCGGGCGGTCACCGCGCCCGGGCTCGACGGGTTTGCCGGCCTTCTCGCGCCTGCCGGCCTTGAGGGGGGTCCCGGTCCGCTGGCGGCGCCTGGTCAGCAGCCGCGCGCCGACCAGCAGCAGCGCCGAGACCCCGGCCAGGGCGACCCCGGTCCACACGGCCGGGCTGAAGACCAGGCCGAGCGCCCAGTCGGTGACCGCGTCGGCGATGCGGGTGAACATCCGCAGGGTCCTGGTCAGGTACGCCGCCGGCACCAGCAGCGTCAGCGCCGCTCCCCGCATCGCGGGCACCAGGCCCCGACGGCGCCAGGCCACCACGGTGTACAGACCGCCGAGCACGGTCAGGGTGATCGCGAGCGCGGTCCAGGCGGCCTCGTCCATGACCCAAGCCTGTCACAGGACCCCAGCACCCATCGGCCGTCTCGTCCGGCGACGACTCGACCGGGCCCGCGCCGACCGGGGACACTGGGCGCGTGGACGACCAGCACCAGCACCAGCGCCTGCTCGCCGGCCCGGGGTTCCCGGGCGACACCGGGGGAGCCGACGCCGCGCTCACCGCCGCGCTGGCGGCGTACGACGCCGCACCGCGCGACCCCGACACCTACCTCGCCTGCCTGGACGCGTTGACCACCGCCCGTCTGCTGGTGCCGGTCGTGGCGCTCCTGGGCGAGGTCGAGGTCGACGAGCGCGGGCTGGCCCGCGACAAGTCCAGCGACATGGCGGCGGTCCTGCTGACCGGCGCCGACGGACGCACCGCGCTGCTCTCCTTCACCAGCACCGAGACGATGGCGGGCTGGGATCCGCAGGCCCGCCCCGTCCCGGTCACCGCGCCGTACGCCGCCCAGGCCGCGGTGCAGGAGGAGGCGGCGGCGCTGCTGGTCGACGTCGCCGGTCCGGTCCGGCTGGTCGTGGAGGGCGCCGACCTCGAGGCCCTGGGGGCGGGCTGGACGCCGGTGCGGGTCGGGACCGGCATCGGGTGGCTGCGCCCGACCCCCTGAACCGTCCCCGAGACCCGCGCGCGCCTCGTTTGGGCGCGGGTGCCGCTCTCCGCTAGAGTGGCTCTCGACCGATTGGTTCGCCGTGCTCCCTGCAAGGGGTGGTGCTCGGGCTGATCTTCAAGCGGAGGCCAGGCACGATCGTCTCCCACCCGCAACGACCGCCGCAGCACCACCGCACAGGTCGTCGGGTCCGGTCCGGGAGAGCGCCACGCGTGCTCCCGATGATGTGGGATCCCTGCGAGGGGTGACGCGTCGCGACTGGCTTCCGCTTGCTGCAAGCGGAAGCCTTTGTACGTTCTGGGCCCGGCACTCGACCGGGACCCGACGCGCGAAGACCTCCGAGGACATCCCCATCAGGAGGACACATCAGCACCGAGCTTCGAATCAACGACCGGATCCGCGTCCAGGAGGTCCGTCTCGTTGGCCCCAGCGGCGAGACCGTCGGCATCGTTCCCACCGCCGACGCACTGCGCCTTGCCCAGGAGGCTGACCTCGACCTCGTCGAGATCGCCCCGATGGCCCGCCCCCCGGTCTGCAAGCTCATGGACTACGGCAAGTTCAAGTACGAGAACGCGCAGAAGGCCCGCGAGGCGCGCCGGAACCAGACGAACGTGATCATCAAGGAGATGAAGCTTCGTCCCAAGATCGACGCGCACGACTACGAGACCAAGAAGGGTCACGTGGTCCGGTTCCTCAACGCCGGCGACAAGGTCAAGATCACGATCATGTTCCGCGGTCGCGAGCAGCACCGTCCCGAGCTCGGCTACCGGCTGCTGCAGAAGCTGGCCGAGGAAGTCACCGAGCTCGGCTTCGTGGAGTCCTCGCCCAAGCAGGACGGCCGCAACATGACCATGGTCCTGGGCCCGCACAAGAAGAAGGCCGACGCCAAGGTGGAGCACAAGGCCGCCAAGGAGGCCAAGGCCGCTGAGCGTGCCGCCGACGAGGCCGAGGAGCGCGCCGAGCGCACCGCGGCGAACGCCGGGCGCGAGACGGCTCCGAAGAAGGAGCGCGGTCGCTCGGAGAACCTCGATCCCGAGATCGAGGCCTGAGCCCGCACCACGACTGCCGCAGCACGCAGCATCGTCGGGGCAACGAGCACCTCACACCCGTCGTGGCTGTACCAACGAGAGAGAGACACAGATGCCCAAGAACAAGACCCACTCCGGTGCCGGCAAGCGATTCCGCGTGACCGGCTCGGGCAAGATCCTCCGCGAGAAGGCCGGCAAGCGCCACAACCTGGAGAAGAAGGCCTCGAAGGTCACCCGTCGGATGACCGGCACGGTCGAGGTCGCCAAGGCGGACGTCCCGCGCGCCAAGAAGATGCTCGGCCTCTGAGCCTCGCCCACCAGTCAATCCCGGGCCGGCACCGGCCCTGACGCCGATCACCTCGATCGGCAGAGCACCAAGGAGACACCATGGCACGCGTCAAGCGCGCAGTGAACGCCCAGAAGAAGCGTCGTACCACCCTCGAGCGCGCCAGCGGCTACCGCGGCCAGCGCTCGCGCCTGTACCGGAAGGCCAAGGAGCAGGTCACCCACTCCCTGGTCTACAACTACAACGACCGGCGCAAGAACAAGGGCAACTTCCGCAAGCTGTGGATCCAGCGGATCAACGCGGCGGCTCGTGCCCAGGGCATGACGTACAACCGCTTCATCCAGGGTCTGAACCTGGCCGGCATCGAGGTCGACCGCAAGATCATGGCCGAGATGGCCGTCAACGACGTCGCGGCGTTCAACGCCCTCGTCGAGGCCGCCAAGAAGGCCCTGCCCGAGGACGTCAACGCGCCCAAGGCCGAGGCCTCGGCCTGACTCCCTCCTTGGGCCCCTCGGCTCCCCTCGTCGCGGGCAACGCCCGCGTCAAGGACGCACGCAGGCTCAGCCGCCGCTCGGTTCGCTCCGAACGGCGGCTGTTCCTCGCTGACGGCCCGAAGGCCGTCGAGGGCGCCCTCGAGGTGCCGGGGCGGCTCGTGGAGGTCTTCGCGACCCCCGCCGCCACCGAGCGGTACGACGCCCTGGCCCGCGCCGCGCGCGAGGCCGACGTCGCCTGGACGACGGTCGACGACCGCGCCCTGGCCTCGCTCAGCGACGCCGTCAGCCCGGCGGGCCTGGTCGGGGTGTGCCACTTCCTCGATGTCGGCCTCGACGAGGTGCTGGCGAGCGCGCCCCGGCTGCTGGCCATCTGCGCCGACGTGCGCGACCCCGGGAACGCCGGCACCGTGATCCGCTGCGCCGACGCGGCCGGTGCCGACGCCGTCGTGCTGGCCGGCAGCTCGGTCGACGCCTACAACCCCAAGACCGTGCGCGCCTCGGTCGGCTCCCTCTTCCACCTGCCCGTGGTGGTCGAGCCCGACGCCGCCGCCGCGGTCCGGGCCGCCCGGGCGGCGGGCCTGACGGTGCTGGCCGCCGACGGCGCCGGTGAGCGCGACCTCTACGCCGACGCGCCCCTCGAGGGCCCGGTCGCCTGGTTGCTCGGCAACGAGGCCTGGGGCCTGCCCGAGGACCTCGCTGCGCTGGCCGACCACCGCGTCGCGATCCCCATCCACGGTCGCGCCGAGAGCCTGAACCTCTCCACCGCGGCCGCGCTGTGCCTCTACGAGACCGCCCGGCACCACCGCCGCGGCTGAGCCGGCTCCTAGGCTGTGGCCATGACCCCGGTCCCGCGCCCGCCGTCCGACGAGGTCCGAGCCGTGCTCGACGACCTGCCCGACGGCGTGGTCCTGGCCGGCGGGGACGGGCGGGTGCACCACGTCTCCGCGCCCGCGGCCCGGATGCTCGGGCTGGTGGCCGCCGACGCCCCCGGTCGTCCGTTGTCCGAGGTGCTGCGCCTGCAGGACCAGGAGGGCGCCTCCTGGTGCGCATCAAACTCGCCCTTCCAGGGGCTGGCCACCCGCACCGCGGTCCCCGAGCAGCCCTGGCTGCTGCCCGACGGCAGCGAGGTCCTGGTCTCGGCGCGGATCCACCGCACCGCCCTGAGCGAGCCGGTCGACCGGGTCGCGATCACCCTGCGCTCCGGGCGCGGCCGGGCCCGGCTGGACCGTGAGCGCTCCGACCTGGTGGCCACGGTCGCCCACGAGCTGCGCTCGCCCCTGACCGGGGTGAAGGGGTTCGTCCAGGCGCTGCTCAACCGGTGGGACAAGCTCAACGACGACCAGAAGAAGCTGATGCTCACCACCGTGGCCTCCGACTCCGACCGGCTCAGCCGGTTGATCGCGGAGCTGCTCGACGTCGCCCGCATCGACACCGGGCGTCTGCAGCTCTACCCGCGCCCCACCGACGTCGCCGTGGTCACCGGCCGGGTGGTCGACTCGGTCCGGGCCGCGACCAGCCGCGAGATCGTCCTGGACGCGCCCGACGACCTGCCCCCGGTCCAGGCCGACCCGGACAAGCTCGTGCAGGTGCTGACCAACCTCGTGGAGAACGCCGTACGCCACGGCGAGGGCACCGTGCGGGTGACGCTCGAGCGGGTGGAGGCCCAGCCAGGGGCGGCCACGGAGTCCGCGACGGCTGTGCGGATCACGGTCCAGGACCAGGGGGAGGGCATCCCCGAGGAGCTGCGCCGGCGGGTGTTCACGAAGTTCTGGAAGGGCGGCGCCCGCGGCGGCTCCGGGCTGGGCATGTACATCGTCGGGGGGCTGACCCGGGCCCACGGCGGCCACGTGGCCATCGACGACGCGCCGGGCGGGGGCGCCCGGGTCGGGGTGACCTGGCCGGTCGCCGACGACGCCTGAGCGGTCCCGGTTCGTCGGGACCGGGCCTGGCTTCCTAGACTTCGCCCGAGCTACCAGCGAGAGGCAGTGATGTCGGGCCCGAACAGCGACTACGACCCCGTCGAGGTCACCCCGCTCCAGGCGGAGGAGGTCGAAGCAGCCCGCGACGCCGCACTCGCGGCGATCGCCGCGGCCGCCGACCTCGAGGCGCTCAAGCAGGTGCGCCTCGAGCACGCGGGGGACCGCTCGCCGCTGGCGCTGGCCAACCGCGAGATCGGGGCCCTGCCGCCGCAGGCGCGCAAGGAGGCCGGTCAGCGCGTGGGCCAGGCCCGCGGCGCGATCAACCAGGCGCTCGGCAAGCGCCAGGTCGTGCTCGAGGCCGAGCACGAGGAGCAGATGCTCGTCGTGGAGACCGTCGACGTCACGCTGCCCACCGACCGCCGCCGCCCCGGCAGCCGGCACCCGCTCACCCTGCAGTCCGAGCTGATCGCCGACCTGTTCGTCGCGATGGGCTGGGAGGTCGCCGAGGGCCCGGTGGTCGAGGCAGAGTGGTTGAACTTCGACGCCCTCAACCTGGGCCCGGACCACCCGGCGCGCACCATGCAGGACACGTTCTGGACCGAGCCCGCCGACCACCACGTCGTGCTGCGCACCCAGACCTCACCGGTGCAGGCGCGCACCATGCTCACGCGCGAGCCACCGATCTACGTCGTGTGCCCCGGTCGGGTCTTCCGCACCGACGAGTACGACGCCACGCACAGCCCGATGTTCCACCAGGTCGAGGGCCTCGTGGTCGACAAGGGCATCACGATGGCGCACCTCAAGGGCACCCTCGACCACTTCGCCGGCCAGCTGTTCGGCGACGGGATCACCACCCGGTTCCGTCCCTCCTACTTCCCCTTCACCGAGCCGTCGGCCGAGGTCGACGTGCTCTGCTTCGTCTGCCGCGGCGAGGGCATGGTCCCAGCCTCGAGCGTCTTCCCGCTTCACGACGGAGACATTCTGTGCCGCACCTGCCGCGGCGAGGGCTGGATCGAGTGGGGCGGCTGCGGCGTGGTCAACCCGCGGGTCCTGGTGGCCTGCGGCGTCGACCCCGACGTCTACAGCGGCTTCGCCTTCGGCATGGGCATCGACCGCTCGTTCATGTTCCGCCACGGCCTGGAGGACCTGCGCCCGCTCTTCGAGGGCGACGTCCGGTTCAGCGCCGCATTCGGCACCGAGATCTGAGGAATCATGAAGGCACCCGTCTCCTGGATCCGTGAGTACGTCGACCTGCCCGCCGAGGTGGGCACCGAGGAGCTCACCGACCGCCTGACCATGCTGGGTCTGAAGCTCGAGGCCGTCGAGCGCCCCGGTGAGGACATCACCGGGCCGCTGGTCGTGGGCCGGGTGCTCACGATGGAGCCCGAGCCGCAGAAGAACGGCAAGACCATCAACTGGTGCACCGTCGACGTCGCGGACGCCAACGGCACCGGCGAGCCCCAGGGCATCGTCTGCGGCGCGCACAACTTCGCCCCCGGCGACCTCGTCGTGACCGTGCTGCCGGGCGGCGTGCTGCCCGGCGGGTTCGCGATCAGCGCCCGCAAGACCTACGGCCACGTCTCGGCCGGGATGATCTGCTCGGCGGCCGAGCTGGGTCTGGGCACCGACCACGACGGCATCATCGTGCTGCCCGCCGACGCGGGGGAGCCGGGCCAGGACGTGCGTCCGCTGCTCGGCTTCGACGAAGAGATCATCGAGTTCGAGATCAACCCCGACCGTGCCTACGCGCTGTCGCTGCGCGGCGTCGCCCGCGAGGCCGCGCTGGCCTTCGACGCGCCGTACGCCGACCCCGCCGACCGCGACGTGCCCGCCGCCGACGACGCGGGGTGGCCCGTCGAGGTGGAGGACCCGACCGGCTGCCCGGTCTTCGTGGCCCGCACCGTCAGCGGCTTCGACCCCACCGCACCGACCCCCGCGTTCATCGCCGACCGCATCCGGATGGCCGGGATGCGCCCCATCTCCCTGGCCGTCGACATCACCAACTACGTGATGCTGGAGACCGGTCGACCGATCCACGGCTACGACGCCGACAAGGTGCAGGGCACCGTCCGGGTCCGCCGCGCGGCGCAGGGCGAGCAGCTGACCACGCTCGACGGCACCCGCCGCACCCTGTCGTCCGAGGACCTCGTGGTCACCGACGACTCCGGCCTCATCGGGCTCGGCGGCGTGATGGGTGGCGAGACGACCGAGATGTCTGCGACCACCACCCGGGTGCTGGTCGAGGCCGCGCACTGGGACGCGGTGTCGATGTTCCGCACCGGCAAGCGGCACAAGATCAGCTCGGAGGCGGGCAAGCGCAACGAGCGCGGTGCCGACCCGACCACCTGCGAGCCCGCGGCCGACCGCGTGGTCGAGCTGCTGACGACGTACGGCGGCGGCACCGTCGACCCCGGCGTCACCGTCGTGGGCACCCCGGCGCCGCGCGAGGCGGTCCCGGTGGCCGCCGACCTGGCCCGCCGGGTCAGCGGGATGCCGATCGACGACGAGACCGCGGTCGCGCACCTGCGCGCCGTCGGCTGCGAGGTCCGGGTCGAGGGCAGCACCCTCAGCGTCGTGCCGCCGCAGTGGCGCCCCGACCTCACCGACAGCCAGGACTTCTCCGAGGAGGTCGTCCGGGTCGTGGGCTACGACCGGGTCCCCTCGGTCCTGCCGACCCCGCCCTCGGGACGGGGCCTGACCCGTGAGCAGCGGCTGCGCCGTCGGGTCGGCCGCACCATGGCCGGCCAGGGCTTCGTGGAGGTCCTCACCTTCCCGTTCGTCGGCGGCGAGGACCTCGACCTCCTCGGCCTGCCCGAGGACGACGACCGGCGCTCGTTGCTGCGGCTGAGCAACCCCCTCAGCGCCGAGGCGCCGTACATGACGTCGACGCTGCTTCCCGGCCTCCTGCGGGCCGCGGCGAAGAACGTCGGGCACGGCACGACCTCGTTCGCGATCTTCGAGAACGCACCCGTGACCACGCCCCGCGAGAGCGGCCCGGCGCCGATCCTGCCCGTCGACCGGCGCCCCACGGACGCCGAGCTCGCGGAGCTGGAGAAGGCGCTGCCGGCCCAGCCGGCGCACCTGGGTCTGGTCGCCGTCGGCGAGGCCGACGCCTCCGGCTGGTGGGGCCCGGGTCGACCCGTCGACTGGTCCGACGCCGTCGCTGCCGTCCGCGGGGTGACCGACTCCCTCGGTCTCGCGCTCGAGACCCGGGCGGCCACCCGCGCCCCCTGGCACCCGGGCCGCTGCGCCGAGCTCGTCGTCGACGGGGTCGTCGTCGGTCACGCCGGCGAGCTGCACCCGCGCGTGTGCGCCGCCTTCGGGCTGCCCGCACGCTCGGTGGCCGCCGAGGCCGACCTCGACCTGCTGCTGGAGCGTGCCGTGGACCTGCGCCCGGCGCCGTCCTTCTCGACCTACCCGGTCGCCAAGGAGGACGTCGCGCTGGTCGTCGACCAGGACGTGCCGGCAGGCGCCGTCGAGTCGGCGCTGCGCGAGGGCGCCGGCGAGCTGCTCGAGTCGGTGCGCCTCTTCGACGTCTACACCGGCGACCAGGTCGGCGAGGGCAGGAAGTCGTTGGCGTTCGCGCTGCGGCTGCGCGCCCCGGACCGGACCCTGGCCGAGGGCGAGGCCGCGACCGCCCGCGAGGCCGCCGTGGCGCTCGCCGCCGAGCGCGTCGGGGCGGTCCAGCGCTGACCCGGCCCAAATGTCGCGCTGAGTCGGCGCAAATGTTTCCCCTGTGGGGAGATCTGCGCCGACTCGGCTGAACATCTGGGCCGACTCGACCCCCGGTTGTACAGCCTCATGCAGTGATGCGTATAGTCCTGCATATGGCGAAAGTGCGAGTGGCCGTGGCCGGAGCGAGCGGGTACGCCGGAGGTGAGGTCCTCCGACTGCTGCTGTCCCATCCCGAGGTCGAGATCGGTGCGTTGACGGGGGCCTCGAACGCCGGGCAGCCGCTGGGCGCGCTGCAGCCCCACCTGGTGCCGCTGGCCGACCGGGTGCTCGAGCCGACCACCATCGAGGTGCTCAGCGGCCACGACGTCGTGTTCCTCGCCCTGCCGCACGGCCAGTCCGGCGAGGTGGCCGCCCAGTTGGGCGACGACACCGTCGTCATCGACTGCGGTGCCGACTTCCGGCTGCGCGACGCGGGGGAGTGGGCCAAGTTCTACGGCGGCGAGCACGCCGGCACGTGGCCCTACGGCCTGCCCGAGCTGCCCGGGCAGCGTCAGGAGTTGCGCGGCGCGCGGCGCATCGCGGTGCCGGGCTGCTACCCCACCGTGTCGACGCTCAGCCTGGCTCCCGCCGTGGCGGCCGGCATCGTCGAGCCGCGCGTGTCGATCGTCGCGGCCAGCGGCACCAGCGGGGCCGGGAAGGCCGCCAAGTCGCACCTCCTGGGCTCCGAGATCATGGGCAACGCCAGCGCCTACGGCGTCGGCGGCGACCACCGGCACACGCCCGAGATCACCCAGAACCTCTCCGCGCTCGTCGACGAGACGGTGGCCGTGAGCTTCACGCCGCTGCTGGTCCCGATGTCGCGCGGCATCCTGGCCACCTGCTCCGCCGACCTGCGCGCCGGCCACGAGGTCGACGCCGAGGAGGCGCACGCCATCTACGCGCAGGCCTACGCCCACGAGCCGTTCGTGCACGTGCTGCCGAGGGGGCAGTGGCCCCAGACCAAGTCGGTGATCGGCTCGAACGCCCTCCACCTCCAGGTCACCGTCGACGAGGTCGCGGGGCGCCTGGTCGCCGTCGGCGCCGTCGACAACCTCGCCAAGGGCACCGCCGGCGCCGCCGTCCAGTGCATGAACCTCGCGCTCGGCCTCGATGAGGGCACGGGCCTGACCACGATCGGACTGGCTCCCTGATGAGCATCACCACCCCGCAGGGCTTCTCCGCCGCCGGCGTCCCCGCCGGCCTGAAGTCGACGGGCGCCAAGGACGTGGCGCTGGTCGTCAACGCCGGCCCGCGCTTCGACTCCGCCTCCGTCTTCACCGCCAACCGCTGCAAGGCGAACCCGGTGCTGTGGAGCCAGGAGGTCGTCAAGGACGGCACCGTGCGCGCGGTCGTGCTGAACTCCGGCGGCGCCAACTGCTACACCGGCCCCGAGGGCTTCCAGACCACCCACGCCGTGGCCGAGAAGGTCGCCGAGCACGTCGGCATCGCCGCCGGCGACGTGGTCGTGTGCTCCACCGGGCTGATCGGGCTGGTCAACGACCGCGAGCAGGTCCTGGCGGGCGTCGACGCGGCGTACGCCGCCCTGTCCGGGGAGGGCGGGAACGACGCCGCCGAGGCGATCATGACCACCGACTCGGTCAGCAAGCAGGTCGTCGTCGAGGGCGCGGGCTGGAGCATCGGCGGGATGGCCAAGGGTGCCGGCATGCTGGCCCCGCAGCTGGCCACGATGCTGGTCGTCATCACCACCGACGCCGTGGTCCCGGCCGACGAGCTCGACGTCGCGCTGCGCGCGGCCACGCGGGTCTCCTTCGACCGGCTCGACTCCGACGGCTGCATGTCGACCAACGACACCGTCACCGTCATGGCCAGCGGCGCCAGCAGCATCACCCCCAGCCCCGACGACTTCACGGAGGCGCTGACCCAGGTCTGCACGGACCTGGCGATGCAGCTGCTGAAGGACGCCGAGGGCGCCGACCACGAGATCGCGATCACGACGCTCAACGCGGCGACCGAGGACGAGGCGGTCGAGGTCGGGCGCAGCGTCGCCCGCTCGAACCTCTTCAAGGCCGCGATCTTCGGCCAGGACCCCAACTGGGGGCGGGTGCTGGCCAGTGTCGGCACCACGCAGGCCACCTTCGACCCCGCGGACCTCGACGTCGCCATGAACGGCGTCTGGGTGTGCCGCGAGTCCACTCCGCACGCCGACCCCGAGACCGTCGACCTGTCGGCCCGCGAGGTCAGCGTGACGATCGACCTGAAGTCGGGCACCGAGCGCGCGACCGTGTGGACCAACGACCTGACCCACGCCTACGTCCACGAGAACAGCGCGTACTCCTCATGAGCACGCCTAGGAACGAGCAGATGATCTTCAGCGAGGTCCAGCCCGCCGATCCCGAGAAGGCAGTCGTCCTCTCCGAGGCCCTGCCGTGGCTCAAGCGCTACCACGGCAAGGTCGTGGTGGTGAAGTACGGCGGCAACGCGATGACCGACGACGTCCTCAAGCGCGCCTTCGCCGAGGACATCGCCTTCCTGCGCTTCGCCGGCTTCCGCCCGGTCGTCGTGCACGGCGGCGGACCGCAGATCTCGGCGATGCTGGACAAGCTCGGCATCGAGTCCGAGTTCCGCGGCGGGCTGCGGGTGACCACCCCCGAGGCCATGGACGTGGTCCGGATGGTGCTGGTCGGCCAGGTGCAGCGCGAGCTGGTCGGTCTCATCAACGAGCACGGCCCGCTGGCGGTCGGCCTGTCCGGCGAGGACGCCGGGCTGTTCACGGCCGAGCCGACCAACACCATCGTCGACGGCGAGGAGGTCGACCTCGGGCTGGTGGGCGAGGTCGCCAAGGTCCGCCCCGAGGCGGTGCGCGACCTGATCGACGCCGGTCGGATCCCCGTGGTCTCCAGCGTCGCCCCGGACGTCGACGGACTGGTGCACAACGTCAACGCCGACACCGCGGCCGCCGCCCTGGCCGTCGCGCTCGGCGCCGAGAAGCTGCTGGTGCTCACCGACGTCGAGGGCCTCTACCGCGACTGGCCCGACAGCGACGACGTGATCTACGAGATCAGCCCCGAGGCGCTCGCCGACATGCTGCCGAGCCTGGCCGCCGGGATGGTCCCCAAGATGGAGGCCTGCCGCAAGGCGGTCGCCGAGGGCGTCCCGCGCGCGACCGTGGTGGACGGGCGCGAGAAGCACGCGGTGCTCCTCGAGCTGTTCACCAACGAGGGCGTCGGAACCCAGGTGCTGCCCGGCGTCGAGACCAAGGTGCGCAAGGCACGGCAGAAGGCGGTGCGCAAGTGAGCGGCCACACGGAGCTGCAGACCGGCCAGCAGGTCGGGGAGCGGTACGCCGCGTCGCTGATGAACACCTTCGGCCCGCCCAAGCTCACCCTGGTGCGCGGCGAGGGTGCCCACGTCTGGGATGCCGACGGCAAGGAGTACGTCGACCTGCTCGGCGGGATCGCCGTCAACGCCCTCGGCCACGCCCACCCGGCGCTGGTCGCCGCGGTCACCGACCAGCTCTCCACGCTCGGGCACATCTCCAACTTCTTCACCTCCGTCCCGCAGGTCGAGCTGGCCGAGAAGCTCGTCGCCCTGGTCGGCGCCGGTCCCGGCAAGGTCTTCCTGGCCAACTCCGGCGCCGAGGCCAACGAGGCCGCCTTCAAGATGACCCGGCGCACCGGGCGGACCCACGTCGTCGTCGCCGAGGGCGGCTTCCACGGCCGGACCATGGGCGCCCTGGCGCTCACCTCCAAGGCCGCCTACCGCGAGCCCTTCGAGCCGCTGCCCGGCGACGTCACCTTCGTCCCGTACGGCGACGTCGACGCGCTGCGCGAGGCCGTCACCGAGACCACGGCGGCCATCCTGCTCGAGCCGATCCAGGGCGAGGCCGGTGTCGTGATGGCACCCGCGGGCTACCTCCGCGCCGCCCGGGCGCTGGCCGACGAGTCCGGCGCGCTGCTGTGGCTCGACGAGGTGCAGACCGGCATGGGCCGCACCGGCGACTGGTTCGCCCACGCCGGCCACGTCGTCCCCGACATCCTGACCCTCGCCAAGGGCCTCGGCGGCGGCTACCCGATCGGTGCCGTCGTGGGTCTGGGGCGCGCGGCCGACCTGCTCGAGCCCGGCAACCACGGGACCACCTTCGGTGGCAGCCCGGTGGCCTGCGCCGCGGCGCTCGCCGTGATCCGCACCATCGAGGAGGACGGGCTGCTCGAGCACGTCCGCCGCGCCGGTGAGCGCCTGCGCGAGGGCCTGGCTGCCGACGCCCGGGTCACCGAGGTGCGCGGCGAGGGGCTGCTCATCGGCCTCGACCTGGTCAGCGAGACCGCGGCCGCGGTCGTCGAGGCGGCCCAACGGGCCGGCTTCATCGTCAACATGCCCACGCCGAGCCGCATCCGTCTCGCGCCGCCGCTGGTGCTCACCGACGCCGACATCGAGTCGTTCCTCACCGCGTGGCCCACGATCCTGGACGAGGCGGGCACCTGATGACGCTGCACTTCCTGCGCGACGACGACCTCGGGCCCGAGCAGCAGGCCCAGGTCCTGGACCTCGCAGCGGCCATGAAGCGAGCGCCGTACGACGCGAAGCCGCTGGTGGGTCCGCAGTCGGTCGCGATGATCTTCGACAAGCCCACCCTGCGCACCCAGACCTCCTTCGGGGCCGGCATCGCCGAGCTCGGCGGGAACCCGCTGCTGGTCGAGGGGCGGCTGGCCGGCATCGGCATCCGCGAGTCGGTCGAGGACGTCGCCCGCGTGCTGGGCGGTCAGGTCTCGGCGGTGGTCTGGCGCACCTTCCACCAGTCCGACCTCGAGCTGATGGCCGCGCACTCCGGCGTACCCGTCGTCAACGCCCTCACCGACGACTTCCACCCCTGCCAGCTGATCGCCGACCTGCTCACCGTGCGGGAGCGGTGCGGCGGGTTGGCCGGGCTCACCGTGGCCTTCGTCGGCGACGCGGCCTGCAACATGGGCAACTCCTGGCTGCTGGCCGGCACCACGGCCGGCATGCACGTGCGGGTCAGCGCCCCGGAGGGCTTCATGCCGGCTCCGGAGATGATCCAGCGCGCCACCGAGATCGGGGCCACCACCGGCGGCTCGGCCCTCGCCGTGCCCGACCCGGTCAAGGCCGTCGCCGGCGCCGACGTCGTGGTCACCGACACCTGGATCTCGATGGGCAAGGAGAACGAGGAGCAGGCCCGCGAGGTGGTCTTCGGCGACTGGTCGCTGACTGCCGACCTCCTGGCCCACGCCGCCCCCGACGCCGTGGTGCTGCACTGCCTGCCGGCCTACCGCGGCAAGGAGATCACCGCCGAGGTGCTCGACGGCCCGCAGAGCGCCGTGTGGGACGAGGCCGAGAACCGTCGGCACGCCCAGAAGGCGGTGCTGGCCTTCCTCCTCGCCGACGGCGCCCCGCCACCCGTGGGCGGTGACCCGGCATGACCGAGTTCGCCATGCGGCCCACCACCAAGAACGCCCGGCACCAGCGCATCGTCGAGCTGGTGAGCACCCACGAGGTGCACTCCCAGAGCGAGCTGGCGCTGCTGCTGGCCGGCAGCGGTGTCCGGGTCACCCAGGCGACCCTGTCGCGCGACCTGGTCGAGCTCGAGGCCGTGAAGGTCCCCGCGGCCTCCGGTGCGCTGGTCTACGCGGTCCCCGCCGAGGGCGGCGACCGGCGACCGGTCGCGCCGACGGACTCCTCGGCCGGGCGTGCGCGCCTGGCCCGCCTGTGCGCCGAGCTGCTCGTCAGCGCCGACGCCACCGCCAACCTGGTGGTGCTGCGCACCCCGCCCGGCGCCGCACAGTTCCTGGGCTCGGCCTTCGACAAGGCCGAGTTCCCCGACGTCCTCGGCACCATCGCCGGCGACGACACGGTCCTGGTGATCGGCCGCGAGCCGACCGGGGGCGACGCCCTGGCGCGCCGCTTCCTCGACATGGCCGAGCACCCGACGTACGACCCCACGAACCCCATCACGAACCCCGCCACGAACCCCGCCACGAACCACAGTCTTCACAACGAGGAGCGCGCATGAGCAAGGTCCTGACCACGCTGCCCAAGGGGGAGCGCGTCGGCATCGCGTTCTCCGGAGGTCTCGACACCTCCGTCGCCGTCGCGTGGATGCGAGACAAGGGCGCGGTGCCCTGCACCTACACCGCCGACATCGGCCAGTACGACGAGCCGGACATCTCGGGCGTCCCCGACCGGGCGCGCGAGTACGGCGCCGAGATCGCCCGCGCCGTCGACTGCCGCACCCAGCTGGTCGAGGAGGGCTTCGCCGCCATCGCGTGCGGCGCCTTCCACATCCGCTCCGGCGGCCGGACCTACTTCAACACCACGCCCCTGGGCCGCGCGGTGACCGGCACCATGCTGGTGCGCGCCATGCACGAGGACGGCGTGGACATCTGGGGTGACGGCTCGACCTTCAAGGGCAACGACATCGAGCGGTTCTACCGCTACGGCCTGCTGGCCAACCCCGACCTGCGCATCTACAAGCCGTGGCTCGACGCCGACTTCGTGCACGAGCTCGGTGGCCGGGACGAGATGAGCCAGTGGCTCACCGAGCACAACCTGCCCTACCGCGACTCCAAGGAGAAGGCGTACTCCACCGACGCCAACATCTGGGGCGCCACCCACGAGGCGAAGATGCTCGAGCACCTCGACACCTCGCTCGAGGTCGTCGAGCCGATCATGGGCGTGAAGTTCTGGGACCCCGAGGTGGAGATCCCCACCGAGGACGTGAGCATCACCTTCGAGGCCGGTCGTCCGGTCGCGATCAACGGGACGCGCTTCGAGGACCCGGTCGACCTGGTGCACGAGGCCAACACGATCGGCGGGCGCCACGGCCTGGGCATGTCCGACCAGATCGAGAACCGCATCATCGAGGCGAAGTCGCGCGGCATCTACGAGGCGCCCGGGATGGCGCTGCTGTGGATCGCCTACGAGCGGCTGCTCAACGCCATCCACAACGAGGACACCATCGCCAGCTTCCACAACGACGGCCGCCGCCTGGGCCGGTTGCTGTACGAGGGCCGGTGGCTGGACCCGCAGGCGCTGATGATCCGCGAGGCCCTGCAGCGCTGGGTGGCCTCGCTGGTCACCGGCGAGGTGGTGCTGCGGCTGCGCCGCGGCGAGGACTACTCGATCCTGTCCACCGACGGACCGGCGTTCTCCTACCACCCCGACAAGCTGTCGATGGAGCGCACCGAGAACTCCGCCTTCGGCCCGCTGGACCGCATCGGCCAGCTCACGATGCGCAACCTCGACATCGCCGACAGCCGCGCGAAGCTCGAGCTGTACGCGGGCCAGCCGCTGGACCAGGGCCAGGTCCTGGTCGAGAACGGCACGCTCTACGGCGAGCTCGAGCCCGGTGGTGCGAACAGGATCGCCGACAACCCGCGCTCGCCCGACGACATCGACGACGAGGCGCTCGACGCCGCGGCGATGGAGTCCGGCACCGACTGATGGGTCCCCACTGATGGAACCGGTGCTGCGCGCGACCGCCCGGGTGCTCCCGGTCAGCCCGGCAGGCGAGTGCCTGCTGCTGCTCGACCAGGACCCCGGGCGGCCCGGCCAGCTGCGCTGGGGCACCGTCGGGGGTGCGCTGGACCCGGGCGAGACCCACGTGGAGGCCGCGCTGCGCGAGCTCCACGAGGAGACCGGCGTCGTCGTGGCCGCCACGCAGCTGGTGGGCCCGTTCCACCGCGACCGGCGCCACTTCACCTACGACGGTCGCGCCTACCTGGGCGACTCCACGTTCTTCGCCCTCCACCTGGAGCGCGAGGTGCGGCTCACCTTCGAGCACCTGGAGCCCGGCGAGGTCGACAACGTCGTGGAGGCCCGGTGGTGGACCCCGCGCGACGTCGCGGCGGACGGCCGCCTCGTGGCCCCCGACCTGCCTGAGATCATGAGCGCCGCGATCGTCGCGGCGAGAGGAGCAGCACCAGCGTGACACGTCATCAGCCGGGCAAGCAGGACGCGACCAACACCGGCAAGCTGTGGGGCGGTCGGTTCGCCGGCGGTCCCTCGCCCGAGCTGGAGGCACTCTCGCGCTCCACCCACTTCGACTGGCGGCTCACGCCGTACGACCTCGCGGGGTCGCGCGCCCACGCCAACGCCCTGCACCGCTCGGGGCTGCTCACCGCCGCCGACCACACCGAGCTGCTCCGGGGCCTCGACGTCCTGGGGGAGCGGCACGCGGGCGGCGAGCTGCACCCCGACCCCTCCGACGAGGACGTCCACGGCGCCCTCGAACGGCTGCTGCTCGAGGAGGTCGGCGTCGACATCGGCGGACGGCTGCGTGCCGGGCGCTCCCGCAACGACCAGATCGCCACCCTGTTCAAGGTCTTCCTGCGCGACCACGCACGGGTGGTCGCGGCCCAGGTCCTCGACCTCGTCGACGCCCTGGCCGGACAGGCCCGGGCCCACTTGGGCGGCGAGGACGCCGAGCCCACGATCATGCCGGGGCGCACGCACCTGCAGCACGCCCAGCCGGTGCTGCTCGCGCACCACCTGCTGGCGCACGCCTGGCCGTTGCTGCGCGACGTGGACCGCCTCGCCGACTGGGACGCCCGCGTGGCCGCCGACTCGCCGTACGGCTCGGGGGCCCTGGCCGGGCAGAGCCTGGGCCTCGACCCCACCCTGGTGGCGGCCGAGCTCGGGTTCAGCGGGTCCAGCGCCAACTCCATCGACGGCACGTCGGCGCGCGACTTCGTGGCCGAGCTGGCCTTCGTGACCGCCCAGATCGGCATCGACGTGAGCCGGCTCGCCGAGGAGGTCATCCTCTGGGCCACCAAGGAGTTCGGTTTCGTCACGCTGCACGACTCCTGGTCGACCGGGTCGAGCATCATGCCGCAGAAGAAGAACCCCGACATCGCCGAGCTGGCCCGCGGCAAGGCAGGGCGGCTCATCGGCAACCTGGCGGGGCTGATGGCCACCCTCAAGGCGCTGCCGCTGGCCTACAACCGCGACCTGCAGGAGGACAAGGAGCCGGTCTTCGACTCGGTGGACACCCTCGAGGTCCTGCTGCCGGCGTTCACCGGGATGATCGCCACCCTCGAGTTCGACGGTGAGCGGATGGCCGAGCTGGCACCCCAGGGCTTCTCCCTGGCCACCGACGTCGCGGAGTGGCTGGTGCGCCAGAACGTGCCCTTCCGGGTCGCCCACGAGGTGGCCGGCGCGTGCGTACGCCGCTGCGAGGAGCTGGACGTGGAGCTGGCGGACCTCAGTGACGAGCAGTTCCGCGAGATCTCGCCGGAGCTGACGCCCCAGGTGCGCGAGGTGCTGACCGCCGGCGGCTCGGTCGCCTCGCGTGACGGCCGCGGCGGCACCGCACCGGTGCGGGTGCGCGAGCAGCTCGACGAGCTGGTGGCCCGGGCCGGTGGCCTGCGTGAGCACCTCGCCTGAGCTGCTCCCGCTGCTGGCGGGGGACGCCGAGCAGGTGGCACCCCTCCTGCTCGGCGCCGTCCTGCGCCACGGCGACGTGGCCGTGCGCCTCACCGAGGTCGAGGCGTACGCCGGCCAGGACGACCCCGGGTCGCACGCCTACCGAGGGCCCACGCCCCGCACCGAGGTGATGTTCGGTCCCGCCGGTCGGCTCTACACCTACTTCAGCTACGGCATGCACGTGTGCGCCAACGTCGTGGTCGGCCCCGAGGGCCGCGCGGCCGCGGTGCTGCTGCGGGCCGGTGAGGTGGTCGAGGGCGTCGAGCTGGCCCGCTCCCGACGACCCCGCTCCAGCGAGCGCGACCTCGCCCGGGGCCCGGCGCGGCTGTGCCAGGCGCTGGGGATCGGGCTGGAGCACGGGGGTGGCGACCTCGTGTCCGGGCCCGTCCGGCTGCACCCGGGGGAGCCACCCCGGGAGTGGGAGTCCGGACCTCGGGTGGGCCTGCGGGGAGCGCCCGACCGGCCGTGGCGCTTCTGGCTGCCGGGGGAGCGCAGCGTCTCGACGTACCGTCCGGCCGTCCCGAGGCGACCTCGCTGAGCGGTCCCAGGACCCCCCGATTTGAGCCGGCGTCCACCCCTGTGTAACGTTCTGTTCTGCCGGAGCACGCAGCTCCACTCGCGGCCCAGAGGGTCGAAACCGAGTGGCTGAGGCATGTCCCGGCAAAGAAACACCATGAAGGTCGCACCGCCCAGCTCACCGAGTTGACGCGGTACACCCCGAGGGGTAAGTTTCTGCAGGTTGCCCCGCCGCTGGAGCCGAGAGGTTGCAGGACGGTGTGCGTCTGATTCTTGAGAACTCAACAGTGTGTCATAGTCGACGAATTAGTTTGTTATGCCCCGTCGATCACCGAAGCCCTTTTGGGGTGGGTGTGGTTGATGGTTTCTTTGGTAAGACGATGATTCTGGCAATTGTCAGTTTTGTTCTCTTGTCGGGGGCATCTCTTTTTGCTGCATCGGCCCTCAAGGGGGAAGGTGTGGTGTTGTTTTTCAACGGAGAGTTTGATCCTGGCTCAGGACGAACGCTGGCGGCGTGCTTAACACATGCAAGTCGAGCGGTAAGGCCCTTCGGGGTACACGAGCGGCGAACGGGTGAGTAACACGTGAGTAATCTGCCCCTCACTTCGGGATAAGCCTCGGAAACGGGGTCTAATACCGGATACGACACAGACCTGCATGGGTTCTGTGTGGAAAGTTTTTCGGTGGGGGATGTGCTCGCGGCCTATCAGCTTGTTGGTGGGGTAATGGCCTACCAAGGCTTCGACGGGTAGCCGGCCTGAGAGGGTGACCGGCCACACTGGGACTGAGACACGGCCCAGACTCCTACGGGAGGCAGCAGTGGGGAATATTGGACAATGGGCGGAAGCCTGATCCAGCAACGCCGCGTGAGGGATGACTGCCTTCGGGTTGTAAACCTCTTTCAGTGGGGACGAAGCGCAAGTGACGGTACCCACAGAAGAAGCACCGGCCAACTACGTGCCAGCAGCCGCGGTAATACGTAGGGTGCGAGCGTTGTCCGGAATTATTGGGCGTAAAGGGCTCGTAGGCGGTTTGTCGCGTCGGGAGTGAAAACACCGGGCTTAACTCGGTGCTGGCTTTCGATACGGGCAGACTAGAGGTATTCAGGGGAGAACGGAATTCCTGGTGTAGCGGTGAAATGCGCAGATATCAGGAGGAACACCGGTGGCGAAGGCGGTTCTCTGGGAATTACCTGACGCTGAGGAGCGAAAGTGTGGGGAGCGAACAGGATTAGATACCCTGGTAGTCCACACCGTAAACGTTGGGCGCTAGGTGTGGGGTCCATTCCACGGATTCCGTGCCGCAGCTAACGCATTAAGCGCCCCGCCTGGGGAGTACGGCCGCAAGGCTAAAACTCAAAGGAATTGACGGGGGCCCGCACAAGCGGCGGAGCATGCGGATTAATTCGATGCAACGCGAAGAACCTTACCTGGGTTTGACATACACCGGAAAGCTGCAGAGATGTAGCCCCTTTTAGTCGGTGTACAGGTGGTGCATGGCTGTCGTCAGCTCGTGTCGTGAGATGTTGGGTTAAGTCCCGCAACGAGCGCAACCCTCGTCCTATGTTGCCAGCGGGTTATGCCGGGGACTCATGGGAGACTGCCGGGGTCAACTCGGAGGAAGGTGGGGATGACGTCAAGTCATCATGCCCCTTATGTCCAGGGCTTCACGCATGCTACAATGGCCGGTACAAAGGGCTGCGATCCCGTGAGGGGGAGCGAATCCCAAAAAGCCGGTCTCAGTTCGGATTGGGGTCTGCAACTCGACCCCATGAAGTCGGAGTCGCTAGTAATCGCAGATCAGCAACGCTGCGGTGAATACGTTCCCGGGCCTTGTACACACCGCCCGTCACGTCACGAAAGTCGGCAACACCCGAAGCCGGTGGCCTAACCCCTTGTGGGAGGGAGCCGTCGAAGGTGGGGCTGGCGATTGGGACGAAGTCGTAACAAGGTAGCCGTACCGGAAGGTGCGGCTGGATCACCTCCTTTCTAAGGAGCACACGCCCCGATGTCAGACGCATGTTCTGGCACGTATGGTGGTGTTCACTAGTGGAATCGTCGATGATGTTTCTTTCACCTGTTGGTGGGGGTTGTCTTAGTACTGTCGTTCATCTCTTCGGGGGTGGGGGGCGTGGAACGGAGGAGCCTGCTGGGAGGTGGGGGACTGGCACACTGTTGAGCTTTGAGGGATCAGATTCCCTTCGGGCCGGTCTTTGACTGGTGGCGAGGGGGTTTGGTTTGCTCTGTGCCTCCTTTGCTCCGCATCTCATCTGTTGGTGGGTGTGGGGGTGTTGGTGGGCTGGTTGTTTGTGAATTGGATAGTGGACGCGAGCATCTGACGCGATGAAGGCTCTCTCCTCTTGTGTGGGGTGGGGGTGTTGGTCGTGTCTTTCTAGATGTGTAATTAAGTCTAGTCTTTGTAGTTTTTGTTGAGTGTTTGTGAGACAAGCTATGAAGGGCACATGGTGGATGCCTTGGCATCAAGAGCCGATGAAGGACGTAGGAGCCTGCGATAAGCCCTGGGGAGTTGGCAACCAAGCTGTGATCCGGGGGTGTCCGAATGGGGAAACCCAGCTGGAGTCATGTCCAGTTACCCGCGCCTGAATATATAGGGCGTGTGGAGGGAACGTGGGGAAGTGAAACATCTCAGTACCCACAGGAAGAGAAAACAAAAGTGATTCCGAGAGTAGTGGCGAGCGAAATCGGATGAGGCCAAACCATGTACATGTGATACCCGGCAGGGGTTGTGTATGTGGGGTTGTGGGACCGTATGGGAGGATCTGCCGGTCTTCCACACAGTAAGAAACTCACGTTGAAGTTGAAGTCCATTGGAAAGTGGCGCCGTAGAGGGTGATAGCCCCGTAAGTGTAAGTCGTGAGCTGTGATGCGGTATCCCAAGTAACACGGAACCCCTGAAATTCCGTGTGAATCTGGCGGGACCACCCGTTAAGCCTAAATACTCCTTGATGACCGATAGCGGACAAGTACCGTGAGGGAAAGGTGAAAAGTACCCCTGGCGGGGAGTGAAATAGTACCTGAAACCATGTGCCTACAATCCGTCGGAGCTTTGCTCACACTTTGTGTGACGGGGTGACGGCGTGCCTTTTGAAGAATGAGCCTGCGAGTTTGCGTTGTGTTGCGAGGTTAACCCGTGTGGGGAAGCCGTAGCGAAAGCGAGTCCGAATAGGGCTACTTAGTAGCACGATCAAGACCCGAAGCGGAGTGATCTATCCATGGGCAGGTTGAAGCGCGGGTAAGACCGCGTGGAGGACCGAACCCACTTAGGTTGAAAACTGAGGGGATGACCTGTGGATAGGGGTGAAAGGCCAATCAAACTCCGTGATAGCTGGTTCTCCCCGAAATGCATTTAGGTGCAGCGTCGCGTGTTTCTTGCCGGAGGTAGAGCACTGGATAGCTAATGGGCCCTACAAGGTTACTGACGTTAACCAAACTCCGAATGCCGGTAAGTGAGAGCGCGGCAGTGAGACTGCGGGGGATAAGCTCCGTAGTCGAGAGGGAAACAGCCCAGACCATCAGCTAAGGCCCCTAAGCGGTGACTAAGTGGAAAAGGATGTGGAGTCGCAGTGACAACCAGGAGGTTGGCTTGGAAGCAGCCACCCTTGAAAGAGTGCGTAATAGCTCACTGGTCAAGTGATTCCGCGCCGACAATGTAGCGGGGCTCAAGTCACCCGCCGAAGCTATGGCATTCATGCGAGCCCAGCATCCCCTTGAGGGGTGTTCAGGTGTGTGGATGGGTAGGGGAGCGTCGTGTCGCGAGTGAAGCGCCGGAGTGATCCAGGTGTGGACGCGACACGAGTGAGAATGCAGGCATGAGTAGCGAATCACGTGTGAGAAACACGTGCGCCGAATGATCAAGGGTTCCAGGGTCAAGCTAATCTGCCCTGGGTAAGTCGGGACCTAAGGCGAGGCCGACAGGCGTAGTCGATGGACAACGGGTTGATATTCCCGTACCGGCAAAGTAGCGCCCATGACGAACCTGGTGATGCTAACCATCTGAAACATCCATGATCGGACCCTTCGGGGCGAGACGCGGGTGCGTAGCGTGGGACCCGAACTGGTAGTAGTCAAGCGATGGGGTGACGCAGGAAGGTAGTCCAACCGTACCGATGGTTGTGTACGGCTAAGCATGTAGGGCGTCATCTAGGCAAATCCGGATGGCTGACTTCGATGTCGAGCTTGAGATGTGATGGGGACCCCGTATGGGGGAAGTGGATGATCCTATGCTGTCGAGAAAAACCTCTAGCGAGCTATGCGCCGCCCGTACCCCAAACCGACTCAGGTGATCAGGTAGAGAATACTAAGGCGATCGAGCGAACCACGGTTAAGGAACTCGGCAAAATGCCCCCGTAACTTCGGGAGAAGGGGGGCCCGGAACGTGAACACCCTTGCGGTGGGAGCGGGAAGGGCCGCAGAGACCAGGCCCAAGCGACTGTTTACTAAAAACACAGGTCCGTGCGAAGTTGTAAGACGATGTATACGGACTGACTCCTGCCCGGTGCTGGAAGGTTAAGAGGACCTGTTAGGTGGTAACACCGAAGCGGAGAATTTAAGCCCCAGTAAACGGCGGTGGTAACTATAACCATCCTAAGGTAGCGAAATTCCTTGTCGGGTAAGTTCCGACCTGCACGAATGGAGTAACGACTTGGGCGCTGTCTCAACCGTGGACTCGGCGAAATTGCACTACGAGTAAAGATGCTCGTTACGCGCGGCAGGACGGAAAGACCCCGGGACCTTTACTATAGTTTGGTATTGGTGTTTGGTTCGGCTTGTGTAGGATAGGTGGGAGACTGTGAAGCATTCACGCCAGTGAGTGTGGAGTCAACGTTGAAATACCACTCTGGTCGTACTAGATGTCTAACCTAGGTCCGTCATCCGGATCAGGGACAGTGCCTGATGGGTAGTTTAACTGGGGCGGTTGCCTCCTAAAGAGTAACGGAGGCGCTCAAAGGTTCCCTCAGCCTGGTTGGCAATCAGGTGGCGAGTGTAAGTGCACAAGGGAGCTTGACTGTGAGACAGACATGTCGAGCAGGGACGAAAGTCGGAACTAGTGATCCGGCGTCGGCATGTGGAAGCGGCGTCGCTCAACGGATAAAAGGTACCCCGGGGATAACAGGCTGATCTTCCCCAAGAGTCCATATCGACGGGATGGTTTGGCACCTCGATGTCGGCTCGTCGCATCCTGGGGCTGGAGTAGGTCCCAAGGGTTGGGCTGTTCGCCCATTAAAGCGGCACGCGAGCTGGGTTTAGAACGTCGTGAGACAGTTCGGTCCCTATCCGCCGCGCGCGCAGGAAACTTGAGAAAGGCTGTCCCTAGTACGAGAGGACCGGGATGGACGAACCTCTGGTGTGCCAGTTGTCCCGCCAGGGGCACGGCTGGTTGGCTACGTTCGGAAGTGATAACCGCTGAATGCATCTAAGCGGGAAGCACGTTTCAAGATGAGGTTTCCCACCGGGTTAACCGGGTAAGGCCCCCAGCAGAACACTGGGTTGATAGGCCGGAGGTGTACAGCAGCAATGCCTAGCCGACCGGTACTAATAGGCCGAGGGCTTGTCTTACACTCACTCAGCTGAACCTACAAAGTCTCGCGTCCACGAATCCACACACACAGACAACACGTGTATGATCACATGTGAATAATGGCTTGGTAACCAGCCACACCAGACGGTGAACACACCCGTCTGGGCTGGTACCGCAAGAGTTACGGCGGCCATAGCGAAAGGGAAACACCCGGTCCCATCCCGAACCCGGAAGTTAAGCCTTTCAGCGCCGATGGTACTGCAACCGGGAGGTTGTGGGAGAGTAGGACGCCGCCGGACAATAATTGGCAGCAGCCCCACCGCATCGCGGTGGGGCTGCTCGCATTTACAGGGCATTTGCGCTCGCACGACTTTCGGCAGGCCGGTCGGACAGCGGCAGCTCCGGGCGGTGGGTCGGCAACCGTTCTGGCTGCCCGTTCGGTTGCCGGTTCACCGCTGGCCCGCTCGCGCACGACTCAGGGCAGGCTCGGACGTCTCGACGCGGTGGGGTCCATCAACTGGAGTCGCAGGGGAGGGCCCGCTCCTGTCCACAGGGGGCCGCAGGGGTGTCGTGTCCACAGACGCCGCCACGAGCCCGGTGCGGCCGGCCGGTGCCTGCGAGCGTGGGTCCTGGAGGTGGTGCGGATGCCCACGAAGAAGACCGATGTGCTCAACGAGGTGCGGCTCCAGGGGCGTGTCTCGCAGCAGCCCGAGCGACGGGAGCTGCCGAGCGGGGACGAGCTGTGGACCTTCCGACTCGTGGTGCCGCGCGCTCCTCGCAGCGAGCGCCCCGACGAGCAGGGCGGTCCTCGAGGCACGGTCGACGCGATCGAGTGCGCGGTGTGGGATGCCCGGGTCCGACGCAGCGTCGCGCGCTGGCAGGCCGGGGACGTCATCGAGGTCGAGGGCGCCGTCCGACGACGGTTCTTCCGGACCGGTGGCGGTACCGGGTCGCGGGTGGAGGTGGAGGTCAGTTCGGGGCGTCGGGTCCGGCGTGGACCGGGCGCATGAGCACGCCCACGCTCGGCTTGGGCTGGAAGGACGTCGCCTTCTCGGGCAGCAGGGAGCCGCCCCCGAGCACTCCCATCACCTCGTCGAGCTCGAGGGCCGGGAGCAGCACCGCGGTGCCGAGCCCCGCGTCTGCGCCGGCGAGAGCCTGCTCGGCAGCGTGCAGGTGGTCCGCGTCGGGTCGCTGGCTGCGCGCCCGTGCCAGCACCGGGACCAGGTCGCGGTGCAGCACGTCGACCGCCAACCGGCCGGCCGGGACTCCCACCCAGGCGGACTCGTCCCGGTCGGTGAGCACGAGCACCCGACGGTCCAGCGCAGCCAGCGCCTGCTGCCGGCTGCCGGACGTGACGACGAGACCGAGCGCGCGTGCCGCGTCCACGACCTCGGGGAGGGCCACGCCCCGCAGCATCCGGTGCACGGCACCGAGGAACAACGGGGTGTCCTCGTGGTCCACCAGCATGGCGAGCCCACGCGACCACGGGCCGCTGCCACCATGGGTGGCGCACAGCCGGAGGTAGGCGGCATACCGGTGGTGGCCGTCCGCGATCAGGGCTCTGGTGCCCTCCAGCGCCGCTGCCACCCGGGCGAGGAGGTCTGGTTCGGTGAGCGCCCAGGCGCGGTGGTGCTGACCGGTGGGGTCGTCCAGCTCGACGCAGGGCGGGCCGGCGATGACGTCCGCGAGCAGCGAGCGCAGCGGCGCCGGAGCCCGGTGCGCCAGCAGGATCGGTGCCGGCTGGAGCTGCATCTGGCCCATCCGACGCTCGAGCTCGTCGACGTGTGCCGGCAGCACCCGCTCGTGGGGCAGCACCGTGCCCCGCTCTCCCGGCCGCACGGTCCGGGTCAGGTCGAGTGCCCCGACGAGGCCCCGCACGGTCATCCCTCGCGTCGTGTACTCGTGCAGCCACAGGGCCGGCGTCTCGTCCTGCACCGCCAGCCCGCGCCGGACCCACTCGGCGATGCGGTCGGGGACCTGGTCGTGCGGGTGGGCGAACGCTCGGGCGCCGGCCGCCGTACCGATCCGGTCGGCGCTCAGGTGCAGGGCCCGGAACGGCAGCAGCCGAACGGGTCCGGCGAGGGCGGCCGGGGAGACCACAGCGCTCTCATCCATCGCTGCATCGTAGGGTGCGGTCCGGACCACGGCGGGGGAGGGATGCAGGTGCTGCACAGGACGGACACGGCGTTGAGCCGACTCCACGACCTGGCGATGCTCGACCTCGACGGGGTCGTCTACGTCGACGGTGACGCCGTGGCGCACGCTGCGGACGCGATCACCGCGGCCCGACGGGAGCAGATGCGGGTCGCCTTCGTCACCAACAACGCGTCCCGGACACCCGGCACCGTGGCGGCGCACCTGCGCGAGCTGGGGGTGGAGGCCGCCGAGGCCGACGTCGTGAGCTCCGCCCAGGCCGCCGCCCGCGTCCTCGGTGACCGGCTCGGAGCCGGGGCACGCGTGGTGCTCCTCGGGGCCGTCGGGCTGCGGGAGGCCGTCGAGGCCGCCGGGCTGGTGCCCGTGGGCGTCGAGGACGATGCCGAGGCCGTGGTGACCGGCTACGGCCCGGACGTGCTGTGGCGCGACGTGATGCGCGCAGCCGTGCGGATTCGGGAGGGGCTGTGGTGGGTGGCGAGCAACACCGACATGTCGATCCCCACCGCCTACGGCGTGGCCCCCGGCCACGGTGTGCTCGTGGAGACCCTGCAGCGCTTCAGCGGTGTCGACCCCGTGGTGGCCGGCAAGCCCGCGCGCCCGCTGCTGGAGGAGACCGTGCGCCGCGTCGGTGGCCAGCGTCCGCTGATGGTCGGGGACCGTCTCGACACCGACATCGAGGGAGCCTCGGTGATGGGCATCGAGTCGCTGCTGGTGCTGACCGGCGTCACCGACCTGACGACGCTGGTGCGGGCCGAGGCCCACGAACGACCCACCTACCTGCACCCGGACCTGCGCGGACTGCTCGAGGCCCATCCCGAGGTGGAGCAGGAGGAAGGTGCCGCGACCTGTCGCGGGTGGCGGGCCGAGGTCACCGACGGACAGCTGGGCGTCGAGGGCGAGGGCGCGGGCGCCGACTGGTGGCGTGCGGTCGCGGTGGCGGGCTGGGCGCACCTGGACGCCACGGGGGAGCCCGCCGGGACCGACAACCTGCTCGAGCCCTCCTCCTCGGACGCGCGGTAGCCTCACCGCCATGACCGAGCAGCACCCGGCGAACGAGGCTCCCGGCACCGGCCCGCGCCCCGGCCCGCGCACCGGCATGGTGGCCGTCGACGACGTCGTCGCCTCCATCGAGACGCTCGACGTCCGACCGGTCGGGGAGCACCCCCGGGTCTTCGAGGCCGCGCACGACGCGTTGCGCCGGGCCCTCGACAGCGACCCGGACGTGGCGCCCGCCCGTCCGGACGAAGGCTGAGCCGGATGCCGCCCCGCCGACTGCGCCTCGACGCGGAGCTGGTCCGTCGCGGCCTGGCCCGCTCCCGCGAGCACGCCTCGGACCTGGTGACCCAGGGTCGGGTGAAGGTCTCGGGCGCGGTGGCCGCGAAGCCGGCGACGGGGGTCACCACCGACGTGGCGATCGTGATCACCGAGGTGGACGGCGTCCCCGACTTCGTCTCCCGGGGCGGGCACAAGCTCACCGGCGCGCTCGCGGCCTTCGGACCGCACGGCTTCGAGGTCGCGGGGCGTCGTTGCCTGGACGCCGGCGCGTCCACCGGCGGCTTCACCGACGTCCTGCTGCGCCACGACGCGGCCGAGGTGGTCGCGGTCGACGTCGGCTACGGCCAGCTCGCCTGGGCCATCCGCCAGGACGAGCGGGTGCGGGTCCACGACCGCACGAACATCCGTGAGCTCACCCCGGCGCTCATCGACGGACCCGTCGATGTCGTCGTCGGCGACCTCTCGTTCATCTCCCTGGTGCTGGTGCTGGACGCCGTCCTGTCGGTGTGCGCCGCGGACGCCGACCTCGCCCTGATGGTCAAGCCCCAGTTCGAGGTCGGCAAGGACCGGGTCGGCAAGGGCGGCGTCGTGCGCGACCTCGACCTGCGCGCCGAGGCCGTGACCACGGTGGCCGCCGCCGCTGCTGCGCGCGGCTGGGGTGCGGTGATGGGGACCACCAGCCCGCTGCCCGGCCCGTCCGGCAACGTCGAGTTCTTCCTGTGGCTGCGCCGGGGCCCGGCGCGCATCGGCGCCGACGACATCGCCCGACTCGTGCGGGGCGAGGACCCGGTGGGGGAGCCGGGTGAGAGGGTGGAGGCGTGAGCCAGCCCCCCGCGACGACCGACCAGCAGCCGGGGCAGCGTCGGGTGCTGATGCTGACCCACACCGGGCGCGACGAGGCCCGGGCCGTCGCCCGTGAGATCGCCGGCGCCCTGGTCGCCCACGGCATCGTCGTGCGGATGATCGACCGGGAGGCCGGGGACCTCGCCATCACCGACGGGGTCGAGACCACCGACGTGGAGGCCGACGCCAGCGCCGACTGCGAGCTGACCCTGGTGATCGGCGGGGACGGGACCATCCTGCGCGCCGCCGAGATCACCCACGAGTCCGGCACCCCGGTGCTCGGGGTCAACCTGGGCCACGTCGGCTTCCTCGCCGAGGCCGAGCACGACGACGTCGCCTCGGTCATCGACGCGGTCGTCGGACGCCGCTACACCGTCGAGGACCGGATGAGCATCGACGTCCGGGTGCTGCGCGACGGCGAGGTCGTCACCTCGACCTTCGCGCTCAACGAGGCGAGCGTCGAGAAGGCCGCGCGGGAGCGGATGATCGAGGTCGTCGTCGAGGTCGACGGGCGACCGCTCTCGCGCTGGGGGTGCGACGGCGTCGTGTGCGCCACCCCCACCGGCTCGACCGCCTACAACTTCTCGGCCGGCGGCCCCGTCGTCTGGCCGGGTGTCGAGGCGCTGCTGATGGTCCCCATCAGCGCGCACGCGCTCTTCGCCCGCCCCCTGGTCGTCGCTCCCACGTCCGTGCTCGCCGTCGAGGTGCTGGCCCGCACCGGCTCCGCGGGAGTCCTGTGGTGCGACGGCCGACGTGCCGTCGACCTGCCGCCCGGTGCCCGCATCGAGGTGCGCCGCGGCGAGCGCCCGGTGCGGCTCGCCCGGCTGCACCAGGCCCCCTTCACCGATCGGCTGGTCGCCAAGTTCGGCCTGCCGGTCGAGGGCTGGCGCGGCGCGAGCGAGCGTCGGCGCCGCGGTGAGCCCACATGATCGAGGAGATCCGGATCAGCTCGCTCGGCGTCATCGACGCCTCGACGCTCGAGCTCGGCCCCGGCCTGACCGTGATCACCGGTGAGACCGGTGCCGGCAAGACCATGATCGTCACCGCCCTGGGTTTGCTGCTGGGCGGACGCAGCGACAGCGGCGCCGTCCGGGTCGGTGCTCGCCACGCGCGGGTCGAGGGCGTGGTGCTGGTCAGCGACCTGCCCGGGCTCCGGGCCGCGGTCGAGGAGGCCGGGGGCGAGGTCGAGGACGACCGGGTCGTGCTGGCGCGCAACGTCTCCGCCGAGGGGCGCTCCCGCGCCTTCGTCGGCGGCGCGACAGTGCCGGTGTCCGGCCTGGTCGCGGTGGCGGAGCCGCTGGTGGCTGTGCACGGCCAGTCCGACCAGCACCGGCTGCTGCAGGCCAAGGCCCAGCGGGCCGCGCTCGACAGCTTCGGTGGCCCGGCCCTGGCCGAGCTGCTGGCGAGCTGGACCACCCTGTTCGACCGCCTGCGCGTGGTCGAGGCCGAGCTCGACGACGTCGTGGCGCACGCCCGCGAGCGGGCCCGCGAGGCCGACCTGCTCCGCTTCGGGCTCGAGGAGGTCGAGCAGGTCGCCCCCGAGCCCGGCGAGGACGAGCAGCTGGCGGCCGAGGAGACCCGGCTCGGGTTCGCCGACACCCTGCGCGCCGCCGCGGAGCAGGCCCGCGAGGCCCTGTCGAGCGACGAGGGCAGCCCCGACGCACTGGCGACCACCTCCGCCGCCCGGACCGCGCTCGACGGGGTCCGAAGCCACGACGCCGAGGCCGGCGAGCTGGCCGACCGGTTGGCCGAGGTCACCTACCTGCTCTCCGACGTGGCTGCAGACGTGGCCGGCTACGCCAGCCGCATCGACACCGACCCGGCCCGCCTGGCCGGGGTCTCGGAGCGTCGAGCGGCCCTGACCGCGTTGACCCGCAAGTACGGCGACACCCTCGACGAGGTGCTGGCCTGGTCCGAGCAGGCCGCGTCCCGCCTGCTCGAGCTCGACGGCACCGACGAGCGCGTCGAGCAGCTGCGGGCCGAGCAGACCGGTCTGCGGGAGGAGCTCGGTGCGGTGGCCCTGCGGCTCACAGCGGCCCGGGTGGAGGCGGCCGCCCGGCTCGCCGACGAGGTCACCACCGAGCTGGCCCTCCTGGCCATGCCGCACGCGCGCCTGGGCATCGAGGTGCGCCAGCACGAGAGCGCGGCCCCGGCCCCGGGCGACCAGCCCACCGGTGGACCGCTGCGGGTCGGCGACCGCTGGTTGCGCTACGCCCGCTCCGGCGTCGACGAGGTCGAGCTGCTGCTCGCCGCCAACACCGGCACCGAGGCCCGCCCGCTCCACAAGGGCGCCTCGGGCGGTGAGCTGTCGCGCGTGATGCTGGCCCTCGAGGTGGCGCTCGCCGGCACCAGCCCCGTGCCGACGTTCGTCTTCGACGAGGTCGACGCCGGGGTCGGTGGTGCAGCTGCGGTCGAGGTGGGGCGCCGACTGGCCCAGCTGGCCCGCACCGCCCAGGTGCTCGTGGTCACCCACCTGCCCCAGGTGGCGGCGTACGCCGACCGGCACGTGGTGGTGCGCAAGTCCCACGACGGCAGCGTCACCAGCTCGGGCCTCACGCTGCTGGACGAGGAGGCCCGCGAGGTCGAGCTGTCCCGCATGATGGCCGGGCTCGCCGGGTCCGAGACCGCGGTCGCGCACGCCCGCGAGCTGCTCGAGGTCGCGCAGCCCGCGCGCGCCCTGGCCTGAGCAGGTCGAGACCCGGCTCACACCGCAAGCCCCGGCGACACGGCGTGCGGGTTCCCCGACCACGCCCGGCGCGGTGCGACAGTGGAGAGATATGAAGCTCTCGGCCCGCCGTCGTCCCGTCCCGCCCCTGCCCGGTCTGCATGCCACCGCCCGGGTGGAGCGGCGCCCCCGCACCCTCCTGCCGCGTCTGCGTCCCGGCGACGTGGCGGTCGTCGACCACTCCGACCTGGACCGGGCCACCGCGCAGGCGCTGGTCGACGCAGGCGTGGTCGCGGTGGTCAACGCCGCCCCGATGCTGTCGGGGCGCTACCCGGCGCAGGGCCCCGAGCTGCTCGCCCGCCACGGCGTGCTCCTGCTCGACCGCGTCGGCGCAGCCGCGACCGGCGTGAAGGACGGCGACGGGGTCCGGCTGCACGAGGGTGTGCTGCACCTCGAGGACGGCCGCGCGCTCGAGGGGCGGGTCCTCGGCGCCGACACCCTCGAGGAGGAGCGGGACCGGGCCCGCCTCGGGCTCGCCTCCCAGCTGGAGACCCTGACCCACAACGCCGCCGAGCTGCTGCGCCGCGAGGAGGACCTGCTGCTGCACGGCCAGGGCCTGCCCGCCCTGGGCACCCGGTTCGAGGGCCGCTCCGCCGTCGTCGTGGTCGAGGGACCCGAGGTCGCCACGGAGCTGGCGCTGGTCGCTGCCTACCTGCGCGAGCAGCACCCCGTGATCGTCGCCGTGCACGGTGCCGCCGACCGCCTCGTCGCCGCCGGCATCCGTCCCGACGTGGTCGTGGTCGACGGGCAGGGCGATGTGGAGCTCCCTCGCGCGGCGACGCTCAGCAACGCAGCCGACGTGGTCGTGGTCGTCGCCCCCGGCGGCGGCACCGCCACGGTGGCCGCAGTGGAGCGCACCGGCGCCCGCGCCGCCACGCTCAGCACCGCCACCACCGCCGAGGACGCCGCGCTGCTCCTGGCGCACGCCGGCGGCGCGACCCCGATCGTGGGGGTGGGGCTGCATGCCGACCTCGAGGACTTCCTCGACCGGGACCGTGGCGGCCTGGCCAGCACCTACCTGACCCGGCTCGCGCTCGGCCCGCACCTGGTCGACGCCACCGCGGTGCCCTCGCTCTACTCCGGCCGGGTGCGTCCCCACCACCTGTACGTCGTGATGCTCGCCGGCCTGGTGGCGCTGCTCTGCGCCCTGCTCGTCACCCCGGTCGGCCAGGAGTGGGCCACCGCGGGCGGCGACCGCCTCAGCGAGTGGACCTCCGCCCTGACCTCCCGACTCTCCGACTCCTGAGGGAGCCACCGTGATCACCTACCGTCACCACATCGTCTCGCTGGTCGCCGTCTTCCTGGCCCTGGCCGTCGGCATCGCCGTCGGCGGCGGCCCGTTGGCCGACCCCGACCGGACCGACGCCGCAGCGGCCCCGGCCGATACCGGCAGCGAGCAGGTCGGGCTCGTGTCCGCCTACGCCGACTCCTTCGCCACCTCCGGCGCCGCACGACTGCTCGGCCAGCGGCTCGAGGACCGCTCCGTCGCGCTGCTGACCACCGGCGGCGTCGAGGAGGAGGTGGTGGTCGCGCTGACGGGGCAGATCGAGGCGGCAGGCGGCTCGGTCACGGCGCGCTACGAGCTGCTCGACCGGCTCGTGGGCGGCTCCTCCACCTCGCTCGTCGACACCCTGGGCGCCCGCCTGGCTGACGAGGTCGACGACGGTGCCGTCGACCCCGACGCGGCGGCGTACGACCGGATGGGCCAGCTGCTCGGCCTCGCCGTATCGACGTCGGCGCCCGACGGCACCCCGGCCGGTGCCGGGACCAGCACGCTGCGCCAGGGCCTGGCCGGCGCCGACCTCGTCTCCAGCAGCGACCCCGAGGCGCCCCGCGCACCGCTGGTGCTGCTGGTCCTGGGCGAGGACACCGACCCCGACGTGCTCGCGGGTCTGGTCTCCGGTGTGGCGACCGTCGCCGGCGGCACCGTGGTGGCAGCCGCCTCCGACTCCGCGGAGGACGGGACGCTGGCTGCGCTGCGCGAGGCCGGGACGCCCGGGGGAGTGGTCAGCGTCGACGGTGTCGAGAGCGCCCTGGGACACGTCAGCACCGCCCTCGCGCTGCTCGTCGCCACGAGCGGTGCCGGCGGTGACTTCGGGCCCCACGGGGCGGACGGCGCGGTCCCGGTCCCCTGACCGGTCCCGACGTGGGATAGCATGGAGTTCCGTGAGGAACTCAGGCCCGACCAAGCACGTGTTCGTGACCGGAGGCGTCGCCTCCTCGCTCGGGAAGGGACTCACGGCCTCCAGCCTGGGTCGGCTGCTGCGCTCGCGCGGCCTCCGGGTGACGATGCAGAAGCTCGACCCCTACCTCAACGTCGACCCCGGGACGATGAACCCGTTCCAGCACGGCGAGGTCTTCGTGACCGACGACGGGGCGGAGACGGACCTCGACATCGGTCACTACGAGCGCTTCCTCGACACCAACCTGTCGCAGATCGCCAACGTCACCACGGGGCAGGTCTACTCGAGCGTGATCGCCAAGGAGCGCCGCGGCGACTACCTCGGCGACACCGTGCAGGTGATCCCGCACATCACCAACGAGATCAAGGACCGCATCCTGGCCATGGGCGGGCCGGACATCGACGTGGTCATCACCGAGGTCGGCGGCACCGTCGGCGACATCGAGTCCCTGCCCTTCCTCGAGGCGGCCCGCCAGGTGCGCCACGACGTGGGGCGCGGCAACGTCTTCTTCATCCACGTCTCCCTGGTGCCCTACATCGGCCCGTCCAAGGAGCTTAAGACCAAGCCCACCCAGCACTCCGTCGCTGCGCTTCGACAGGTCGGCATCCAGCCGGACGCCATCGTGTGCCGTGCCGACCGCGAGCTGCCGGCCTCGATCAAGAAGAAGATCGCCCTGATGTGCGACGTCGACGACGAGGCCGTCGTCACCGCCGCGGACGCGCCGTCGATCTACGACATCCCCAAGGTGCTGCACCGCGAGGGGCTCGACGCCTACCTGATCCGCCGCCTCGACCTGCCCTTCCGCGACGTGGACTGGACGCTGTGGGACGACCTGCTGCGCCGGGTGCACCACCCCGAGGAGGAGGTCACCGTCGCGCTCGTGGGCAAGTACGTCGACCTGCCCGACGCCTACCTCTCCGTCGTCGAGGCGTTGCGCGCAGGCGGCTTCGCCCACGAGGCGAAGGTGAACCTGCGCTGGGTCGCCTCCGACGAGTGCGCCACTCCCGCAGGCGCGGCCAAGCACCTCGGTGACGTCGACGCCGTGTGCGTGCCCGGCGGCTTCGGGATCCGCGGCATCGAGGGGAAGCTGGGGGCGCTGACCTACACCCGCAGCCACGGCATCCCGACCCTGGGCCTGTGCCTGGGCCTGCAGTGCATGGTCATCGAGTACAGCCGTGAGGTGCTGGGTCTCGTGGGGGCCGGCTCCACCGAGTTCGACCCGGGCACCAGCGAGCCGGTCATCGCGACGATGGCCGAGCAGGTCGACATCGTCGACGGCGCCGGGGACCTCGGCGGCACGATGCGCCTGGGGCTCTACCCGGCCGAGCTCAAGGAGGGCTCGCTCGTGCGTGCGGCGTACGGCGCGGCCGAGGTCGAGGAGCGCCACCGGCACCGCTACGAGGTCAACAACGCCTACCGCGACGACCTGGAGAAGGCCGGCCTGGTCTTCTCCGGCACGTCCCCGGACAACAACCTCGTCGAGTTCGTCGAGCTGCCCAGCGACGTGCACCCGTTCTACGTCGCCACCCAGGCCCACCCCGAGTACCGCTCGCGGCCCACGCGGCCGCACCCGCTCTTCGCGGGGCTCGTGGGGGCGGCCATCGCCCGCCAGCGCGAGCTGCGCTTCCCGATCGACGAGACCGGGCTGCGACGCAGGGCCGCCGACGACCAGGCGTGACGCCGCCAGCGTGATGCCAGCAGCGTGACGCCGGGCGCGGCTAGTAGCGTCACGCTCATGCAGCCCGAGCACCCGCCCCTGGAGGACGAGCCGACCAGGTGGCCGGTGGCCTCCTCCGGCGACCTGCACCGCGACGGCTGGGTGGTCGCGCTGCGGGAGGACCACATCCGTCGGCCCGGGCACCCCGAGGAGGAGCCGTTCCGTCGGGTCGTCCTGGAGCACCCGGGGGCCGCGGTCGTGCTGGCGGTCGACGAGCAGGAGCGGGTGCTGTGCCTGTGGCAGTACCGCCACGCCGCCGGACACCGCTTCGTCGAGATCCCGGCCGGGCTGATGGACGGCGACGGCGAGGACCCTCTCGACGTGGCGCAGCGCGAGCTGGCCGAGGAGGCCGGTCTGGCAGCAGCGCAGTGGACCCACCTGGTCTCCACGTACGCCTCACCCGGGATCTCGGCCGAGCTGGCCCACCTCTACCTCGCCCGCGACCTGAGCGACGTCGGTCGCGGCGACTTCGAGCCCGAGCACGAGGAGGCGGAGATGCAGGCCGCCTGGGTGCCGTTCGACGACCTGGTCGAGGGGGTGCTGGCGGGGCGTCTGTGTGACGCACCTCTCGTCATCGCGATACTGGTGGCCCAGGCTCGCGGTCTCGCGGGCCGTTCACGGCCGGAAGCGGGTAAGGGCACATGAAGGTAGGCGTCCCGAAGGAAGTCAAGAACCACGAGTACCGGGTGGCGATCACGCCCCTGGGGGTCAACGAGCTCGTCGCGGCGGGCCACCAGGTGGTGATCGAGAAGACCGCCGGGCTCGGCTCGCAGGTCACCGACCAGGAGTACGTCGCCGCCGGGGCCGAGATCCTCCCCGACGCGGATGCCGTGTGGGGCAGCGCCGACCTGATCTTGAAGGTCAAGGAGCCGGTCGCCGAGGAGTACCACCGGATGCGGGAGGGGCAGGTGCTCTTCACCTACCTCCACCTGGCGGCCGACAAGCCGCTGACCGACGAGCTGCTGGCCCGCAAGGTCACCGCGATCGCCTACGAGACGGTGCAGCTCGACAACGGCACCCTGCCGCTGCTCTACCCGATGTCGGAGGTCGCCGGCTGCCTGGCGCCCCAGGTCGGCGCGCACTCGCTGCTCAAGGCCCAGGGCGGGCGCGGCGTGCTGCTCGGCGGCGTCGGCGGCGTGGCCAACGCCAAGGTCGTCATCATCGGCGCCGGGGTGTCGGGCCAGAACGCCGCCAACATCGCGCTGGGCATGGGCGCCGACGTGACCCTGCTCGACACCGACCTCGAGAAGCTCCGGATGTCGTTCTGGCGCTACAACAACAAGGTGCACGGGCTGGCCTCCTCGAAGCTGGCGATCGAGCAGCACGTCACCGAGGCCGACATGGTCATCGGTGCGGTGCTGATCCCCGGTGCTGCGGCCCCCAAGCTGATCAGCAACGAGCTGGTCTCGCGGATGAAGCCGGGCTCGGTGCTCGTCGACATCGCCGTCGACCAGGGCGGTTGCTTCGAGGACACGCGGCCCACCACGCACGCCGACCCCACGTTCCAGGTGCACGACTCGGTGTTCTACTGCGTGGCCAACATGCCTGGCGCGGTGCCGACCACGTCGACGTACGCCCTGACCAACGCGACCCTGCCGTACGCCGTCGCGCTGGCGAACAAGGGCTGGCGCCGGGCGCTGGGCGACGATCCGTGCCTGGCCAAGGGTCTCAACACCCACGACGGCCGGCTGACCAACGCCCCCGTGGGCGACGCCACCGGCATCGAGACCGTGTCCCTGGAGCAGGTGCTCTCCTGACCGTGCCCGCCCTCGACGCCCGTACGGCGGCCGCGACCGGTGCTCTCGCGGTCGCGGTGCGCACCTACCTCGACCACCTCTCCGTGGAGAGGGGGCTCGCGACGAACACGCTCGCGTCCTACCGGCGCGACCTGCGCCGCTACCTGGGCCACCTCGCGGCCCAGGGGGTGGAGCGGCTCGACGACGTGACCGAGGCCAGCGTCAGCGCCTTCCTGGTCGGCCTGCGCGAGGGGGACGCCGAGCACCCGCCGCTGAGCTCGACCTCCGCGGCCCGCACGGTCGTGGCCGTGCGCGGCTTCCACCGCTTCGCGCTGAGCGACGGTCTGGCGAGCAACGACCCGGCCAGCGGCGTCAAGCCGCCCACCCCGGCCAAGAGGCTGCCCAAGGCCCTGCCGCTGGGCGACGTCGAGGCGATCCTCGAGGCCGCCGGGGCACCGGGCACCACGCTCGCCCTGCGCGACCGGGCGCTGCTCGAGGTGCTCTACGGCACCGGTGCACGCATCTCCGAGGCCGTGGGGCTCGACGTCGACGACCTCGACCTCGCGCCCCAGGAGGACGGCCCGCTCGAGGGGACGGTGCTGCTGCGCGGCAAGGGCGGCAAGGAGCGCATCGTCCCGGTCGGGTCCTACGCCCGGGCCGCCGTCGAGGCCTATCTCGTGCGCGGACGGCCCGAGCTGGTCGCGGCCGCCTCGAGCGCCGGACCCGGGGGGGCGCTGTTCCTCAACGCCCGCGGCGGCCGGCTGTCGCGCCAGTCCGCCTGGACCGTGCTGACCCGGGCGGCCGAACGGGCAGGGGTGTCACGGCACGTCTCGCCGCACACGCTGCGCCACTCCTTCGCCACCCACCTGCTCGACGGCGGCGCCGACGTCCGGGTGGTCCAGGAGCTGCTCGGACACGCCTCCGTCACCACCACGCAGGTCTACACGCTCGTGACCGTCGACAACCTGCGCGAGGTCTTCGCGACCGCGCACCCGAGAGCCCGAGGCTGATGACCACGCAGGACCGCACCGCCATCCACGACGACCAGGCTCCCCAGGAGGGCCAGCAGCCCCAGGGCTTCGCCTGGCCCCGCGTCGGTGCCGACGACGACGCGGTCTACGACGCGGTGACGGCGTACGCCGCCACCAAGGGCCTGGAGCTCTACCCGCACCAGGACGAGGCGGTGCTCGAGCTGCTCGCCGGCAGCAACGTGGTGCTCGCGACCCCCACGGGGTCGGGCAAGTCGTTGGTCGCCCTGGCCGCGCACGCGACCGCGCTGGCCGACGACCGTGTGTCGTTCTACACCGCGCCGATCAAGGCGCTGGTGAGCGAGAAGTTCTTCGACCTGTGCACCGTCTTCGGCGCCGAGAACGTCGGGATGCTCACCGGCGACGCCGCCGTCAACGTCGACGCCCCGATCATCTGCTGCACCGCCGAGGTGCTGGCCAACCTCGCCCTGCGCGAGGGGCGTCACGTCGACGTGGGGCTCGTGGTGATGGACGAGTTCCACTACTACGGCGAGCCCGAGCGGGGCTGGGCGTGGCAGGTGCCCCTGCTCGAGCTGCCACAGGCGCAGTTCCTGCTGATGTCGGCCACCCTCGGCGACCTCACCGAGCTGGGGGAGGACCTCACCCGCCGCAACGGGCGCGAGACCGCGATCGTCGACGACGCCGAGCGGCCGGTGCCGTTGTCGTTCACGTGGTCGCTCGACCCGCTGCCGGAGCGGCTCGAGGAGATCGTGACCACCGGCCAGGCGCCGGTCTACGTCGTGCACTTCACCCAGGCCGCGGCTGTCGAGCACGCCACCTCGCTGCTCAACGCCGGCTGGATCCCCAAGCCCACCGGGATGACCGAACGACTGGCCGGGACCCGCTTCGGGCCGGGGTTCGGCAAGACGCTGAGCAAGCTGCTCAAGCGGGGCGTCGGCGTGCACCACGCGGGCATGCTGCCCCGCTACCGCCGCCTGGTCGAGCAGCTCGCCCAGGCCGGTGAGCTCTCCGTCATCTGCGGCACCGACACCCTCGGGGTGGGCATCAACGTGCCGATCCGCACCGTGCTCTTCACCGGGCTCGCGAAGTTCGACGGGACCCGCCAGCGGGTCCTGCGCACCCGCGAGTTCCTCCAGATCGCCGGGCGGGCGGGCCGGGCCGGCTTCGACACCGCCGGCTACGTCGTGGTGCAGGCTCCCGAGCACACCATCGAGAACGAGAAGGCCAAGGCCAAGGCCGCCGCCAAGAACGCCGCGATGAGCGAGGAGAAGCAGGCCAAGCGCAAGTCGAAGGCCCAGCTGCGCAAGCCGCCCGAGGGCACGGTGGTGTGGACCGAGCAGACCTTCGACAAGCTCGTCGCCGGCGAGCCCGAGCAGCTGATGTCGCGGATGAAGATCGACAACTCGATGATCCTCAACGTGCTGTCCCGCGACGAGGACGCCTTCGCGGTCCTGCGGCGCCTGCTCACCGACAACCACGAGGACCCGCGCGCGCAGCGTCGCCTGTCGCTGCGGGCGCTGCGCCTGGCCCGGTCGCTGGTGACCTCCGGGGTGGTGGTGCGCCTCGACCCGCCTGACGAGCACGGTCGCCGCTACCGGCTGACCCATGACCTGCCGCCCGACTTCGCGCTCAACCAGCCCCTGGCGCACTTCGCCATGGAGGCCTTCGAGGTGCTGACCCCGCCGGAGGAGTCCGGCGACCCCGTGACGCACGCCCTGGACGTCGTCTCGGTCGTCGAGGCGGTCCTCGACTCGCCGCGCCAGGTCCTGATGGCCCAACAGTGGGCGGCGCGCGGTGAGGCCGTCAACGAGATGAAGGCCGACGGCATCGAGTACGAGGAGCGGATGGCGCTGCTCGAGGAGATCTCCTGGCCGCAGCCGCTCGCCGAGCTGCTGGGCGCGGCGTACGAGGCGTACCGCGGGGCGCACCCCTGGTTGCCCGAGGACGCGCTCGACCCCAAGTCGGTGGTGCGGCAGATGTACGAGCAGGGGATGAGCTTCACCGACCTCGTCGGGCGCTACCAGCTGGCCCGCTCCGAGGGGCTCGTGCTGCGCTACCTCACCGACGCCTACCGCACGTTGCGCCAGAGCGTGCCCGAGCAGCACCGCTCCGAGGAGCTCGAGGAGCTCGTGGAGTGGCTCGGCGAGACCGTGCGCCAGACCGACTCATCGCTGCTCGACGAGTGGGAGGCGCTGAGCGACCCCGAGGGCGCGCTGGCCCGGTTGGGTGCCGAGCTCACCCAGCACGCCCCGCCGCCGCCCCCGCGTCCGCTCACGCAGCAGGGCCGCTCGTTCGAGGTGATGGTGCGCAACGCGATGTTCCGTCGGGTGGAGCTGGTGGCCCGCGACGACCTCGACGGGTTGATGGCCCTCGAGCGGGCCGCCGCCGACCGGACCGATCCGGCCCGCGAGGTCGTGATGGGCCGCTCGGCGTGGGACAGCGCGATCGAGGAGTACTACGCCGAGCACGACAGCGTCGACCTCGGGCCCGACTCCCGTGGCCCGAAGCTGCTCCTCACGTCCGCCGAGACCGGGGTGCCGGCCGGCCTCGACGAGGACGCCGCCCCCGCCCGGTTGCTGCGGGTGCGCCAGACCGTCCACGACCCGGCGGGCGACCACGACTGGGTCATCGATGCCGTCGCCGACCTCGACGCCACCGACGAGCTCGGCGAGCTGGTGCTGCCCACCGTGGCGTTCCACCGGCTCTGAGCGGACCGCTCCTCGCCCCGGGGACGCCCGCGGCGAGGTGCCGGCGATGATTTCGGGGACGACAAGGGGTCTGTGTCGTGGCCAGGCACGACCCGGAGTGCGGCGGTCGGAACCAACAGAAGGAGACCGGACGTGAGTGACGGCGCCACCCTCTGGAACGCGGTCCACCAGGAACGCCACCGTCTCGTGGGGGACCTGCAGCGCATCTCGGACGAGCAGTGGCAGGTCCCGTCGCTGTGTCCGGGCTGGACCGTCCACGACGTGCTCGCGCACCTCGTCGACTCGGCGACCACGACCCGGTTGGGGTTCGTGCGCCAGATGGTCTTTTCACGGTTCGACTTCGATCGCGCCAACGCCGTCGGTGTGGCGCGCCATCGACGCAGCGACGCGCAGGAGACGCTGGAGGCCTTCCGTGCGGCGGCAGGTCGCACCGACTCACCACCGGCCTCCCTGGCGACCCGCCTCGTCGAGGCCTACGTCCACGGTGAGGACATCCGCCGGCCGCTCGGGCTCACGGCCCACTACCCGACCGAGCACGTGGTCACGGCGCTGTCGTACATGGCGCGCACTGGAGCAGGACTTGGTGGCGGAAAGGAACGCGTCGAGGGCCTGCGGCTGAGCCCTTCGGACTTCGATGGACCCATCGGGCAGGGGCCTGAGGTGCGAGGTGGCGCCATCTCCTTGTTGATGGCAACCAGCGGACGGTCCGTCCACCCCTCAGAGCTGACCGGGGCTGGTGCGTCGACACTCGCAGCGCGGGCCTGACAGCCAGCGGCGGTCCGCTGGGTCGGGCAGTTCGTCATCCGGGTGATGAAACCGGGAGGGACCGGTGACTAGGGTCAGTGGCATGCACGAGCACCGGCGGTTCGACGACGAGGCAGCGACCTGGGACGACGACCCGGGCCATGAGGCGCGACAGGTCGCGGTGGCCCGGGCCATCGAGGAGGTCGTGGACCTCGGCTCCGGCACGCGTGCCCTCGACGTCGGCGGAGGCACCGGCCGGCTGAGCATCCTGCTCGCCGACCGCGTCGGGTCCGTGGTCGTGACCGATCCCTCGGCCGGGATGGTGCAGGTCGCCCAGGAGCGGATCGAGGCGGCCGGGCTGGGCGACCGGCTCCGCGCCGTCCGCGCGGACCTCACGACGGACCCGCTGGAGGGGACCTACGACGTGGTGTGGAGCTCCATGGCGCTGCACCACGTGCGGGACCTGGACGGGCTCCTCCGGGCGGTGTCGGACCTGCTCGGCGACGGTGGGCGACTGGCCGTCGCCGACCTCGAGGAGGACCGGGACGGCGTCTTCCACGCCGGCAAGGTCGACTTCGACGGCCACCACGGGTTCGACCGGGAGCGGCTGACCGAGCAGCTGACGCGCGCCGGCTTCACCGAGGTCGGCTTCCTCGACGCCACGACCATCGAGAAGGAGGGCCGCGAGTTCGGGGTCTTCCTGTGCACGGCGACGAAGGGTGGCTGAGACCCCACGCCAGGGGTGGTCCGCGGGTTCGTAGCATCGGTGCCATGAGTGAGGTCGAGGTCGTCCACCAGCCCGAGCAGCACCGGTACCTGGCGCGCGTAGGAGGTGCCGAAGCCGGTTCCGCGGAGTACGAGCTCGTCGAGGACCCGGCCCGGATCGTCTTCACCCACACCGAGGTCGGTGACGACTTCGGGGGCAGGGGGTGGGTTCCGCGCTGGCGCGCACGGCCCTGGAGGAGGTCCGCGCAGCGGGGGAGCGCGAGGTCGTCGCGCAGTGCTCCTTCATCGCCGGCTGGATCGACAAGCACCCCGACTACCAGCCCCTGCTCGTCGGCTGAGGAGGTCGCCGGACGGCCTCCGACTGTCCACAGATTGCTCCACAGGGTGGGGGTCGCCTGTGCATGAGCGCGGGGGCTCGTGCACAGATCAGCGTTCACGATCGCGCTGTGACGCCCCCCGCGTGACAAACCTGCGCGAGACTGTTGTGGGCGGCCCGGCCCGGTCCTAGGCTCGCCGGAGCCCGCCTCGGGTCGCTGTGTCGACAAGGAGTCCGACCGTCGCGTGCGGGGCCGGTGGAGGAGCAGCTGATGAGCGATGGTGGGATGTCCCCGGGGACCGGAGTCGGCGCGGACGTGACGCAGCTGCCACCGCTGCTCCCACCCCCCGTCCCGCCGCCCGCCCCCGATCTCGGAGACGATCTGTCCGTGAGCGAATCCCTGCCCTTCGAGCGCCCGGTGCGCAGCGACGCCGGCGCGCCGGTGATCGGCCCGACCGGTCGCCCGATGCCGGACTTCCCCGAGCCCCGCCCGCTCAGCGTGCACGGCGGCGCCCGGGTGGTCGCGATGTGCAACCAGAAGGGCGGCGTCGGCAAGACCACGACGACGATCAACCTCGGGGCCTCCCTGGCCGAGTACGGGCGCAAGGTGCTGCTCGTGGACTTCGACCCCCAGGGGTCGCTGTCGGTCGGGCTGGGGATGCACCCGCACGAGATGGACCTGACGGTCTACAACCTGCTGATGGAGCGCGACGTCACCCACGAGGACGTCATCGTGCCCTCGGGGGTCCCGGGCATGGACCTGATGCCCTCCAACATCGACCTCTCCGCCGCCGAGGTGCAGCTGGTCCACGAGGTCGCCCGCGAGCAGACCCTGCAGCGCGTCCTCGCGCCGGCGCTCGCGCACTACGACGTCATCCTCATCGACTGCCAGCCCTCCTTGGGCCTGCTCACCGTCAACGCGCTCACCGCTGCGCACGGCGTCATCGTCCCGCTGGAGTGCGAGTACTTCGCGCTGCGCGGCGTGGCGCTGCTGAAGACGACGATCGACAAGGTCCGCGAGCGGCTCAACCCCGGGCTCGAGATCGACGGCGTCCTCGGCACCATGTTCGACGGACGCACCCTGCACTCGCGCGAGGTGATGGACCGCCTCGTCCAGGCCTGGGGCGACACGGTCTTCCACACCGTCATCCGACGCACGGTGAAGTTCTCCGACTCCACGGTGGCCGGCGAGCCGATCACGAGCTACGCGTCGTCCTCCGCGGGCGCCGAGTCCTACCGCGCGCTGTCCCGGGAGGTGCTGGCCCGTTGGCTCGACGGGTGAGCATGCCGTCCGCGGACGACCTGTTCCGTCCCACGGCCCCGGCCGCCCCGCCGGAGGCCCCCCAGGGTGACGGCTCGACCCCGCCCGCGGCGGGCGAGCCCGCCCGCAAGCGACCCAGCGGACGGGTCCGCCACGACGAGAAGATGACGGTCTACATCACCTCCGACGAGCTGCTGGCCGTCGAGCAGGCCCGGCTCACGCTGCGCAGCGCCCATGCGCTGGCGATCGACCGCGGCCGCCTGGTCCGCGAGGCGCTCGCGCTGGCGCTGGCCGACCTCGAGGAGCGCGGCGAGGACAGCGCGCTCGTACGCCGCCTCGTCGAGGAGTGAGCGCCGTGCCGGTCGTGGTCGCCGAGGACGGCTCCCACAGCCCTGCGTTCGCGGTGCACCTCGACAACTTCGAGGGTCCCTTCGACCTGCTGCTGCACCTGATCTCCAAGCACAAGCTCGACATCACCGAGGTCTCGCTGTCCCGGGTCACCGACGAGTTCATCGCTCACGTCAAGGCCCTGCGGACCGCGCCGGTGCCGGAGGGGGGCACCGGCAGGGACGCAGCGCTCGACCTCGAGCAGACGACGTCGTTCCTGCTCGTCGCTGCGACCCTCCTGGACCTGAAGGCGGCCCGGCTGCTGCCCCAGGGCGACGTCGAGGACGAGGAGGACCTGGCCCTGCTGGAGGCCCGCGACCTGCTCTTCGCCCGCCTCATCCAGTACCGCGCCTACAAGCAGGTGGCCGCGGTGGTCGCGCAGCGCCTCACCGACGAGTCCCGCCGCTACCCGCGCGCCGTGGGGCTCGAGGAGCGCTTCGCCGCACTGCTGCCCGAGGTGCTCATCGGGATCGGCCTGGACCAGTTCGCCGCGCTCGCGGCCCGGGCGCTGGCGCCCAAGCCGGTGGTCGAGGTCTCGCTGCACCACATCCACGCAGCGAAGGTCTCGGTGCGCGAGCAGGCCGCGGTCGCCGTCGAGCGGCTGCGCCGCTCCGGCACGATGACCTTCCGCACGCTGTGCCGCGACTCCCCGGACACCCTGACCACGGTGGCCCGGTTCCTGGCGCTGCTCGAGCTGTTCCGCGAGGGCGTGGTCGCCTTCGACCAGGTGACCCCGCTCGGCACGCTCACGCTGCGCTGGACCGGCGACGACGAGACCGACGCCGAGGCGCTCGTCACCGACGAGTTCGAGGGCGCCCCGCCCCCCGTGCTCACCGTCGACCCGGAAGGACCCGCATGAACGAGCCCGCCGCCCCGGCCGCCCCGGAGACCCTCGAGGTCCCGGTGGCCGCGCTGCGCCCGTCGCTGGAGGCCGTGCTGATGGTCGCCGACCAGCCGCTGGACTCCGTGAGCCTCGCGAGCGTGGTGGGGCACCCGGTCGAGACCGTGGTCGCCGCGCTGCAGCTGCTCGCCGAGGAGTACGACGAGCAGGACCGCGGCTTCGAGCTGCGCCACGTGGCCGGCGGGTGGCGCTACTACACCCGGGAGGCCTACGCAGCGGTGGTCGAGCAGCTGGTGCTCGAGGGCCAGCAGGCCCGGCTGACCCAGGCCGCGCTCGAGACGCTCGCCGTGGTGGCCTACCAGCAGCCGGTCTCGCGCGCCCGGGTCTCCGCGGTGCGCGGCGTCAACGTCGACGGGGTGATGCGCACCCTGCTCACCCGCGGGCTGGTCCAGGAGGCCGGCCAGGACGCCGAGACCGGGGCGAACCTCTACCGCACCACCCGCTACTTCCTGGAGCGCATCGGGGTCTCGTCGCTCGACGAGCTGCCCGAGCTGGCGCCGTACCTCCCGGAGATGGACGACCTCGAGGACGAGCTCGAACGGGTCGGCGGCCTGCCCCGCACCCCCGACGCAGTCCAGGACCACCCTGCCGTGGAACCGATGACCGACAGCCAGGAGACCCCGTGAGCCGCGCCCCGCACGACCAGCCCGCCCCCCTCGGGGAGGGGGACGGCCGTGAGATCCCCCTCGACGACGACGGGACGGTGCGGCTGCAGAAGCTGCTCGCCCAGTCGGGCGTGGCCTCCCGGCGCAAGTGCGAGGAGCTGATGCTCGAGGGCCTCGTGGAGGTCGACGGCGAGGTGGTGACCCGGCTGGGCACCAAGGTCGACCCGCGCACCGCGATCGTGCGCGTCGACGGGCACCGGTTGCCGCCCATGAGCCCGCACGTCTACCTGGTGCTCAACAAGCCGCGGGGCGTGGTCTCGACGATGTCCGACCCCGAGGGCCGGCGCACGCTCTCCGACGTGGTGGCCGACCGGCCCGAGCGGCTCTTCCACGTGGGCCGGCTCGACACCGACACCTCCGGGCTGATCCTGCTCACCAACGACGGCGACTTCGCCCAGCGGATGGCGCACCCGTCGTACGAGGTGGACAAGACCTACGTCGCCGAGGTCGAGGGCCAGGTGCACCGGGGCACGATCAAGAAGCTGCTGGAGGGCGTCGTGCTCGAGGACGGTCCGGTGACGGTCAGCCGGGCGCGGCTCGTCGAGGGCAGCCACGGCCGCACCGACCGCGGGCGCAGCATCATCGAGCTGGTCATCCACGAGGGCCGCAACCGCATCGTGCGGCGCCTGCTCGACCACGTCGGGCACCCGGTGCTCCGACTGACGCGCACCGAGCTCGGCCCCGTGCGACTGGGCGGCCTGCCGTCCGGGGCGCTGCGCGAGCTGACCCGCACCGAGCTCGGCAGCCTCCTGGACCGCACCGAGCTGTGACCTGGGCGACCACTGGTCAAGCGGGGCGCCGAGCCCCGCAGCAGCACCGCTAGCCTGGCTCCCGGACCGGCAGCTGCTGGTCGAGGACGTGCAGGAGGAGGAACTGACGTGGCGGTGCGAGCGATCCGGGGAGCGACCCAGCTCGAGGAGGACTCCCGCGACCACATGCTCGAGCGGGTGGCCGAGATGGTGACCGACGTGATGGAGTCCAACGGGCTCGAGGTCGACGACTTCATCTCGGTGATCTTCACCGCCACCTCCGACCTGGTCGCGGAGTTCCCGGCGTACGCCGCGCGGCGACTCGGCTTCGGCGAGGTGCCGCTGATCTGCGCCCGCGAGCTCGAGATCGACCGGTCGATGCCCCGCGTGGTGCGGATGATGGCGCACGTCGAGACGGACCTGCCGCGCGCCGAGATCACCCACAGCTACCTCCACGGCGCCGCGGCGCTGCGCAGCGACCTGACCCGCGTCCGCTCGGTGCCCGACGTCGATGAGTGAGCCCGCCCGGCTGGTCGGGCCCGTCGAGGTCATCGGCACCGGCCTGGTCGGCACCTCGGTGGCGCTGGCCTGCCGCCGCGCCGGGCTCGAGGTGCTCCTCAGCGACCGCAACGACGAGCACGTGCGCACCGCGTCCGGCCTGGGCGCCGGACGCGCCCGCCGGCCTGAGGACCGGCCGCAGCTCGTCGTGGTGGCCGTGCCGCCCGACGCCCTGGGCGACACCATCAACGCAGCCCTGACCGCCTCGGACGCGGTCGTCACCGATGTCGGCAGCATCAAGGCCCGACCGCTGGCCCAGGTGCTCGCCGACCCCGGGGCCGCCGCGCGGGCCGAGCGCTACGTCGGCAGCCACCCGATGGCCGGCAGCGAGCTGTCCGGCCCGCTCTCCGCGACCCCGATGCTGTTCGAGGGCCGGCCCTGGGCGATCACCCCTCACCCGGGCTCCGACGTGGCCGCCGTGGAGCTGGTCGAGGACCTGGTGCGCCTCGCGGGCGCCGTCCCGGCGTGGCTGACGCCGCAGGAGCACGACAAGGCGGTGGCGCGGATCTCGCACGTGCCGCACCTGGTCTCCTCCCTGGTGGCCGGCCGCCTGGCCGGCGCCCCGTCGAACCACCTGTCGCTGTCGGGCCAGGGCGTGCGCGACGTGACCCGGGTCGCGGCCGGCGACCCCCGGTTGTACGGCCAGATCGTCGCCGGCAACGCCGCCGCCGTCGGGGAGCTGCTCTCCGAGCTGCGCGCCGACCTGGACGCGATGATCGAGGCCATCGCCGACGACGCGCGCGAGGACCTCGAGGACCTGCTCGGCCGCGGTGTCACCGGCACCCGCGCCATCCCGGGCAAGCACGGTGCGCCGGCGACGGCCACCGTCTCGGTCTTCGTCACCGTGCCCGACCACCCCGGCGAGCTGGCCCGCCTGCTGGCCGACGCGGTCGCCAGCGAGGTCAACGTCGAGGACATCCGCATCGACCACGACACCAGCCGGCCCACCGGTCTGGTCGAGCTGGTCGTCGACCAGCGCAGTGGCGAGCGGCTGGTCGTGTCGCTGGAATCCCGCGGCTGGGTGACGCACCGGTAGGCTGCGGGCCCGTGATCACCAAGGCCTCCGACCCCGACCCGACACGCGACACCGGCATCGTGGTGGCCGTGGACGGCACCTCGGGCTCCGGCAAGTCGAGCACGTGCCGTGCGGTCGCCTCCCGGCTGGGACTGCGCTACCTCGACACGGGCGCGATGTACCGCGCGATGACGTGGTGGATCCTGGAGCAGGGCATCGACGTCCACGAGGCGAGCACGGTCGCCGCGCGCAGCGGCGAGCCCCAGATCGTCTCGGGCACCGACCCCTCCGGGCCCACCATCCACGTCGACGGCCGCGACGTGGGCGTCGAGATCCGCTCCGACCGCGTGACCGGCGCGGTCTCGCCGGTCTCGACCGTGCCCGAGGTGCGCGCCCGGCTGGTCGACCTGCAGCGCGCCGAGATCGCGGCTGGTCTCCAGGGTGCCGGGATCGTCGTCGAGGGCCGTGACATCGGCTCCGTGGTCGCCCCCGAGGCGCCCGTCAAGCTCTACCTGACCGCCGACCCGGCCGCCCGGGCCGCACGCCGCGCCGCCGAGGAGGGTGGCAGCGACGTCGCAGCCACCGAGCAGTCGTTGCGCAGCCGCGACGCCATCGACTCCGGTCGGGCGGTCTCGCCGCTGACCATGGCCGAGGGTGCGGTGCACCTGGACACCACGTCGTACACGCTGGAGGAGGTCGTGGACCAGGTCGTCGCCCTGGTGGAGGCGCAGGAGGCGGCCACGTGAGCGGGACGCACCTCCCGCAGGTGCGCTCCGGGCACGCCGACCTGCCGCGGACCGAGCACGTCGCCCATCCGCACCGCCTGATGCTGCGCAGCCTGCGCCCGGTCTCGCGCTGGCTGCTGCGGCGCCGCTACCGGGTGCAGGTGCTGGGGGCGGCGAACGTCCCTGCCCGCGGCCCGGTGGTCTTCGCGGCCAACCACGCCGGGGTCATCGACGGGCCGATGCTGGCGATCTACGCCCCGCGTCCGGTGCACGCGCTGACCAAGGTCGAGATGTTCTCCGGGCGGCTGGGCACCTTGCTGCGCTGGGCGGGCCAGGTGCCGCTGGACCGGTTCCGCACCGACGTGGCCGCCGCGCGCAGCTGTGTGCGGGTGCTGCGCGACGACGGCGCCATCGGGATCTTCCCCGAGGGCCACCGCGGCGGGGGTGACCTGCAACGCTTCCACCGGGGGGCGGCGTACTTCTCGTTGGTCGCGGGTGCGACCGTGGTGCCCGTGTCGTTCCTCGGCACCCGGGAGCCGGGTGGGAGCAGCAGCTCGCTCCCGCGACGCGGCGCCCGCCTGCACGTCGTCTTCGGACAGCCGATCGGGATCGACGCGGCGCCGTTCCCGCGGTCCAAGGAACAAGTGGAGGCCACGTCGTTGTTGTTGTGGCAGCACATGGTGCGCGAGCTGGACGCCGCCAAGGCCCGCACCGGCTGTGAGCTCCCGGGCCCCCTGCCCGCCGGAGAACTCGAACCCGACCCCGCCACCGGGGTCACCGATCTAGGAGCACCATGACCGAGCACGCCGACGGCACCCCCACCGACGGGCCTGTCGTCGACGGCCCCCTGCCGGTGCTGGCCATCATCGGCCGACCCAACGTGGGCAAGTCGACGCTGGTGAACCGCTTCATCGGCCGCCGCGAGGCGGTCGTCGAGGACGTCCCCGGCGTCACCCGCGACCGGGTGTCCTACGACGCCCACTGGAACGGTCGCGCCTTCACCGTGGTCGACACCGGTGGATGGGACCCGGACGCCCGAGGCCTGGCCGAGCGGATCGCCGCACAGGCCGAGATCGCCATCTCGCTGGCCGACGCCGTGCTGTTCGTCGTCGACGCAGCGGTGGGCATCACCGACGCCGACGAGGCCGTGGTGCGGATCCTGCGCAAGTCCGGCAAGCCGGTCGTGCTCGCCGCCAACAAGGTCGACGACGAGCGGACCGAGGCTCAGGCCTACGGACTGTGGAACCTCGGCCTCGGCGAGCCGTTCCCGGTCTCCGCGCTGCACGGCCGCGGCTCCGGTGACCTGCTCGACGCGGTGCTCGCCGCGCTGCCCGAGCCGCCTCCCGAGCGCGACGCCGAGGTCGGCGGCCCGCGCCGCATCGCGATCGTCGGCAAGCCCAACGTGGGCAAGTCGTCGCTGCTCAACCGGCTGGCGGGGGAGGAGCGGGTGGTCGTCGACAACGTCGCCGGCACCACCGTCGACCCCGTCGACGAGCTCGTCACCCTGGGCGGTCGCACCTGGCGCTTCATCGACACCGCGGGCATCCGCAAGCGGGTCAAGGCCGCCTCGGGGCACGAGTACTACGCCTCGCTGCGCACCTCGATCGCCATCGACCGCGCCGAGGTGGCGGTGCTGGTGGTCGACGCCGACCTGTCCATCTCCGAGCAGGACGTGCGCATCCTGCAGACCGTGCGTGAGGCCGGCCGGGCGCTGGTCATCGCGTTCAACAAGTGGGACCTGGTCGACGAGGAGCGCCGCTACTACCTGGAGCGCGAGATCGAGCGCGAGCTCGTGCAGGTGCAGTGGGCGCCGCGGATCAACGTCACCGCCCGCACCGGCTGGCACGTGGACCGCCTGGTTCCCGCCCTGGACAAGGCCCTGGAGGGCTGGCAGACCCGGATCACCACCGGTCAGCTCAACTCCTTCCTCGGTCGGCTCGTCGCCGAGCACCCGCACCCGGTGCGCAGCGGCAAGCAGCCGAAGATCCTCTTCGCCACCCAGCCCTCGACGGCGCCGCCGACCTTCGTGCTGTTCACCTCCGGCAAGCTCGACGACGGCTACGAGCGCTACATCGAGCGTCGTCTGCGCGAGGAGTTCGGCTTCGTGGGCACCCCGATCGTCATCAACCAGCGGGTCCGCGAGAAGCGCAAGCGCTGAGCCCGGCGCGAGCCGGGGTGCCGATGTCGGGCCCCGGCCGGCGCTGTTGTACTGTTCACGCGTCGTGAGGCGCTGCACCGCAGCGGCTCGGGCAGTTCGGGCTGTGGCGCAGCTTGGTAGCGCACTTGACTGGGGGTCAAGGGGTCGCAGGTTCAAATCCTGTCAGCCCGACCAGAAAACCGCCTCTGACCTGCGGAAACGCGGGTCAGAGGCGGTTTCGGTTTTGACGTGGATCCTCAGAATGGTCGTTTACTAGTCGTAAACGCTTTCGGGGCCTACGAATCCGAGCTCGCGTCGTCGCTCTCAGCGAGCCGCTCGAGAAGCTTGGAGAGGTCGGCCGAGACCGGCGGCTTGGCGATGTAGTGGTCCCGAGTGACCTGGCTCGAGGAGTGGCCGAGCTGGCGCGAGGCGAGCTCTGACGTTGTGGCCTCCGAGATCAGCGTCGCCACCGTCTTGCGGAACGTGTGGGGGGTCACCCACTCAAAGCCGGTGTCCTTGCGGATCTGCCGCCACCGCCGCTCGATGTTGACGACCTGATGCCACGTGCCGTTGCGGGTGGCGAAGACGGCGTCGTTCTCGTTGGGTGTCGCGAACTCCCGGCGCACGCGGAGCAGCTCGGCTGCGAACCGGGGCAGCACCACGGTTCGCCGGCTGGCGTCCGACTTCGGCGTGGGCTTGCGATATGTGCCCTTTCCGGTCTCGGTCTTGATCGTGCCCGACACCGTGAGGATGGGCAGATCGCCATCGAGGTCCAGGTCGCTCCACCGTAAGGCGAGGACCTCGCCGACGCGGCAACCGGTGGCGAGCATCAGGTCGATGATGTCGGCCATGTCGCCGGTGGCCTTGGGGCCGGAGCGGTCTGCGTTGACCCACCGGCGTACGGCAGCGCGGATCTCAACCAGGTCCTCGACCCGAAGCGCCTTGGTCTCCTGCTTCGGTCGGTGAACCCGGCTCGTCCCGCGGGCCGGGTTCGTCGGGATCGCGTCGTGCCGCACCGCGAGGTCGAGCATGGCCCCGAGGACGACCTTGGCCTTGCGTTGCCGGTTCACGCTCTGATCGCGCAACCTCAGCAGGAGCCGGTCCAGCCGACCCGTGGTGGCCTCGCGGAGCTTCAGTCCACCAACGCTGGGCAGCACCAGGTTGTCCAGCACCCGGCGGTACTCGTTGATGGTGGTCTGCTCGATTCGTCCTTCCGCCTCGAGACCAGTGATCCATGTGTCGGCGAGGTCGATCAGCCGGGTCTCTGCCGTGAGGAGCTCACCTGCTGGCGCGGTGCGCGTGCCCAGGACGTCTCGCAGGGCTCGCTCCGCAGCGGCCTTGCTCGGACCAGTCGCGGTGACGCGGCGAGTCTTGCCGTCGGAGTCACGGAACCGGGTCAGGGCTCGATAGCTGCCGTCGCGGATCTTCTCGGTGGTGATGGTCCCCCAGGTGCCGAGGGGGAGTGGTGGCCTGGCCATGGCCTACTCGCCCTCTGCGGGCTCGAGGTGCTCGACGATCCAGGCGTCGAGGTCCGCGCGGCGGTAGCGCAGGCAACCGCCCATCTTCACGGCGCGTGGTCCGAACCCGACCCGGCGTGTCCGCCAGGTGTAGAGCGTCGCCTTCGGGATGGCGAGGTAGGCCGCAGCCTCGTCGATGGTGAGGATCATGCTCTCTTGGCTGGTGCCGACGGTGGTACTCATCGTGTGCTCCTTCGTGGCCACGAGAACAGGTTTGCCCTCGTGACTGAAGGTGTGCGGCCCACACCGCGCGGACTGTGGAGAATTGACCCCTAATCGACCTTCTGGAGCGGTCGCAGGTGCCACGCGGACCAGCGGTGTCCACGGGACCGACCGGCGAGGCGCTCGCGGACACCTCTGCTGCTGCGGGGCGTGGGTTGTCGGGTTGCGATCGAGCTTGCTGTGTTTTGCGCTCTTAGCCAGAGGTCGCAGGTTCAAATCCTGCCCCCGCTACCAAATTCAGGCTCGGAATCTACGGATTCCGAGCCTGAAAGCATTTAGAGATTTGATCAAGTGTCCACTTACGGTCCAGAAACCCGGGCCAGGAACCTGCTGCGAGGCTGACCAGCCCGCGGGTTACCGGGCCGGCACGGTTGGTGCTGGCGAGCGCGGACGTCACTGCTCACCTGACGAGCATGGAGACCACCACAACCACGCTGAGCGGCCTGGAGCCGCTCCTGAGCATCGAGGAACTCTCGGAGTACCTCCACGTGCCCGTCAGAACGCTCTACGACTGGCGCCTCACCGGCAAGGGGCCCTGCGCTGTCCATGTCGGCCGCCAACTCCGCTACTTCGTCAGCGACGTTCACGCGTGGCTTGCCAGCCAGCGGGAGCGCGAGCCGGGGCACTCGCCCGAGGGAGCGTGATGGCTCATGGCTAGGCCACGGACCCCGATCGGAACCTTCGGCGACATCTCCTACGTCAAGGCGAGCGGTGGCCAGTTCCGAGCCCGTACACGTTTCCGCGATGACGACGGCAAGGTCCGGCGAGTCTCCGCGACTGGCACAACCAAGCGGGAGGCCGAGCGCAACCTCAAGAAGATCGTCGCAGACCGCTCCTCCTACCGGTCGGCTGGCGAACTGACAGGTGACAGCACATTCACGAGGCTCGTCGATGTCTGGCTGGCAGATCTCGACCTTGAGGCAAAGGTGGCGCCGAGCACCCGAGCGCTCTACGAGCGCAACATGCGCCAGCTGGTCATGCCCGTGTTCGAGGGCTACACCCTGCGCGAGATCAACGTGAGCAAGGTTGACCAGTTCATCAAGAGGCTCGCTTCGGCGAAAAGCTACAGCATGGCCAAGCAGGCCAGAACGGTGCTCAGCCTCGCCTTTGGACTGGCGGTCCGCTACGACGCCATTCAGAAGAACCCCGTGCGCGACACAGCGCGGCTCCGCAAGCCGCCGTCGCAGGCGATGGCGCTGACCGTAGGACAGGTCGACGCTATCCGCGCCGCCATCCGTAGTTGGCGACGCGGCCCCGGCTTCGCCGGTCCGCCGCCAGACGGGCAGCTGGAGCAGATCATCGAGGTCATGTTGGGCACCTCCGCCCGGATCGGGGAGGTTCTCGCCATTCGCAAGTGCGACGTCGACGTAACGGGTGCGCCAGCCACGATCCGAATTTCCGGGACGATCGTTTCGCCGGCTGGGAAGCCGACGCGTCGGCAACCCCATCCGAAGACGTTGAAGTCGACCAGGACGGTCTCGGTCCCATCGTTCACGGCTGCGGTCCTGCGCGATCGACTTGTGAAGATCGCGTCCGAGGATCCTGAGCACCTGATCTTCTTCAGCCGCAACGGGACGCCGCTGACGACGAACAACATCCGGCGGCGGCTTCGGGCGGTCCTGGACGAGGCCGGCATTGTGGGCGTGACGCCGCACTCCTTCCGGCGAACGGTCGCCACTGTGATCGATCGCGCGGGCGGGGCTGACCTCGCGGCCGAGCTGCTGGGTCACACCTCGTCGAAGATCACCAAGGAGCACTACATCCAGCCCGATGAGGCGGTAGACCCGGTGACGGCGGAGATCCTCGAATCGCTGGCGCCGAAGCGATCGGAGGGTGGTGAGCTGTGAGTGCCGGTACGCCGATGCGCTCGGTGGGACCCTCCGTGTCGAGGTCCAGGTCGGCGACGAGACGTACCAGATCGCCTGATCACATCGCTGGGCCGGACTGCGCCCGGCGCGGCTCAGGTCTGTGTACGAGGGCTGCTGCCAGCTCGACTCGACTCGCAGCAGCCCTTTTCGGTGCCCGTGGTGTCTCGGCCTGGGGGCGCAGTTCATCGCGCACCAGTTCGAGGAGTTCCTGGCATACGTCGGCGGTCATGGGCACGTAGCGCTGTCGCGTCGGCTTCACGAGGCCAGCTGCGTCCTTGTCGACACGAGGGAAGGGCACACGAGCGAAGTAGATCCGCTCTCGGGCGCCTTGTTGGATCACCTGGGTGATGCGCTCGTCGATCTCGCGCCCGAGTTGGGCGAGGTGACGAAGGGGCCCGGAGTCGGCGACATCTGTTCCGGCCTGAACGGCGCGGGTGACCTGCTCGATCCGACTCGCGGCGAGGGCTGCTTCGCCGGCGGCGGGGCCGCCGTTGCCGATCATCCCGCCGATGTCTTTGGTCGCGTGGATGAGGCGAAGGTACGTCGAGGAGCGGTCGGTCCACTCGGACGAAGCACGTGGGTCGAGAGTGGCGGCATCGCGGGAGACGATGCGCTGGGAGTCGAGGAGGAGGCGCAAGCTTCGGGCGTCGGGAAACTCGTCGAGGTGGACAAGCACGTTGTGCTGCGCCTGGAGGACGCCGATAAGTCCGGGCAGTCCAGGTCCCTCGACGAGTGTGCGTCGGGGTTGCCACCCGCGGAGGTCGATCGTGTAGTCGGGCTCGTCATACCCGGCGAAGGTCGCGCACGTCTCGGCCGCGCGAGCAAGCCAGCCTGCCTCCTTGAGCGGCTTCCAGCCAGGGATGTGGGCGTAGCGGCGGTCGAGTCCGACGAGACCGCGGGCCACGTCGCAGGCGTCCTTGAGCAAGGTCATGCACTGCACCTGGGAGAGCCGGCCGTATCCGAGTCCGGCGTCGAAGTCATGTTCTCCGAGCGTTGCGGCTCGCGCGACCTGTCGCCAAGACTCGACCATCGCGAACGGCTGCTCGATGGTCAGTTCGTCGAGCCCTGGAAGCCCGCTCGAGTGGGCGATCGCCACGTCGAGCCGGTAGCGCAGCTCTTCGGCCGGGCCGCGGGTCCGGGTGCTGGTCCCTAGGAGGTTCATCCGCGGGTTCGCGGCGCGCACCGCCTGAACGCACCACACGAGCGCTGAATGGCGGTACCGGCCGATCTGCTCTCCAAGGAGGCGACGTTCCTCGACGGAGGTGGTCTCCGGGATGCTGTGGCTTCCGGCGCCGCCGAGGCGTTGTTGGACGCGGTGCTGGCGCAGGAGTGTGCTGAGTTCGGCGCGCAGGTGGCCGCCGTTCTCGGCGTACATCAGGGGATGTCTTTCGCCCTGGCCGCGTCGAGCATGTCGAGGAGGAGTTCGACTTGGAGTGCGTCGACGCCGTGCGTCACGAGGTCTTCGATGGCCCGCTCGGCGATCCCGTAGAGGATGTCGGCGGCCTCGTCGTAGACGTCGCTGATGCCGGGGATGTAGTCGCCATGGATGACGTCGAGGTGGAGCAGGACCCGCTCGTACTCGGCAGATGCCTCGTCGTTGTACGCGCGCCTCGCGAGCGCTGCGAGGTGCGAGCGGGCCTCGGCGAGTGTGATCGCGTGGGAGAGCAACATGGATGGTTCCTTTCGGTCGGGATCGGAGTCCCGCTTGATGACTCCACTGCGGGGACGACCTACGGACGCCGCTTGCGTGGAGTTCTGTGGACGGCGCATGACGGCGCCGCGGTTGGGGATCAGCCAGCCCGGCCGGCGCGCGCCCGGTCCTCGATCCGGCGTCGGGCGGCGATGTCTTCGACGACGAACTCGACGAAGTCGGCACCGCGGTCCTCGATGACGACCTCGACCCCGGATGGCTGGGCGTCTTCGCCTGGCCAGGTCGTCTGTCGCGTAGGCCGGTCGCGATCGAGGCGGGTCCCGCAGGTGGCCACCCATTCGCGCAGTCTCTGGCGGGCGTCGGCGAAGTCGCGGTGCCACATGATCGGCGCTGACGGTGACCCGTCGGGGTCGTAGGAGTTCAGCCAGTGCAGGTGCAGGGCTGAGAGCTCCCAGATCAGCTCGTCGTGGCGGTGCCAGTACGGCGGGATCACGGTTGGCGCCAGCCCGTAGGTCGAGCGGAGCCAGTCCACCCACGCGTTGAGGTCCAGCCACTCGGCCTCAGCCTCTTCGCTGGACAGCAGGTTCCAGTTCAGCGGTCGGAGCGGCTCGACTGGTTCGTCGTGTCCGGAGTATTCGGCGGAGCCGTTGAACATCGGGTGGATGCTCGCGTCGTAGTCGGGGTCGAGCAGTGATTCCTGTTGGCCGTCGACGGTCGGCATGACCCGTGCCCCTCAGAGGCCGACGACGCGCGGCGGCTCACTCGCCCCGGTCAAGTGGTCGGCCGGCGGGTCGGGCTGGTTCGCCGGCGTCCGGTCCACCGAGTAGCGGGTCCAGGTCGTGTCGTGGCCGATGTGCTTGGCAACGAACTGCTCCCGCTGCACGGTCTGCTCGTTCCAAGTTTTCTCGTACTCGGTGATGTAGCCCGACGCGACGAACTGGTCGCCCACCCGGAATCGGGCGTAGGCGCGCTTGGCGGACGCGCCGTACATCACGAGGTTGTGGAACGTCGGGTCGAGCTTGGTGAACGACCCGTCGGCCTCCTTGCGCCAGTGCTCTACGCCGACGCGGGCGAAGAACCGGGCGTCCTTGCTGTCGGGCTTGCTCAGCTCGGGTGCGGTAGCGATGAAGCCGTGGAGGCTCAAATCGGTCGGGATGGTCATTGCTGACTCCTGCGATCTCACGGAGCCTCGGATGGCGTCCGCTCTCAGAAATCAGGTGTCTGCGACAGGCCGCGACGGGGACGGTGTCTTGCTAACCTCAGGGTGTCCCTTCGGCTCCATGGACCTACAAATGCGGGTGAGCCGGGCGCATCAGCGCATACCGCCAACGTGTCGTTCGTCGTTAGAGGCGAGGCGCCACTCCATTCAGGTATTTCTGTTGGAGGGCGCCGTGTGCACCAAGATTCCGTACGCCAATCGCTGGCTCGCGCGTCGAGTATTGAAGAAGCTGCAAGAGCAGGGACGACCTGTGCAGTCGATCCATCCGTGCTTTGCGGGCCACCGAGGGGCATGGCACGTGACAAGTCAGAAGCAGCGCCAGTGGTGACAGCGCCACGGCGTTCGGTCACCTGCGTCGGAGTGCCGCCTCGATGGCGCTCCGGTCGACACGCATCTCCTCGGCGTCGCCGCGTTCGGTCCAAGGGCGTAGATCGGTCACAACAGGCGGCGCACTGCGGAGCAAGACCAGTGCTGTTCCGAAGGGCAGCGTGCGGATGGCCTCGGGGGGCATGACGGGCACGCGGCGCATCGAGCGTTGGAGAGACCGCGAGCCGTAGTCGCCGACAGAGATGGTGTCCGTTCGCTCGTCGCGTTCGCCGATGAGCGCCGAGAGGTCCTGGAGGTCACGTGCGGCCGATGTGCCGCCGAGCACGACCTTGACGATGGACGCATCCCAGATGGCGCCCGCAGCGTGGTCGCCCCACTTGTCGCGTGCCTGTGAGAGGGATTGCAACACGGGCATTGTGGTGATGCCGGTGCCACCACCTTCGGCCATTAGGACCGGCATGGATGGCAGTGGTGACAGGTTCCCGATCTCGTCCAGCGCCATCAACAGTGGCGGATCGAGCCGGGCGCCTGGCGAGGCCGCGGCGAGGTGACGCGCGGTCTCGACGAGGTCTTCGATGAATGCCGCGACCAGTGACCAGGAGGCGCCAGCGCCGGCACCGGTCGCGAGCAAGTACAGGGTGCCGTTGTTGGTCAGGAAGCTCGCGGGGTCAAACTCTTCGCCCGGCCCCGGCGAGACCGCGTCGAGGACACGCGGGTCTGCCAGGCAGGACAGCGCAAGGGAAACGCCCATCCAGATCGAGTCTCTGGTCCGCGGGTCCGAGTGGATCATCGACTCAAGCGAGTCAGCCCAGCCCGGTGCGGCGTGAGGGTCACTACTCAGGATGGCCACTGCGTCGGCGGCTGCCGACGGCGAGAGCGTCCAACCGAATAGCTCAGCTGGGCTACGCCGGTCGAGAGCGGCGGCGTGCAGCAACGACTGAAGTGCAGTGCGGGTCTTGCCCTCCCAGAAGCCGCCCGACTCGACCCCACCCGTGGACAAGCCAGTGGCTGACGCGAGGCCGGTTGCTCGGATCATCGCCGTCAGCGGGTCTTCGCAGCCGCGCACAGGTGACCACCGCAGACCGGACGGGAGGCCATCCGCCAGGCGCTGGGGGTCGAAGACCGCCACCGGCCCGCGACGGCTGCGAGCCGTGATCGTCGCCGCGATGTTGTCCGGCCGGGTCGCAGTGGTGATTACCGCGCCCGGCGCGTCGAGGATGGCGTTGATGACCATGTGTAGGCCCTTGCCTGAGCGAGGCGGTCCAAGCACGAGAATCGAGTCTTCGACGGAGGCCCACACCTCAGTGCCGCGAGCTCGGCCAAGGAGGTAGCCGACGTCTGGTGCGTCGGGATGGTCGAGGGACGGGCGGAGTGTTCGGCCACGTGCCAGGAGGGACCTCCTGGAAGCGGTCACTCGAACATCACGGGACGTGGCGATGCCTGAAAGCCGGCGCGGGTCACGTGTGGTGTGTTCGCGCCAGCCGATGACTCGACGCCAGACGATGAGCGCCGCGCAGACGACGCCAGCGAGCATCAAGGCGACCACGAGCCAGTAGAGCCACGGGGACATGCCTGGCGCGCCCAGCGCCGTGCCGGGGTGATCGGGATCGGCGAGGACGCGTAGACCAGAGGCCCAGCCGTAGGTGGGTTGGTCCTTGCTGGTGGCCCATGCAGTGATAGTGCCGGCGAGCCGCAGGGCCGCAGAGAGGCAGCCAAGCGCTGCGATTCCGAAGAGCCCGAGGTTGACCAGGTCGTTGTCGACGGATTGCCCGCGTGGGTTCATTCGCCCACGACCCTGACGGTTCCCGAGGTTCGGCCCAGCAGTACGACGTTGCCCCGGTGAGTTGCCAGCAGGGCGGGCGGGAGGCGGTTCTCCAGCGAGTCCGCGCCGTGGCGGTGCTGGCCGAGTATGACCGCCACAGAAACCTCTTCGTCGGGGAGGAACCCGTTCGTCGCGGTCGCTGACGGGACCTGGTCGGCTGCCCGCTGCTCATTGGCTTGACCACGGGGAGTGACGATGTCCGTGTAAGTGTTGCCGTCGCCCTCGTGGACTTCGACCCGCACCGGCGCGCCGAGATCGTCGGCTATGGACTTCACGATCGCCGCAAGGTCACGGCGAGTCGCTGCACCGTCAGGCGTGTAGGGCTCGCGGTCGAGGCGGATGTCGAGGTAGCCGTCGTCGGTCACGACCACCTCGACCAGCGGCATCAGCACCGGCACCTTGAGGGTGCCGTGGTCATCACGTCGGTACGGCGCCGTGTTGTTGAGCATGGTCAGCGCCCGAGGACATCGACGTGGGTTCGAGTTGGTCCCGTGACTGACTGTGGGGGCCGCTGCGTGCTCAGGGTGTCGCGGTCCAGGCCCGGCGGATTGCCGTCGCTGACCTTTGTGGTCGGGAGGTTGTCGAGGATCGTCAGCGACGCCGCTCGGACGCGATCGGCGGTTGCTTGGACGACCTCCATAGGCGACTTCCCGGGTACATCGCTGGCCCAGGTCGAGACGTAGGGAACCGTGTACGTCGTGGTGTCGAGCCCGTGCGCGGCACCGACCATGAGCGCGATCGACTCCGCCTCGACTTCGGCGATGCCGCGGTGCATCGCGGCGTCGATGTTGTCGGGCCCGTGGAGCATCACGTGGCCGAGTTCGTGAGCCAGCGTCTTGACCTGCGCTGCGTCATCCATGTCCATCCGGACCGAGACCTCGTGGGTGAGGTAGTCGGTGAGTCCGTTCGCACCGCCGATGGACCGTGCGTTCGACACCAAACGCAGCTCGAACCCGCGAGCCACGATCTGGTCCGCGAGTCCGTCCCAGAGACCCTCGGGGGCCTCGCCTTCGAGCAGCTGCGGACGTGGCGGTTCGGGAACCGGCTCGCCATCGGTCTGTGAGATGTCCCAGACGTGCGCGGGCTTGAGCCCGATCATCCGTGAGCGAACTGACTCGCTCCACTGCGGCTTCTCGCCTCGACCGAGACGTCGCCACGAATCGGGGTTCTCCGGCGTCGTCGAGGCGAACCGTGCCGTCACGGGCGCGAGGATCGCGTACCCGCCCTGCCCCTTCATGACATGGCGGTTCAGGCTCAGCCACTGCTTGAAGCCGGCGACGTACGTCGGGACCGGACCGGGCACGCGGCCTTCCTGGTACGCCGCGTTGTGCTGGCTGAAGATCAAGAGGGTGTTGTTGAAGGAGCGCGACCGGAATCGGGCAGCGAACTCCAGTGCTCGACGCCAGTCATCGCCGGTGACGAGTGCGCCCACTGCATCGGTGAGCTTCTGATGCAGCGCGTCGATCTTCGCCTCGCGTGCCTCCAGGTCGCGGGTCTGTGTCCTCATAGCTCGCCTCCGCCTCGGATGACTGGTCAGATAGGAGGTGCATCGGCTCGGCCGCAAACTCGGTTGCCGTTCTCGTGCGACAAGTTCGCCTGGCTGGGAGACTCTTGTGCGTGGCCAAGGGCGGAATCTCGTGCGGCGTCTGTGGGCATAAGCAACCTGCGACCGTTGACGGCTGGGCTGTGCCGCATATCAACAAGAAAACGGGTGCTCCGTGCGGGAGCGAGTCCGACCGAGACGCCGCGGAAAGGCAGCCGGCCGGGGGCTCGCCACGGCAGCCGCGCGTTCGAAAGAAGCGGTCAGCCAAGTTGGTTGTGCCCAAGAAACGCCCGAAGACCAAGACGCTTCAGGACTACTGCCCGAAGTGCCACGTCTTTGTCATCATCACGAAGGTCGGCGGCAGTCTGACCATGGCGGAACACAACACCAAGCGAAATGCGCGGTGTGGGATGAGCGGGAAGCCGTTCACCCGGCTGCGGCCGGAGAAGCGCGACGCCATGGAGTATCGAGTGTCAGGAAGCTTCGGTACGGGCAAGCGACGGTGAACTCATCCGGCCCGTTGTGTCGAACAATTCGAGCTCGGCCGGATGCAGTTGATGTTGGACTACGAACGAACGGTGCTTGATGCGCCACAGCCCCTGGCCGGTGCCAAGCGTCGGCAAGAGCGACTGCTCGGTCCCGGTCAATCCAAGGGCCGTCGCGGTCGAGCCGAGCTGGTCCGACTCCTGCCGGTAGACGATCCGAGTCTCCGCGTTCGCGAGTAGCGACGAGGCGAGCGCCCGCATCGCGCTGCCCTGGTCGCCGACGTTGTCGAGGTCGGAGAGCTTGTGGAAGATCAACATGTTGGCGATGCCGTAGTGCCGGGCAAGTCGCCAGTGGGCATCCATTCGGCGCAGCAGCGCGGGATGGGACATTAAGCGCCACGCCTCGTCATACACGACCCACCGTTGTCCACCTGCGGGGTCGAGGAGGGCGGACTCCATCCATGCCGAGGCGCAGGTCATCAGGACCGAGATCAGGGTGGCGTTCTCGGTGACTCGGGACAGGTCGAGGGAGACCATCGGCAGCGTCGCGTCGAAGCGCACCGTGCTGGGGCCGTCGAACAGTCCAGCCAGGTCGCCGGCTACCAGCCGTCGCAGCGCATGCCCGACAAGTCGCCCGTCCTCCGTCAGCCGACCGTCCGTGTCGGTCGAACGATCTGGGGCGAGGAGCCGCTCGACGACCATGGGTAGAACCGGCACGTCTGACGAGTGGACCGCGTCGGACAGTGCGACGTCGATCGCGGTGTGTTCCAGCGGACTCAGCCGGCGGTCGAGTACGGTCTCGGCCAGTGCTCCCAGCAGGTCGCGACGTCGAGCCGTGACCTGGGCGAGCCACTGGGCGTCATCGACCGACTCGGGGCGGTGGCCCTCGTCGAGGGGATTCAGACGGTTGGTCATCCCGTGCCCGAGGGCAATCGCCCGGCCGCCGACCGCTTCGGCGACTGCGGTGTGCTCGCCCTTTGGGTCGCCGGGCACGTACACGCGTCGACCGAAGGGAATGGAGCGTGTGTACAGGCTCTTCGCCAGCGCCGACTTTCCAGAGCCGACGATGCCGGCGAGCACGAGGTTGGGCGCGGTGATCAGGCCGCGGGCGTAGAGAACCCACGGGTCGTAGACGAACGAGCTGCCGCTGTAGAGATCCTGGCCGACGAAGACACCGTCGCTGCCCAGGCCGCCCTCGGCTAGGAATGGGTAGGCGCCTGCCAAGGTTGCGGAGGTGTCTTGGTGCCGAGGGATGCGCAGACGTCCCGGAGTCCTGAGCGCTGCCGGTCCATGGTCGCCGGACTTCGGCAAGACGACTGTTGCTTTCCGCTCGGCGGTGTTCGCATCGGACTTCGCGCGGGCTTCCGCCCGTCGGGTATCGCGGTCCTCGGTCATCCGGGACTTCGCGGCAGCGCGCCTCAGTCGACGGTCGTGCCTGCGCTCGCGCCGCGGAGAGACGAGCACGGCGCTGTGCAGGCGGCCGTCCTGCCAGCCGCTCACAGCCCGATCCTGTGATCAGCGGCGGGCGTCGTTGGCCGGGAGTGCTCTGGAAACTCGCGATGGTGAGCAAGCATGGCCTCGGCCTCGTGTGCGTTCGCGATGACGTCGCCGACCTGGCGGACCATTTCCCCTGCTCGATGAAGGTCCCACGACACCCGGTACGACGCTGACCGGGCCTTCGCGGACACCTCGGGCACCCACTCGCCCTTTCGCGGGCCACCGTCATGAAACGAAGCAATCTGGTGCAGCGACTGACTCATCGAGGCGACAGCCGATGCCAGGGAGCCGAGCACCGAGTAGATCTGGCGTGGGTCGTCGATGGATCGGGTCGCGTGGGCGAGGGCGCGGAGGGCGGTCTGCACTTCGTCGGCATCGGCCGCGGGGTTCTCGAAAGTAGGCATCGTGTGGCTCCTCAGTGGGCAGTTCGTCATTGAGGAGGTGGCGTGGAGCCCACGCGTCGGCGTCTGGCCGCGTTATAGGACTCCGTTTCGCCATATCCGTCGGACGTCTCTGGCAGGCTCGTTAGAGACGAATCGGGCGCGGGGAGAAGGGCTGGGTATGTGATCGGAGGTCGACAGGAGAACTCCTGGTCCCCGTCGATCTGGGCACGACATTTCGGCAGGGCCCCGTACTGGACCATCGGTGTCGCTGACCAGCACATCACGGTCATGACGCCGACTGGCGTCGTGAACATTCACGTCGCTGAGCGGGAGAAGCTTCGCTTCGAGCGCGGATCTGTTTGGGTGCGCATGTCGGCTCCTGAGCTCGGGGTTATCCAACCGCTGACAGGCCTCGCGAAACGGGCTGTCACGGAGTTCAACCACGCAGTGGCGCGTGAGTTCGCCGAGTACGAGTCGACGCTTGACCTCCAACCCTTTGTCGACGCGTTGGTTCGCTGGTGGTCCGCGTTCCAAAAGGCGACCCGGGATGCTTGGGCGAAGCGGCGGTGGCTCACCGAAGAGTTCATCGTCGAGTGGGACACGTCGCTCGGTCACGCGGTCTCGGGCACCGCCCTATCGATGAACCAGCGGCGGGCGCTCGCCGCACGGGTGAGCGGCGTCGAGGCGGAGGCCGTCAACGCCGCATTCGGCGACTGGAACGTCCGGTCACACGCAGCCGACCAGAACAACGCTCTCGTGAACCTTGAACTGATCGACGAACGCTCGTTCTTCGACAGGATCGAGAAGACGCCACTCACCGACGAGCAGGCCCGAGCCGTCATCTGCTTCGACAACAGGGTGCAGCTCGTCGCGGCCGCGGGTTCTGGGAAGACATCGACGATGGTTGCCAAGGCTGGATGGACGATCCGGAAGGCCCACGCCAGCGGCGACGAGATATTGCTGCTTGCGTTCAACAAGGCAGCTGCGGCGGAGCTCGGCGAACGATGCATTGCTCGGCTTGCCAACGCGGACATCCCGGCAACCGGCCTCCGCGCCACTACCTTCCACGCCTTTGGGTTACGTGTGATTGGTGAAGCGACTGGCGAAAAGCCCCGCCTTGCGCCGGGCCTCGACAAGAACAACGGAGTTGGGCTCTTGGCCGATGTCGTGCGAGCGCTGCGGCGTAGGTCGCCGGAGTTCGCAGCGCGCTGGTCGCTGTTCCAAAACGTCCTGGGTGTTCCCATGAGCGCCGAGGTAGATCCTGAGCCCGACGCGTGGGATCCGCAGAGGCGTCGAAGCGGCTACCGCGCGCTCAACCTCGACATCATGAAGAGTGCGGGCGAGCGAGCGATCGCGAACTGGCTCATCAAGTCCGGCGTCGAATTTGAGTACGAGCGTCCATACGAGATCAACCTCGCGGACGCGCAGCACTCGCAGTATCGACCCGACTTCTTCTATCCATCAACCGGCGTCTACCACGAGCACTGGGCTCTCGTGCCCGGCCAGGCGGAGCCTCCCGGATACGAGGGGTACCTCGAGTCCAGTGCCTGGAAGAAGCGAGTTCATCACGCCAACGGCACGACGTTGATCGAGACGGCCGCAAGGGACCTCGGCAGTGGCAGCCTGTTCGCGCAGTTGGAACATCAGCTCCGAACCACCGGCATCGAACCGGACTTCGACCCGGATCGGCCCGTCCCCGGAAGCCCACTCCTGACGGACCGGGAGATGCTCAATCTATTCCGGACGTTCCTGGCGCACGCGAAGAGCAATCGACTTGAACCAGCGCACCTCCGATCGCGCGTGTCCAAGGCGCGGAACGGCACTCCTGACCTTCGCGAGTCCCTGTTCCTCGATCTGTTTGATGACGTGCGCGAGGAGTGGGACTCCCGGCTTCGCGAGGCCAACGAAGTCGACTTCGAGGACATGTTGAATCAGGCGACCGATCTGGTCGAAGCAGGGAGGTGGATGTCCCCCTTCCGAGTCGTCCTCGTCGACGAGTTCCAGGACGCCAGCCACGCCCGAGCGCGGCTTGTGAAAGCACTGGTCAATCGACCTGCGCACTTCCTATTTGCTGTCGGAGACGACTGGCAGTCGATCTACCGGTTCGCGGGCTCTGACATCTCGGCGATGACAGAGTTTGAGGAAACCTTCGGGGCTGGCCACATGATGCGGCTGGAGCGGACTTTCCGAAGTTCCCAAGAGCTCAGCACGCTCGCCGGTGACTTCGTCATGAAGAACCCGAACCAGTTGACGAAGACGGTCCGTTCGGATCGCTCCCACCCGGCGCCGGTAGAACTCGCCGTGGTCGACACCGACGCCGGGGTCACCGACGCGATCGCCCAGAGGCTCAGTGAGCTATCTGCAGCGGTCTCCGAGGGGTCGAGCCTGTCGGTCAAGATCCTTGGCCGCTACCGCTACGAGGAAGAGCTTGTCCCGCGCACCCGATATCGCGGGCTCGACGTCACATTCCAAACAGTCCACTCATCGAAGGGACTCGAGGCGGACCACGTGATCATCCCGGGACTCAACCGCGGTGGATTTCCGAGCACCAAGGAAGACGACCCGCTTCTGCGCCTTGCGCTCCCGGAGGGCGATGACTTCCCGCACGCCGAAGAGCGGCGACTCTTCTACGTCGCGCTCACCCGAGCGCGGGACTCGGTGCTACTGATTGCCCGAAGCGGCCGCGAGTCGGAGTTCGTGACCGAGCTGATCAGCGATGGAGTGATATCCCTACTTGGCGACCACGAGGCAGGCGAGGCTCCCGAGAGGTGCCCGCAATGCGGCCGAGGGCTGATGGTCGTGCGGCAGGGGAAGTACGGACCGTTCCTGGCATGCAACCGCTTCCCGGCCTGCACGTCGAAGCGGTCAATCACCAGCTGACCGGCGCCGGGCCGTCCATGGCCAGACTTATAGGAGAGAACCAAATGTCGAAGCGTGAAGAGCGTGAGAGGCAGCGAATGATGGCGATGCTGCCTGATGAAGGCGAGGTGGCGGGGGAGATCTTTGCCGCCATGGCAACGGTGGGGGAGCCCGGGGCTGTCATCACCCCAGACCTGGCTGCTCTCGCGGCCCAACTCGCTGGTGCTGAGGCCGCCGGACGGTGGCTCAAGGCCGGGCATACGCTTGACGACTGCGGGATGGTTCGCAGGTTCTACGAGTACGTCGGTAGCCACATCAGTGAGGACGTCGCATCTGGGGGCCGGCTCGACGGCGCAACGCTTCCAGACGGAGATGCTGATTCTGACGCAGGGTCCGAACTGGAAGATCCGCGGCCAGTGTCGCGCGGCATTCGTAATGAGCCCGCCCTCGATGCAGATCCCACGTCGCTGATAGCGACCGCCGGCGGCTACATCGACGGTGGCTGGGAGGAGTTCCGGAGCTCCCGGTTCTCAACGAAGCTTGATGGAACATGGGTGCTCAACAGTTATCCCGCGCAGGGTGTTCTGGCGCTGCAATTCATGGGCCGCAACTTCTCGGGATTCGCCGAGGTCTTCAAGGATGACATCGCGACGGTTCGGGTCGCTGCCAAGGGCCTCAACTTCGCCGTTGAGCTGGTCGATTGCAACGGCAACCAGCTTGTTGCTGTTGGTCCGAAGGGCCGGCTCCGCAACATCTTCAAGCAGCTGGGCTATGCGATCTGACCGCTGACGTGGGGCGGATGCATCATCGTCGCGTCTTTCGATAGAACAGCTGGTCAGTCAGGTTCATCACCATCTCGTCCAACTCGGAGGGGCTCGGGAGACTGTCTCGCCACCTCGCCAGCTGCGCGGAGGTCAACCGTTCGGCGTCCTTCGCCCGAACGGCGTAGTAGGTGACCATGTCGGATGCCAGCGGTGCCGGCCTCCGAAGCCTTACGTGATGCGGCTCGGTCGGTTCCAGAAGCTTGACCTTCAGGTACTCCAGGCACCTGACCGCGCGAAGGTCATCCTCAGTCACGCCCCGCCTGTTGTGGCGAAGGACCTGCTCTACCAGGGTGCCAAGCCTCCAGCCGGTCCATGTGCGTTCGCCACGCCCTTCAGCTGCCTTGGCGTTAGGCGATTTGTTATGCGGGGGTGCGGACACCATTAGCCCCGATCGCCAGGGTTGGGGGCGCGTGCCGCTTCCAGCTTGACGACCACGATGTCCAGGAGTCGCTTACCGAGACGGCTCAGGATCGAGTCCCGCTCGAACCGCCCCGCGAGTCTCGGGCTGATGCGGTAGTAGAAGCGAGTGAAGGCTCGCCCAGCCGCCGAAGATGCCAGCGACTCGTCGCGGAACCGGCGAAGGGTCATGACCGCGGGTGCGTCATAGTCCCCGTATATGGCGGTCGCAATGAAGCAGCCTTCGCGGGGATTGCTCTGCTGGGCTACCCGGACTGGTGGTGTGCCATTCGCGAGAAGGTACGCCGGCCCGTCGGCGAGAACTCGTGTTACGTTCGCGACGGCGTCGACACGGGATGCGCGATCGCTTGGAGTCGGCTCAGCACTCGCCAAACCGATGTCGGCGAGCGAGCCGCACGTCCAAAGTGTTCCGTCGCCCTTGATGGCGAGCAGGCCGCCGTTCTTCCCGCGGTACGGGTGGATTGACCTCACGTTGGTGAGACCCTGGACCTGTACGGGTGTGTTCCGGTCGATGCTCGTTCCGTCGCCAAGCCGCCCGCGGCGATTCTCGCCCCACGCCCAGACGGTGCCGTCCTTCTTGAGGGCGTAGACGCTCTGGTACACGGCAACGAGTGCGATTGCTTGATCGAGGCCAACGACATCTACGGGGTTCCAACGATCCTCCAGGGTCCCATCGCCGAGCTGACCGTAGTCATTGCGCCCCCAGGCTGACACCGTTCCGTCGGCACGCAACGCGAAGACGGATACGCCCTCGTGGTGCTGCTCCTCCCGGTCATACACCCACATGGTCGCTAGAGCCTTTACCTCGGTGAGCCCTTCGACCCGTGTGGGCACCGACTGGCTTGGAGCCGGACTCGTCTCCGCACTCGCGCCGTTCCAAGGCCTATGCCCGGACTGCGTCTCGGTTTCCCCGAGGGCCCAGGTGTTCCAGGTGCCGAAGCCATGCTGGCCCCACACCCAGACTGACCCATCCGACCTCAGTGCGTACGCGGTGTACTCCTCCTGAAGGAGTTCGACAACGTCCGTGAGACCCGGTACCGGGACCGGCGACCGAAGAATTCCAACCAGCTCGCCGATGCCGAACTGCCAATAGCCATTGTCCCCAGGCCCCCAGGTTCGCTCGTTTCCCCATGCCCATACGGTTCCATCGGATCGCATTGCGAAGAGCACATCGGAACGGACCGACAAGGCCGCGACCCGGCTGAGACCCTCAATTTTCCGAGGCTTGAAGTTGTAGATGTCCGGCCCGACCCCCACGTGAGGAACGACGGCGTTGCTTCCCCAAGTCCAGACCGTCCCGTCCGCCTTGACGGCGTAGCCGGTGCTGGAGTCTGTGGCGATCGCAATGACGTCTGAGATGCCGGAAATGCGGGCGGGTTTAGGACGGTCGTCCGTGGTGCCGTCGCCAAGCTGGGCGAACATGTTGTGGCCCCACGTCCAAACGGTGCCGTCTGCCTTGAGCGCGCAGCCCCAGTCGTACTCCGTGCAGATCGCGGTTGCGTCATTCAGTGCCGCCACGGGCACTGGCGAATCGCGATCGACGCGGGTTCCGTCGCCCAGTTGACCGTGGTGGTTGCCACCCCACGTCCACAATCCACTGAACATTGCTCGCTACCAGCCCTTGCCTCGAATCACGACTTGCGGTGGCCGTCGCCACGCAGTTCGCATCATGGCAGCCAGGGCCGACGCCTTGGAGCGGAAATGCTGAGCGTCTTTATACCTGACGACACAGCGGGAGGGCAGCCGCCGAGAACGCCTGCGCCTGCTGGCCCCATAGTCGGCGGGTCTCGCAGGAGGCTTGGATCGCCGCCTGCTCGATGTCAGCGACCGCGCGTTCGAGCTCGTCGGGGTCCTGAGCGCTGACCGCGATGAGTCCCGTGGTGCGGAGGATGCCGTGGCCGGCGGTCAGGTCGGCTTCCTGTTGGAGGACGTCGTTGAACTCGGCGCTCTGTTGCGCGTCCTCGATCTGGCCGATGCGCTGCCGCTGCGATGCGTCGGAGATGTACTCGGTCTTCTTCTTGCGGATGTCTCGCGCTGCCTGGTCCGTGCGGAGCGGCGTGTAGAGCAGGGTGAAGGTGCGCCTGACGCCGGAGGAGAGCAGGACCGGCGCGAGGAATCCCGGGTAGACGAGCGACCGCGGCCATTCGCTAATCCAGAGCACGCAGTGATGCGCGGAATCGCTTCGAACGCTGGACCAGTTCTCGCTCACCGCCACCGGGCCGGCGGTCGCAAGGTCGCGCCCCATATCGCCGTGACGCTCCAGGGCTCCGGCAACGACGGGGTCGTAGGCCGAGCGAAGGATCACTGCGAGATCGCCCGGCTCCAGCCACGATGAGGGCGAGAGATCCGCAGCCCGCAAGGCGGCCGTCACCGTCGCCATCTCCTGGCGCAGCACGGCTGCCGCCCCACGGTTCCCGCCGCCCGCCGCCTTGATGGCGCGCGCGGCTGCCTTCATGTCGAGCGAGATCGAGACGGTGCTCGCGTGGCGCTCGCCGGCTGGCCCAGCGCGCTCGATCAGTTCGGCATAGGTCTTTGACGTGAAGGACTCGTCGTTCGCGCCGTGCTGGGACCACCACTCCGCGAGGCCTTTCCCCGAGTCGGGGAGAGTGCGCTCCATAACCTGGACCGACGACATGCGACCCGACCGACATGCCGTAGCGAGCACGCGTCCCCAGCTCGCCACACGCCTCTGCTGTTCGATCGGGTCGAGCAGGATGAACGCGGGGTGGGTGACGCCGACGATCGCGGTGAGCGTCGAGCGGTGCGGGTCCTGGACCATCACGGCGCCGGTCTCGGGGTCGTGCCACTGGCGCAGTCGCGCGGCGTCCCCTGGCAAGGCCAGGGTTCCCGCCGGCCGGGGCTTCACGATGTGACGTCGGAAGAGCAACTGGCCGCCGCTTGAGCGCCACAGCCACCGGGCGACGATCGGGAACCACTCGACGAGCTTGTGGCCGCCAACACCGATCCATGCGAGTCCTGCTGAGACGGCCATGATCGGAAGCGCGTACGCCAGAGCGGCACCGCCGCCCGAGTACAGCGCGAAGACGAACACGACCGCACCGACACCGACCACGACTAGTTGGCTTGCGGACAGCCCGAGAAGCACACCGCGGCGAGCCAACCGGGAGAACTTGACGGTCGAGAGTTCGTAGTCACGCGGACCAGCGCTTGCGGTGCTCATCGTTAGCTCCCTGAGCGTCCGGCGCCGGCAGGTACGGAATCGGCCGTGGACGGCACCGGCGGCGACGGCTGCGTAGGCTGCGATGCCGCCGTTGTCTGCTGATCGGCGTGGCCCGCGACGGAAGCACCTGTTCGCGGTCCAGCGCTGGCGGCCTCCCGCGCGACCATCACGCCACCGACCACAGCTCCTCCTGCCGCCGCTGCCCCTCCGCTCGCTGCTGCACCGCCGCCCGACGCAGCATTGGACCCACCCGTGCTCCCGCCGCCCGAAGACGCCACGGCCGGTGTGGGCGGCGTACCGCCGCCACCACCAGAACCGCCGCCAAGGACCTGGGCGGGCTCGGCCATTGGGCGTCGGCTCATCGGGATCGGCATCGGCCGGTTCAGCGCGGACTTCGCCTCCTGCTCGGCCGACATTGCGTGGTACATGTCGAAGCCCATGAAGCTGATCGCCTTGTAGGTCATGTACGGCGCGAAGCCTGCGATGAGCATCAGCACGATGCCCGCGATGGGTTCGCTGACCGACTGCAGGTCGGCGTCGATGGGCGCAGAGACCTGGGCTGTGGCGAGCAGGAAGATCACGACGAGGACGACCTTGGAAAGGATCAGCGCGATAACAAACTGCGCCCACTTGCCGAGCCAGCCGCGAGTCTGGTCCCAACTCGAGCCGGCGAGGGCGATCGGTGCGAAGACGATGGCAACGAGGAGCAAAGCTTTCCGGACGAGCAGGCTGATCCACACGATGACAGCTGCACCGATCGCGAGCCCCGCGAGGAAGATCGTGAGGATCGCGCCAGCGCCCGGCGCCGCGACGTTGATCCCGACGAGCCCAGCCGTGAGGAGACCGATGCGATCACCCATCTCGGTCATGTTCGTGCCCGCGGCGTTCACGATCCCGATGCAGAGCTGATCGGTGATCTCCAGAGCGATCGCCAGCAGCGCGAGCGCGACGAACGATCCGAGGATCGACTTCGCCAAACCGAGGGCAGCGCGCGTCAACGCGGCCGGTTCTCGGCGCACCATCCCGCCGATCACCTGGAGCATGAAGAAGCCGAGCATGATGAAGACGGCGACTCCGAACAGGATGTTGTAGACCTTCGTGTACTGGCTGCTCGTGATGTCGACCATGGTGGTCGAGTCAAAGACCTGCCAGACAGACTCGAACATCCACGCGGCGGCATTGCCCATCGCCTGGGCGAGCCAGTCGAACGGCGCGGACACGAGCGCGCCCGCGGCCTCGCCAGCCACGTCGCAGACCCCCGAGATCACTGGCACATCGCATACGTCGACCATCACGGCCTCCTTGATCCGTAGATGCCGGTCAGACGGCCTGGCCGACGTTCCAGAAGAAGTTCACGAGTGCGACGGACGCGCCGGTGATGATCGCGGCGCCGAGGCCGACGAGAACCCCGAGCTTGCCGCGCCCCGCGAGGTGCGGGTTCGACGAGTTGGCGCCGAGCGCCCACACGACTGCGGAGATGATCAGGGCGAGTACGGCGAGGATCAGGCCCACGGTCATCGAGGCGCCGACGATGCCGCGCAACTGGCCGATGCCGGGCAGGCCGTTCGAGTTGGGGTCGATCTCGATGTCCATCGGGAGCAGGGACACCAATGAGTGCAGTCCGATCTGATTCACGGTTTCCTCCAAGGTTGGGTAGGGCCTACGTCGGTCAGGTGTTCGTCGTCGTCCGCTCATGCCCCGAGAGCGGGGCCAAGGCTCGTCGTGTGCGGCCGAGTTGGTTCGCATGACACCGCACTCGATCGACGCCGCGAGACCCTCCGGTCGGGCTCCACGGCCGTGTGAGAGATGTCGTAGCCGGCCCAGGGGGAGCGGCCTGGGACGTGCCGAGTGCCGCCGTTGCTGCGCTCGGTGATGACCGGTGCACCGACGACCTGCATTGGCGGTGGGTAGTGCTCCGCGATCCACTTCTTTGCGGCTTTCGACAGCCCGGACTGTTCAACGGAACGCAGTCGCGCGGGCAGGATCGGCAGCTCGCGCCAGCCAGGGAAGGCGTGGTCGTGCCAGGCCTCGACCGCAGTGTTCTCATCACCCGCGATCACATGCCAGCCGTGCGGCTCGCAGATCGCTTGGTAGATCAGGTCTCCGACGCACTGGCACCCACTGTGCGCCTCGCCATGTGTCCAGGGCTCGCAGCGCAGGTCGGCCGTGAACAGATCAAAGCCGTGCTCGCCAACGGCGACGCTGCCGGGCACGGCGATCGCTCGGTGCCACGTCCGGCTCTGCGTTCTTGACTGGTCGAGCTTGTGCAGAAACTGCCAGTGCTCGTGTGCCGCTTCCAGGTCTGCCGCCGGCCAGTACGCCGCAGTGAAGCCCAAGGGAGCTCCGGACCACCCGGGCGCTGCTTCGACGGCGGATTCATGGAGCATCGCCTCGATGTCGAAGGCGAGTTGTTCACCGGTCACAGCTGCGCACCGACATCGAGCAGCCAGTTCGCCCAGGCGAGTGCGGCGCCGGTCAGTGCGGCGCCCCCCAGCGCAACGAACAGTCCGGTCTTCGCCTTGCTCGCCGCGTGCCAACTGCCGTTCGAGGAGGAGATTGCCAATGTCGCGCCACAGGTGACGACCATGAGCACGGAGATGATCAGGCCGTAGGTGAGCAGGGCGCCCACGATCGCGCGGAGTTGGCTGGAGCCGCCAACCGCCCCGAAGTCGGGTCCGACGAGTGGGAGCAGGAGATGAAGTCTCATGCCATCAGGTGTCGGCCTATACCGGCGCCGTCGGATGATCGAACCGACGGAGTGGCATGGCGGAAATGTTTTTCCTCCAGCCGAGTGGTGGCGTGCGAGGGACGCGGTTGACGTCGATGGCGCGCCCATCGTCAATGGTTCAGCAGAGGCTGTATTGTTCAGTACATGCTGACCATCGCTACGCGTTTGGACGTGATGAATCGGTTGGGTCGGGCGATGGCGGACCCGACCCGTTCCCGGCTTCTTATGGCTCTGCTGGAGCGGCCTGCCTATCCCGCTGATTTGGCCCGCGAGCTCGGGTTGACCCGGTCGAACGTGTCGAATCATCTGGCGTGCCTGCGGGACTGCGGCATCGTGGTGGCTGAACCCGAGGGTCGGCAGACGCGGTATGTCATTGCCGATCCGCATCTGGCGCGTGCCCTGACTGCGTTGGTCGAGGTCACTCTCGAGGTCACTCTCGCGGTCGATGAGAGTGCACCTTGTATCGACCCGACATGCTCGGTACCCGAGTGCGGGAACGGAGGGGCAGGGGCGTGATCCTGTCCTCCGCGCTGCAGGCGATGGGCCTGTTCATCGCTACCAATATCGACGACATCATCGTCCTCTCACTGTTCTTCGCGCGGGGAGCCGGACGCAGTGGGACCACGGCCCGGATCCTGGTGGGCCAGTACCTGGGGTTCGCTGGCATCTTGGCCGCAGCAGTGCTCGTGTCGTTGGGCGCAGGAGCGTTCTTGCCCGAGGAAGCGATCCCCTACTTCGGACTGGTCCCCCTGCTGCTGGGCCTGTGGGCAGCGTGGCAAGTCTGGCGATCCGGCGACGATGATGATGACGACGCGAAGATCGCCGGCAAGCCGGTGGCTGCCTGGACGGTGGCTGCAGTCACGTTCGCCAACGGTGGGGACAACATCGGGGTCTACGTGCCGGTGTTCCTCAACGTGGGGGTCGCTTCCACTGTTGCGTTCTGCGTCGTCTTCCTGGTCCTCGTGGCAGCTTTGGTCATGCTGGCCAAGTTCGTTGCGACTCGTCCCGGGATCGACGAGGTCCTCGAACGCTGGGAGCATGTTCTGTTCCCCATCGTCCTGGTCGGACTGGGCATCGTCATCCTCTACACCGGCGGAGCCTTCGGCCTCTGATCGAACGACAACACATCGTGTCGCTCGCTCGGGCTCTGCTCGTTGGGGCCTGGGCAGATCTCGGCGTGGAGGCGAAGGCACATCCGCAAATGCCCGCAACGTTGCGCTGTGGCCTGCTGGACATCGGCTACTGGTTCTGAGGTGGGTTGGCGGTCGCGTTCGTGCGGTTGGCGGCGTAGGTGGTCCAGTTGCTGCCGGCGTACCCGGCCCACTTCGTGGCGGCCCCGGTGCTGATGCCGATGAGGCTGGCGAACACCGCGGGTGGGACGGTGGCCGCGAGGTGGAGCATGGCGGAGTTGCGGCTGGTCCGGGTGGTGATGCCCAGCTTGTTGAGCCGGCCCATCATCGAGGTCGGGTTCTGGTGGTGGCCGGCCCACTTGCCGGGGAACAGCCAGCGCTGGTCGGCCAGGGTGCTGGCCGCGCCGAACGGTTTCGCGATCGGCAGCGACGTCACGAGCGCGTCCAGGGGCGGCGGGAGTAGGAGTGGCTCCGCACCGAGCCGGAGGTAGGTGCCGTCATCGTCGAGGGTGAGGTCGTCCGTGGTGAGGGAGACGATCTTGCTGAGGGGTTGTGCGTAGAGCAGCACGAGGCAGGCAGCTGCGCGGTCCTCGATGCTCGCGGAGTCCTCGTCGTGGAGCATGCGGCGCACGAGTGCCCAGTGTTCGTCCTGGTCGAGCTGAGTGCGGGGTCCTGCCGCTGGGACGGCATCGGGCAGCGCGAGTCCGGGCAGGTGGCCGTGGTCGAGGAGCCAGCGTGGGAATCGGATCCGGGTCGCGCGTCGTGTCGAGAGCCAGGTGTCGAGGTCGGCTTGGGTGCAGTCGTCGACGGTCCGGCCACGCCTGGTGAGGTGGTCGAGGAAACGTTGGGCGGTTCGGATCTCTTGCCGGCAGCGGTCGCTGATCGTCGCGTTGAGTCGACCGTGGCGATCCGGTTTGGCGCGGGCGATGACGTGCCAGCGGACGTAGCGTCCCAGCGTCTGCTGGTGTCGAGGGTCGGCGATTTCGTCGATGACGGCGGCGGCGAAGCGTCGAAGACGGGTGGCTTGCTCGTCGCGGTCGGGCAGGACACCGGTGGCGACGAGGAGGGCGCGTAGGTAGCCGACGGAGAACCGGTCGCCTTCGGCGTCGAGGAGCTCGTGGCTGAGTTCGTCGTGCTGACGGGCGAGGCGGGCGAGCAGGGTGAGGCTCTCGATGCGGTCCCAGTTGTTCAGGATGGATCGGGGGCGATGGGTCGCGACGAGGACGTCGCGGACCTCCTTCACCCCGATGGGGATGGTGCCGTCGGGTCCGGCGAGGAGACGGTCGATCCGGTCGGTGGCCTGGCAGCCGAAGCACCAAGGTCGGCCGTTCCTGGTGGCCCGTCGGCCCAGAGCGTGCTGCCCGCACACGGAGCAATCGACGATGGGCGCCTGGTAACAGGTCGCACAGATGTCGGGGCTGACGGTGGTGGCCCTGAGCGCGACGCGGCGGGTCCGGCCACAGATGCCGCACTCGCGTTCAGGGTGGCGGTAGCAGCCGGCGCAGAGGTTCTTGCCGGTGCCGGTGCCGATGCGCCCGTCCGCGCGAGCAGCGAGTGGAACTACCTGACCGCACTCATCGCAGGCAACGGTGCCGGTCCGGGTCTTGTCGTAACAGCCGGTGCAGACCGCCCCGCCGGTCGCCGTGCGGGCGTTGACCCGGCGATCTCGGCCGCAGATCGAGCATGGTTCGGTCGGCGCCCGCCGAGCGATGCAGGAGCGGCAGTAGCCCAGTCCGTCGCGGGTGGAGCGCTTCAGACCCCGCAACTCCTGACACCCGGCGCACACTTCGAGTGGCCGGGCCCGGTCGTGGCAGCGCGGGCAGACGGGCTGGCCATCAACGTCGCGCGATCGGATGCGGTGCCCGTCGCGTCCGCAACTCGAGCAGGTCGCTGTGAGGAGCCGGCTGTAGCAGGTCGTGCAGATCCGTTCGCTGTCGCCGTGGGTGTGGACCAGCGTTCGCGGACGTCCGCAGAGCGCGCAACCGGGCGAGGTCAACCCGGTGATGCCGGCTGCGATGGCGGCGTAGATGAACTCGGCGACCACCTTGGGCATCCGCGACCCACCGGCGGTCAACGCTTCGGGATGTGCGACGAGGTGGCGGGTGAGTGCAGCGCGGGCACCGGGCGCGGGAGCGACCTGAGCCATCAGGTCCCCGACAGACTCCGGGGTCACCGTCGGGTCGCGTGCGAGGAGCAGCCCGGTCACGATGGCGAGCTGGTCGGCTCGTTTGGTGGCGAGTTGCTCGGCGGCTCGGCGCCGCTCGTGGCAACTGCAGATCAGCACCCCGGGCGCGCGACCGCTGCGTGCCCGACCGCAGTTCGCGCAGGGCCGCGCGCCGGGCGATGGCGACACTGGCGCCGGCTCAGGCGTCACTGGCGCCGGTGATGGTGGCCCGCCGTGGCCGGTTCTTGCTCACCGGACCGGTGCCCGTGGCCGGCGCCGCGCCGGCAGCCTTCCGTCCGCGCTTGGAAGTGGCGATGACGTAGGGCTCGATGAGGTCGTTGGGGGTGCAACCGAAGATGTCGCACAGGGCGGCGAGGAGTCGCATGTTGAGGCGTTCGGGTTCGCCGGTGACGATCCGGTAGACCTGCGTGGAGGTCATCACCACGCCGCGGTCGGCGAGCAGTGGCACGAGTTCGGTGGTGTTGTGCAGGCCGGCCTCGCTCATCACCTTCCGCAGGTGCCACCGGTAGGCAACGCTCTTCGTGATCGGGGTGGTCATGGCTGCTCGCTTCCGTCGTCGGGCGGGGAGGTGAAGGCGTTGTCGAGGGCGTTGCGAAGCACGCGGTTGCGGTAGTCCCCGGAGACGCCGGTGTAGAGCGCGGTGGTCGAGCCCCAGCGGTGGCCGACCTGCTGCTGGACGAACAGCGGGTCGAAGCCGTCCTCGATCAGGTGGGTCACGTACGAGTGCCGCAGACAGTGCGGGTGCAGCACCCGGTCGAGGGCGAGCTGGTCGCGCCAGTCGGCGAACCGGTCGTCGATGTGGGCCAGCCGGATGCGGCCCTGACGTTCGGTGGGCCACAACACCGCCGGGTCGGCCAGCCCGAAGCGCGGGAGGACTTCCTCGACGTACTCCTCCACGACCGGCCGGGTCCAGTCGAACACCGTCAGCACCGCCCGTCGGCGGGGCTGGGAGCCGCGGCTGGCCTTGCCCCATCGGACGTTGCACACGCCGTAGCGACCGAACTCGAGCGCCTTGGGGTTGCGAGTGAAGTCATGGAGGTCGAGCATCGCCGCTTCACGACGGCGCAGGCCGTAGCCGTAGATGACCTTGAACAGGGTCGCGTCCCGGAACAGCGTCAGCCAGCCCTTCCGCTTCGAGGTGCGGGCGAAGTCGACGTGGTCGTCGGCGTGGTCGAACAACGCCTGGACCTCGCCCCGGGTCAGTGGGCGAACCGCTGGCCGTGCCTCGTGGTCGGCCACGTGGACCGCGGTGTTCCACTCGTGACAGACCTGGATCGGATGAGTGCCGAACAGCTCCATGCACTGATCGGCCCAGCCATAGCGGCCATCGATCAGGTAGGCGCAGAACAGCGCCACCGAGTTCTGGTACGCCCTGATCGTCGACGGCGTCAGCGGCCGAGTCCCGGACAGCAGTTCACTGGTCCACTCCTCGACGTCGGCGGCGCCCCACTCCCACGGCGAAGAGGCGCAGAAGTCCGCGAACCGACGGACCTGCGACTCCCGCGTCTGGATCGTCCGCGACGCCAACAGGCGCGAGGACTGCTGGCCCGCCCACCCCGCGAGCATCTCGTCGAACATCTGCTCAGCGGGACGGAGGGCAGAGACGTTGCCCGGCCGCAGCACGACGACCGAGCCATGCCCACCATCCTCCCGAGATCCCATGCCGGCGACCTTACATCAGATGTAAGTATCGTGCATCCGATGTAATCCCATGCATTAAACTGCAGGTCACGACGCCAATGGCCCGTCGGTAGTGAACCGTCGGACTGACGCTCACGTCACCGTTCACGCTTACATCTACCGTAAGAATCTTCCGTTAGATGTAATTTCCGAGGTAACGGCTTGGCCGTCCAATGCAGATGGTCGTAGTGGCCGCCGGTGACGCTGTTGGGGTCGTGCATCCCGCCGCCGTCGTACTTCCTCCAGCCTTCGTCGGCGCGAGCGACTGACCAGATCCGGCCCTGCCAGATGACGTACTCAACGCCCAGGGTTCTCGCGTTGTCCTTCACCCAGTTGGTGACCTGCCAGCCATAGTCGAGGGCGTGACCAGTCGCGGCTGTGCCAAGGGCGTTGCCGAAGGTGCCGTCGCAAGCACGGCCGAGCGAGTGCTCCGAAGGCTGGCCTGGCCGTGGTGACCAGCAGGCCCACGAACTCTCCGGGAAGTTGGCCCGGATCTGGGCGAGGATGTGGGCGGTTCGCTCGGTGATCTCGCCGTCGGTCGTCGGGTCGTCGACGAGGTTTCCCGCGTCGTCGCCGTTGAACGACGATGCCTGGCCACCAGAGGCTGCACATCCCGCGGAGGCAGGGTCGGTGCCGGCTTCGATGTCGACCGCTCCGTGGCTCGCGAGCCACGGCTCCGGGTCGATTGGTGCGCCGTCCGTGCCGCCGGGCCTAACCTCGAAGTGGAGATGCGGACCGGTCAAGTAGCCAGCCACGCCGACGTCGGCGATGTACTCGCCAGCCGTCACGGACTGTCCGACCTCGACGTGAATCCCATCGGCGTACATGTGCGCGTATCCGGTGGTGACGGTCCTGCCGCCAACGTTGTGTTCGATGAGAATCAGGTTCCCGTATCCGCTGGCAGCACCGGCGAACACAACGCGCCCGTCGGCAGCGGCGAGGATGTGCGTTCCCGTCGGTGCCGCGAGGTCAACCCCCGTGTGGAGCTTCGTCTCGCCGGTGACTGGGTGAACCCGGATACCGAAACCACTCGTCTTGACCCACGTGCCGGCCGGCAACGGCATGACCACGTGGGAGGTCGCTGGGATCAGGGCAGGCGTGTTTCTGACGTTGCCGAAAGCACTGCTCGTCGTCGGCAGGCAGGAGGCCTGGGCGGCGGGATTGAGCAGGGCACCGAGTGCGAGAAGGAAGGCGGCTGGACCGAGGGTGAACGCCAGTACGCCGCTGAGGACTGCCTTGCGCATCCGCGGTCATTCCAGCGGATCGTCGAGCCTGGACAGGCGCAGTAGGTGGCACTTTGGATACGTCGGCGCGCAGACGATGAACACGGTGAACGCGACCTCGTGCTGGCTTGCGACGTCCTCGCCTTCCCAGACACCCTCTCGGTGGCGCGTCCCTCTGATCGTGAAGGCGGTGGTGCCTGGCAGAAGTTCGTCGCCTGCCTGCGCTTCGGCAGTCGCCCACAGGTCCGGAACCGTCGCCGACACCACCTCGATCCACTGTCGGGTCTCGTACTTCCGCAGCTCGATCCAGATTTGGTCGGTCGGGAGGTAGTTCGCGATGTCGGCGACCAGTCCCGCAGACGATTCGCCGGTCGGATCTGCCACTGAAACCAGTTGCTCGGTCACCGACTTTGGGGTGCTCGTAGTCCGCGTGTCCCAAGCGAACAATGCCGTCGCGACTTGTCGCGCGAAGGCCTCCGGTTTAGCCGCGTCCAGCGACGGAGGCGAGGTCGGGGTAGCGATCGGTTCTGACGAAGGAGGCTTGGCCGTTGTACCTGCCGCCGATGACGGGTCGCGGTTCGCGAACACCGCGTAGCTGACGACGGCGACCAGGAGGACCAGAACTCCGGCAGCGACTATGAGGAGTTGGCGCCACCGAGTGCCGGTCGTGTCGGGCAGTTGGATCCGCATTCGTCGTCCTCTCGTTCTCGGGTGACCAGTCAGGCCGGCGCGAGTGCGCGCTCTGCTTCGACCGTTCGTGCAAAGGTCGTCGTCTCTTCCAGGACCTGGTTGAACGTCGCCCAGTCCTCGGCAGACAGCTCTGTGGCGACTTGGTGGACGTCGTAGTGCTTGGACCAGCCGTCCATTTCTCGCCAGACCATCGCGAACGACTTCACGGACCGCTTGGCGTTCGCTGCAGCAGCAGCTCGCCTCGCCCGGTTCTCGCGCATCCGTCGCAGACGGTCGGCGTCGTCGCGGGCGCGCTTCGCGTCGGCCTCTGCGTCGACATCCACGTCAGGGGAATCCATGCGCCGTTCGGCGGCTTCGACCACAGCTCGAACGCGCTGATAGCCAGGATCGACAGGACCGCCGTTGCGAATCCGCTCGAGCTCATCGGCGGCCACCTGACGTACCCCAGCGGATAGGTCCCGGTCAGCCGCCACGCGTTCCATCGCGAGGATCTGGTTCAGTCGCGTGTACGAAGCGGAGCCGGTGACCATCTCGGCAGCCCGTCGTCGCCCGTCGCCATGACCCCGGGGGCACGGTGCCGCCGAATCGGCGGCACCGTCCTGCGTGTCACCGTCACCGCGGGGGCCGTTGAACTGAGTGGCCTCCTGCCGACGCGCTGCGTCCTCTTCGAGAAGGGCCACCATCTCCTTGTAGAGCTGCGCCGCTTCGTACGTCGTCAGCGGCTTGTGGGTCAGGTTGTCGTCGCGCTCGGCGAGCAAGAGAGTCAGCTCGTCGCTGAGCCCCGACCGCACCCAGACGCGGACATTGCTCCATCCGAGCTGTCGGGCTGCTTCGAGCCGGCGGAACCCGCAGATCAGGAAGCCGTCAGTCGTGATCGTGATCGGCTGGAGGAGGCCGAAGCGTTCGAGAGACTTCTTCAATTGATCGAGGTCGCCGGGATCGCGCCGGTGGCGCGCGCCAACTTGAATGGACTCGATGCTTCGCTGGAGCTCGGCGCGACCGCGTGACTCAGACATGCGCCCGCTCCGTTGGGACGGGGGCTGCGTTCGCGATGGCGTCGGCGATGCCAGTGAGGTGGAACAGTTCGTCGTAGCGTTCACCGGTCAGGAGGCGCTTGAGAATACCCCTCCCGGCGGCCGTGTGTTCGAGACTCGGCTGATCGTGTCCGAGTACGGCATGGAGGACCGCGATCCACGAGTCCTGATCGATATCCAAGTGGCATCGGATCGACGGGTCGCGGCGCAGCGACTCGAAGGTGCTCCGCTTGTTGCCGGTTCGGATCAAGCGCGCGGCGATGCATTCCAAGGCCATCTGGGCCGCCGCTCGCGACCATCCCGAATCCACGAAGAACTCGACCGCAGTCTCGAGCGCGACCCAGGCGTTCGTCGGCTCGGCGTCTGGTTCCTCGCTGTCGGGATCGACCGCCAGCGGGTCTTCCACGTCCGACAGGTCGTCGAGTGACCAGAACGAGGGATGGAAGTCCGCGAGGTTCGTCTCGTGGTCGCTGATGCGGTCGGCGTCGTGGAAGTCAGTGACGTCGTCGGTGCGGACCTGGTCAGTGCCGCAGAGCAGTCCTTGTGCGCGCTCCTCGTAGAACATCTGAAGCGCCACGGCGTGCGTGATTACTGCCCAGGGGTCGTCGGCAATGCGAGCCGCGCGAGTGCGCATGACGTCCCACGCAGCGGCCGCGGCCTCGGCCGGATCGCGATGGTGCTTTGCTGCGAGACTGGCGTACTTCCGGGTGGTCAGGGCCATCAGTTCGGCGACGTCGGGGTCGTGCTCCCATGGGCGGTCGCCTCCGTAGTGAACGTCGACGAGGAGCAAGCGCAGGCGCTCGGGGTCGTCGAACGGGTGGATGTCGCTCATAGTTCGACTCCTCGATCTGTGGTGGGTGTGCTCGGCAGCGGGCGCGCGATCGCGCGTCGCGTGACTCGGGCGGCGGAGCGTGGCGCACGCTGGGCTCGACGGTTCAGTTCGGCCTGCAGGTCGATGCCGCGACGGATGAACTTTGAGCCGACAGCCGTCGGAACGTCACTCGGACGGACCCAAGCGACGGACGAGGAGACAGGGTCCTGTGCGGCCGTGCTGCCGGGCGTTCGAACCGAGGGATCCGCATGCTTGGCGAGCGCACTGAGTTCGTGGTCGACCTGTTCTCGAGGTGGCTCGGGGGCGTACAGGGACCGGTCGAGGTGGCGCTCGTACGGGTCGGTGTTCACAACGTCACCGCCTCAACCGCTCGGGTAGGGCCCGCTAGGTTCGCCGGCCCGAGTCTCGTCGCGATCCGGTACGCCGAACGGATGGTCGCGGCGGCCTCCCGATCGGACAGTCCGGCCTGCTGTGCGGCCACGCCCAGAACGCCAGCCGCCGTCTGGAACGGATAGTTGGACTCGGCCATGCGGCACGCTGCCCAGAACAGGCCGCCGTTGCGATCGCCCTCTGGGCGGCTCGCGACCCAGTCCGCGAGCTTTTCCGGACGGGCACTCGCGCTGGGAAGGTCAGGTGGCGGGGCGTGTCGTCGAGGTGGATCGAGGAAGTTCCGCAGCGCTGTGCCATCGATGGAGCGAGGCTGATGGGAGGCGAGAGCGACCAGTCCGTACCCGCGCTCGCTGCCGTCGGCTACGACAACTCGCGAGGGCGGGGCGATGACGTACCCACCGTCTCCTCGGAAATCGAGGTGATGCCCAGGCAGTTGCCATGATCGGTGCTCCTGGCCGTGCCAACGCAGGAAGTAGGCGTGGAGGCCGCCCGACGGCGTTCTGACCTGCCACGCCCAGTCAGAGACGAGGCCGGCGTGTTGTGCCTTCTCGAAGGCGGCGAAGCCCGAGCCGCCAGAGTGGACGTCGACGTCTACGACATCGACGCCGGACGCAGCGCCGGTGGGGATCCCGAGGTTTGCCGTCGGCCACGCCGACCACCATCGGGACACGGTGCCCGGTTCGGCGGTGGCGTCGTGGAATCCGTGAGTCGTCAGGGGACGCTTCTCGCCCGGTGCGCAAGGAAATACCGGGATGCCGTGAGCAGCGAGTTCAAGCGCTGCCGACGCCAGCGACGCGTCCGGCGCGGCGAGGTCGCGGACGAGCTGAGGCGACCAGCGCGTGGTGTCGGTTGAGTGGTCCATGCCGTCCACGTTGCGCGCAGGGGGGCACCAATTATCGCCCGTCCTGAGGGCGCCCGTCCCAGGGACGGGCGCCCTCGTCAGGATGCGTTTGCGCAGGTCAGGAGGGGGCCCGTCCTAAAGTTGAAAAATCTTTCGTCAGGTTGTGATGGGGCGCCCGTTAACGGGGATGCAGCGACGGTTGACGGGCCGCAATCAACGTCACAACACGGCGAACCGAGCCAATTCGTCGGATGGCCCGGCTACCGTTGGGGCTGGAACTTGAGCTACATGGACCTCCCGACCGGGGGACGGCCGGCGCACTGAGGAGGTCATGGGGATGCCAGAGATAAAGGGCACGTTCCAGTGGGATGACGACGACCTCACCCCCGGCCAACCAAGGACGGCGGGCTCAACCACAACCTCTACGGCGGCGAGGGCAAGGGCACGAAGGGCCAGGCGCACTTCATTCCCGACGAGGACCAAGACGAGCCCGAGCCGCAGGTCGTCTATATCAACGACTACGCAGAACCGCCTGCACTTACCTGGGGACAACAGCTCGTTGCCGACGTGGCGCGCATCCTCATCGAGGGCGGCGTCGAGATCGCGAAGCCGATCGTCGCCAACTGGTGGACTGTCACCGCAGTTCCGGCGATGAAGTCCAGGTGGGAAGGCCTCCAGGCCTCGCGTACGCGGCGCAAAGCAATCAAGGCCAAGGAGGCCACCGCTGTCCTCGTTGCAGAGATCGTCGACGCTGATGCGCTGACGCAGGAAGTGGTCACGGCTGAAGGTGAAAACCTCACCATGACAAGCGAGCAATACGAGCAACTCGTCCACGCGTTGGCTGCCGCCGACGAGGTTCGTGCGATGCTCCGGGACGCCATCGAGCACGCAGATATCGTTGATGGAGAACCGACCGCGCTCGCGCAACTTCAGGAGCTTCGGGCGCTGCCTTCCGATGAGCGCGCGAAGCGCATTGGTGACTACTTCATCGCGAACCCAACCATTCTCGAAGACCTCGGTCGAAGCCTGATGGAGCACCGGCCCCTACAGCTCGTCCATCCGGCTGAGAGGCGCGACGCGGCGCTTCTCAGCCCGACGGTTGTGCATTCCGCTCGGAATGGAGACCAGTCGCGGGAAGATGAGGAGCACCCAATGGCGTGAGGCAGGCCGTGATCCTCAGCCGTTGAAGAGAGGGAGCATTGAAGTCGGGGCGTGTGGGCGGCTGAAGACTTCATCTCTCGAAATCGGGCTAGGACGCCGGTCGTCTCGGCGACTTCGGCGTCGGCGAGATCCTGCGCTGTCCCCAGCCGTTGTTCTTCACGATCTCCTTGGTGCGCGTGGGCAGATCGACAGGAGGTTCGTAGTCGTCGCGCCGATCGAAGATGTCCTCGCGCAGCGTCTCTTCGGCCGCACCAACATGACCCTGGGCTTCCAGCACCTTGGCGAGATCCAGCCGACTGACTTCGTCGTACGGCGCGGCCGTGCATGCGATCTCCGCTGACTCCCGGGCGAGGCTGAGATCATTGCGCTGGAGCGCGTCGAGAACAACAATGTGTGCGGTGTCGACGATTGCGCACGGGATCAGGTCCTGCAGGCGCTCCCCGTCGAGCAGCCAGCTCCAGCCCTGGTCGCGCAACTGATCGAACGGCTTGCCGCTGACGAGGTGCAGCGCCTGGACGAGATCGGCGATCCCGTCTGCGCCGCGGGCTTGCCCCCGCGCACGAAGGCGCCGGAAGAGGTCGACATCGACGAGCAGGTCGTCGACCTGATAGCCGTGCCATTCCGTCTCCGGGTGGTCGCCTTGCTTCGGGATGTGCCACTCGCCGGTGCGCGGATCCTTCCCGAGCCACTCGCGCAGGTGGCCTACGTCCGTTCGGGCGCGAGGTTGGCCGATGTGGAACGCCTCGGCGATCGTTCGTGACATCACACCCTCGGGGTGGAGAGCCACGAAGGCGAGCAGTTCTGAGTAGTACGGCCGGCGCTTGACGATCTGCTCGACCAGCTTGCCGTGGGCCGCGACCCGAACCGGGCCGAGGAGCGTGAGCCGGGGAAGCCGTGAGTCATCGTCGAACCATGCCGCGACGTCCTCGTCCAGCGTTGGGTCGAGGTCAGCGAGAGCCTCAGCAGCTTCATCGATAGCGTTGGGCGCAAGCTCGTTGATGTCGTCCTCCGTCGCCGCCGCTACGTCCACGTAGGCATCGGTTGGCTCTGGGAGCAGTGACGTGGAGCCGGTCGCGCCGACGAGGCGCGGACGTGTGAACTCGGTGCGCAGTGCTCCGGCCTGATCGGTGACCGACCGCCAGCCATCGGCGGCTTGCGCGAAGTTCGGGATGTCGGTGGTCGGCGTCACTCGCGTGACGTCGACGATGGCGGCGCAGAGCGTTGCTTCCTCGGCCGTCAGCCCAGCAGCGGCAACGTCGATCCCGATGGTCGGCGTCGTGAGGCGTCCCGCCGGGGTGAACTCGAAGACAGCTGTATCCTCCGGCGGCGCTGCGGCCACGGTGACGACTGCAACCCCGAATCGCCCTATCGACTGTGCCCGGGCGTCATCGATGACAGCGGCCAGGTCGACGTTGGTGGCGATGACCACCTGCCACGGATCGGGCTCGTCGCCCTGCCGTCGGCTCGCAGTCTGGATCTCGGCCGTCACCGAGCGGACGGCAGCGTCGTCGGTGTCGTGAGTACGCAGCCGCAACGTGTCCAGGTCGCCTAGTTCCTCGCCGATGCCGAAGGTATCGGTCTGCACGAGTACCGACCATGGGTTCAGGGCCAACTCGGCGGCAGCATGCCGCGCGAACGCTAGCGCATGATCGCCGTCGCCAGTCAGAGCGATTGAGCCCAGCGGCTCGAGGTTCACCAACCACAAGACTCCGCCGTCGTCACGACCGACGCTGACGAGCATGGGGTACGGAGACAGCACGTCGTCGTCCACGACAACTGTGCGGAGCTCGACCTGCCAGCGCTGCTCCTCGCCCTTCCACGGAGCCGATAGCTCCACGCGTTCGGCGAAGTGGAACGTCGCGACCCCCCGAGATAGCGAGACGGATGTCAGGGCCGGGAGTGGCGTGTCCATGTCGCGCGACTGAGCAGCGATGTTGTTGAGCGCGGCGTCGAGCCCTTCGATGTCGTAGGCCGATCGGTCGCCGTAAGCAGTCGCGGTTTTGTCGACCTTGATCAGCTCGGGCGGATTGGGGGCAAGGGTCTGACCCGGCCGGCGGTAACGGAGTTGGGTGCGGCGATGGGCGCGCACCGCCAGGAGAACGGCACCGGCGAGGAGCCCGCCACCGGCCACTCCCGGCAGCAGCCAGGCGGGCGGGCCCTCTGCCGCCGGGTCGTCCGCATTGCCCACGGGTGTGGCCAGCTCGGCGGCGGGTTGTGTCGGCTCAGCCTGAGGTGTCGGGACTTCAACCTCGGGCTGCTCAGCAAGCGGCGGCTCTGTGGTTGGAGGCGGCGCGACCGTGGCCTCATCGTCATGAGGCTGAGCCGGGTCGGCCGTTTGCGGAATCGTCAGCTCCCAGCCGGGGCGAATCAGGTCGGGATCCTCCAAATGCGCGCCGTCGGGCTGCGCGGTAGCGCGCGATGCCTCGAAGATCTCCGGATACCGAGCGCCGTCGCCGAGCTCCTGCTCAGCGATCTCCGACAGGGTGTCGCCGGGCTGAACCACGACGGTCTCGGATTCCCTCGACTCGACGATGGGCACGCGAAGGACAGTTCCTGGCGTGATGAAGTCGGGGCGCCCGTTGAGGACGTCTCTGTTGAGGTCGACGAGTTCGGTGAAGCGAGCGCCGTCCCCGAACAGCCGCTCGGCGATCCGCCACAGACTGTCGCCCCGGGCGACCGTGTACGGGCGTGTCTGGGGGTTCTCCGAGTTCAAGTTCGTTTCGTCAGACGCGGGCGGGGCTGACGCTGCCGGGACCGCGTCGGCCCCCATCCAATTAGGCGACTCAGGCGCCACAGCGGCGACGGCGTGCGCAGGCGGACTAGGCAGAGCGGCCACGATGGTCGGACCGGCCACGAAGAGCAGGGCGGCAGCGCCGACCAGCTGGGCTGCGAACTGTTGGGGCATCGCGAGTCCGGGGAGCGCTGGCACCGGTACACGGCGTACCTCCGAGACGGCTGCCAACAGGACCGGTCCCGTCACAACCGCCCAGGCGCCCCAGCCCACGGTGGCGAAGGCGGCAAACGCGAGACTGCCGTCATCTGGTCGGGCGAGCATTCGCCGGAGCTCGCCGGGATCGGGATCCCACGGTGCGAAGCCGATGGCGATGAGGACGGCCGGGAACGCCACGACAAGCCCGAGCAGGGCAAGGCAGGCGAACAGCCCGCGGATCCGTTGGCCGAGTGTCGTCATTGCTCCGTGCCTCCAATGGTTCGTACGACCCGAGCGGATGCCTCGCCGGTGACGGTCAGGTTCGAGAAGCCGATGGCCCCGAGGAACTGGGGGTCGTAGTGGTCGGTCACTGTCACGGTGACCGTGTCGCCGCCGGTGATCTCGACCGTCCCTTCGACGTGAGCAGCCGCGAGGTACTCCTTGGCGGCGGTCCGTGCAGCGGCCAGATCAACGTCAACCGAGCGGCCCTCGATCGCGGCCGGCGCCTGAATCCTCTGCCCTCCGGCGCGGGCGGCCTGGGCCGCGATGTCGTGGGCTCGCTGCTGAGCATGCACTTGACCACCGAGGTCGACGGCGAGACCGACAAGCATGATCATCACGAAACTTGCGGTGACCAGCCAGACGCTGATCGAGCCGCGCTCGTCACGCACGCGGCGGGTCATGACCGCTCCCTGAACGAGTCAAGCGGCGAGGTAACCGTGGCCGTCACGGTCCGCGATCCGGGGACGCCGGGAACGGCCAAATCTCCGAGGTTGAGACGACAAGAGACGGTGACCTGGACGGACCCGGGGGTTCCGACGGGCTTCGCAAAGTCGGATGAGTCGATCGAGACCTGGACGGTGATGCAATCGATGTCTTGGTTCGCCAGGCTGGCCCGCGCTGCTTCCTCGGCGCCGGAGCGTGCCTCCTGGCTGGTTCGTGCGATCGAGGCAGTTCGCGCACCGTCGGCGGCGGCGGATTCGACCGCTCCGTGAGTCATCGCAGTGCGCCCGCCGAAGATGATCAGGCCGACGAACAGAGCGAAGGCAGGCACGCCAATCACTGCCTCGACGGCGGCAGAACCTCGCTCGTCCCGGCCGCTCACGGCGCCGTGATCCTCTCAGTCGGAAGCGAAGCCGACTGCTCGATTCGCGGCGTCCAGCCCGGAATGACGCTCAGACTGTTCCCTATCACCGTCACGGTGACTGTCGTAGCCGTCCGATCAGCCGTCACGCTAACGCCCGACAAGACGTCGTCGCCTCCAGCGTCGGAGACGAACGCGTCGGCGGCAGCGACGCCGTCCGACTGCGTTCCAGACTCCGCACTTGCCGCACGAGCACCCTCCTGCGCGGCGGCAATCGCCACGCTTCGGGCGTGGTAGAACAACGCGGCCTGCATCCCCAGGAACATCACCGCGAACAACGCAGGCAGCAGGATCACGAGCTGGATCGACACCGACCCGTGCTCGTCCCTTCGCCTACTTGATGTTGCCGGCCTGTGCTGTGACATAGGCCTTCACCGCTGCCACCACTACGCCGACGATGGCGATCACGGCGACAGCCCAGAGCACGTGCTCCGTGGTCACTGAGCCGCGCTCGGTACGCGCACGCATCCGTGCGTCGAACCCGAGGGCGACTCCGAGTAGGAGTCCGATCAGTCGGTTCATCTCGTTTCCTTCCTGTCCGCGGTCCTTCCCCGTCGGGCTGGCTATTAGGTGTTGCTGAACATCCGGAGCAGGGACGGTGCGACGAGCAGCGCCATGAACACGACGCCGAGCAGGGATCCGGGGATGGTCATCCGCTCGCCGACGGCATTGGCCTCGGCGACCTCGTCGTTGAGCATTGCCGTTCGCATGGCGGCCGACCGGGCACGCAAGTGGCTGTACACGCTGGAGCCTTCCTCTCCGGAGAGCCGCATGATGTCTGCGAAGTCGTCGAGTTCCGGGAGGCCGAGCTCGTCCGCAAGGGTGTGGAGCGCGTCCCACGGAGGCTGACCCGACCACCGGGATCGGGTCAGTTCCTCCGACAGTCGGGTGAACACCCACGAGTCGCCAACAAGTGCCGCGGCCTCCATCGCTTGCCGGACGCCCGAACCGTTGTTGCGCTCCAGAGCCACGAGATCGATGTAGGCGCCCAAGGCACGCGCGAACTCGATTCGAGCCTTCTTGGCGTCGTCGATCACGTTGTAGTTGGGCACGAAGAACATCACTGCGGCGAGGCCGACCGACGCTGCGCCAGACAGGGTGATCGGGAGCCCCAATCCGAGAAGGTTGAAGAACAGGGACAGCAGGGGCGGAATCAGTAGGCCGAGGAACGCGAAGACGATCTTGTCGCCGTAGAACTGCGCCACCGAGATGCGGAGCACCGCAAGCTCGCGAGTTGGCGTGCGCACCCAGAGGCCTGCAGGGAGCGACTTGATGGCCCACAGCCCAATCCGTTCCTTGCCCTGCGGTGCGACGTTCGATGGCCCCGCGGGCCGGCGAGGGTTCCCGGGCGCGAGCCGACTGAGTGCGTCGGCGAGGTCCGGCTCTGTCGGCATGATGCGGATGACGAGAAGTGCCAGTCCGAACGAGACGAGAGCGCCGCTGGCGAGGGCTGTCAGGAGACCGGGAGTCATGCCGCATCACCCGTCCGAGCGATCCGAGCTCCGAGGAATCTGGGCAACTCCCGGCCGATCGCCATCCGTTTCATCCACACGAGCAAACTGATGTACGCCGCAAGAAGTCCGACGAGAATCACCTGGCCAAACGGGCTTCGGTACGGCTCAACGTACGTCCCGGATACTGCGAGCACGACGAGGACGCTGGCGCTGATGATCGTCACCCACCGCGCTGTCGCACGGGGCTTGGCTCGATCGGCCTCGACCTGCCGCCGAGCGCGGACGTCAGCTGCCACCGACTCCGCGAGGCCGTCGAGCACGCTGGCCAGGCCCGCCCCGCGACGTCGAGCGCCGAGGATCAGGTTGGCGGCAACGAGGTCCCCGGTGGAGTCGTCCAGTTCGTCGGCGAAAGCGCGGAGAGCCTGTTCTGTCGACCAACGCGCCCGGAGCCGTGCCACGAGCCGTGTCACCTCGGGCGCGATTGCAGCGGGAGTGGATCGCAGCGTTGCGACCAACGCCTGCTCAAGTCCGACACCGACCGTGAGGACGCCCGCGAGCGACCGGGTCCATTCCTCCATCGCTTCGAGTCGCCCGATCCGCGTCTGAGCTGGGCCAGACGACAGCAGAGCGGGAAGGCCGACGAATGCGATCGGGACGAGCAAGAGCGCCATCGCCCAGCCCGTCACCATGACAGCGATCAGTCCGGTGATGGCTCCTGCGGCCAGAAGCCATTGGGTCTGCCTCGGTAGCGGCTTCAAGTGGCGTTTGCGTGGCGGTCGTTGCACGACTTCTGACGGCGTCAGGCCGACGACGAGTGCGATCACTCCGCCGACGATCAACGCACCTGCGAGAGCCGGGACGAGGACGATCATGACGTGCGTCCTTGCTGGAGCAGGTAGCCAGAGAGGTCGAAGCCGTGCACGGTGAGCGCCCGGTAGGCGTCGGGCAGAACATTCGGGGCGGCCACTCCGTTGGCGTCTGGCGAGAAGACGTGAGTCGTGGCGTAGCCGGTCTCCTTCTCGCCAGGATCGAGAGCGATGATCTCGGCCACCCGTCGCTGACGTGTCGGTCCGGCCGGACCAGTGGTCGTCTGGAGGTCGAGGTGGACGATGATGTCGACGGTCGCCGCGAGCTTGCTGGTGGCGAGTGCCTGAGTGACGTGAGATCCCGCCTCCATGGCGCATGTCACGAGCTTGCGGACAGCTGCGACGGCATCTGAGGCGTGTGTTGTCGAAATGGAGCCGGTCCCGGACTCCATCGCCTTGATCATCGCCCAGATCTCCTTGCCCCGAACCTCGCCGACGATCTGGCGCGCGAGGTTGAACCGGAAGGAGTCGACGAGGGCTTCGTCGAGCGTGAACTCGCCCGCCTGCCGTCCGTCGGCACCGCGCTCGCCGGAGCCCGGCCTGGCTTCCCAGGGGTGCACGATTCGGTGCCGATCGGGCAGCTCGTGGAGGTGGAGCTCGTACTCGGTCTCGAACGTGCCGATCGCCTCAAGCGGGTCGATCTCGGCGCACAGAGCGCGCACGAGAGTGGTCTTGCCTGCTCCCTGACACCCCGAGACGACGATGCTCCGACGTGCCTTCACTGCGGCCGACAGGAAGGAAGCGGCCACCGGCGTCAGCGTCTGACGATCGACGAGGTCCTCGAGCCTGACTTCCATGAGTCGGTGGCGGCGGATGACGACGGAGGGTCGAGGTGTGACCCAGGCCGCAGCTGCGAGCCGGGATCCGCCGTCCAGCCGCAAGTGGAGGCGAGGCTGTGCCTCCGAGAAGCCGCGTGCGTTCACCTCGCTGCGAGAGGCGAGGAACACCAGGAAGTCGATCAGGTCCTCGTCGGAGTCCGCGACCGCGGGACCTTCGAGCAGCGAACCGTCGATCAGTTCGAGCAGTACGCGGTCGTGGCCGGTGATGATGATGTTCTCGATGCGGTCGTCGTCGACGAGCGGTTGGAGGCGACCGAGTCGGAAGAGGGAGTCGAACACCGCGTGGGCCAGGCGGGACTGTTCAGCCGCTGACATCGACGCGGAGCCGGCATTCACCCGGTCGACCATGGCCGTGTCGATGAGCTCCAGGACGATGGCACGTCCGAGTTCCTGCTGGCCGGTCTTGTCGAGGCGACCGCGGTCAGCCGCGACTGCCTGACTGAGTTGGTCTGAGGCCTTCGCGCGCAGGGAAGCGACCACCTGCCAATCGACGCCCTTGGCGGCTTGCGGGGGTGCGACTGGCATCCGCAACACGGACCCGACGTGGCGCGGCGTTGCAGCATCGACGTCGGCTGCCGGCTGGGCGAACAGCGGCAGGGACTTTGGATCGTCCACGAACCGCCCGGAAGTCATGAGTTCACCTGCGCGAGGAGTGCCGTGCGCCGTCGCTGGATGACTCCATGGATCGCCTCGATGCTGGCCCGAATGCTTCTCACGTACGGGGCCGTGTCGAAGTGCTTGGGCTGCTGAGATCCGCGGTGAAAGACCGCAGAGCCCTCGGCGTCGTCGGCGATGCTGGCAACCACAGGCTGACCCACGACCGAGCTCACTTCGGTGGCGCCATACGGCTTGCCTTCGCCGATCAGGAGGATGCCTGCCTGCCGCAGATCGCCTGCTGGTCGAGCAATCGCGTCTGCCCACGTCCGCGCTGCGGAGAGCGCCGGGAGGTTGGTGCGAGTCACCAACAGAGTCAGGTCCGCTGTGTCCATGAGTGCCTCCGGGGAGCCCGACAGTCCAAGCCGACCGGCGTCGATGACGACGTCCTGCCCGTTCTCCTCGAGCTGGCCCAGGGTCTCGGCTAGCGGTGTCCACACATCACGTAGCGCGGCCGCCTGGGTGCGGGAGCGCGTGCCGGCCAGCAGGCTGACGTGCGTGTCGGGAATCAGTCCGATTGCCTCCCTGAGCGCGTCGGATGGCGGTAGCGCCGAGAGTGCGAGTTCGACGATGCCCACGTCGTACTCGCGGGTTCCTCGGAAGTAGCCGGCCAGGATGGCGGAACCGCCCGTCGGGTCGGCCTCGACCAATACCACCGGACGCGGCCAGAGGAACGCCAGGGCCACCGCGGTGGTGGTCACGCCGGGCGAGCCGGACGCGGACGTGAGAGCGATGACAGCCATCAGCGGTCCCGGGAGTCCAGAACCAGAGCCACACGGCCTGTGGCGACCCGAGCCGCCAGCACTGCCGCGTCCTCGTGGCGAACGAGCAGGTCAACGACGGTCTCGCCCGTCTCCTCGTTGACATGCACGGCGACTACGTCGGCCTCGCTGTACTCCGGAGTACCGCCTGGTGCATCGCCGTCCTGGGCTGGTGTGACAACGACCCTGACGTGATCGCCCGAGTGCAACGCCGACCCGGGCGCCTGGGCCGATGTGAGTGCAACACCCACGACAGACTGGCCAGTCGGAGGCAGAGATGCGTTCGAGAAAGAGCCGGGAGTCAGCGCCGATCCGCTCGCAATATCGAAGGTCGCGCGTTGGCCGACCACAGACTCGAACCTGTCCGCTGACACCGGGGTGAGGGCCGGGTCGGAACTGAGGCGCACCGTCGTCAGATCGTTCTCGTCGATGACTGAGCCGCGCTCGATGTCCGTCCGTGCAACGAGGACTTCCTGACTGTTGGTCGTCGCCGACCAGGTCCAGCCTGCGACCACCGCACCCAGACAGATGGCGACGATCGCGATCGCGACCATCCCGGGCTTCCGTCGAAGTTTTGGAGGCGGGGCGATCCCGCCGTCAGTCGCTCGCGGTTCGCGGCCGATGGTCTTGTCGTCCCGAATGGATGTCGTCATGGGTCCCTCGCTTGTCCTCCCCGCGGCAGGTCGCTCAGTTCACGAGCACCTGCGCCTCTCCGATGGAGATCTCGACAGCACGGGTCAGGCCGTTCAGTCGGATCGTTCCGGTCTGCCCGGCGCCGGCCCAGGTGATGACCCAGTCCGAGGTGGCCGTGACGGTGTACTTGTCGCCGGGCTTGCCGGCGCTCGACTTCTGATAGGTGTGGCCACACGTCGGTGACGACCGGTCGTCGTACTCCGCCTTGTACGGCGTGCCCGGCCCGTTGCAGATGACCTCGGTTCCGTCTCCCATGACCCAGGTGACGCGATGGAGACGAGCTGTGGCGGTGACGGTGATGCCGCCAGCCGACGCCGAGGCGTTGATCGGTCCAACCGTGTGGCTGTCCGGGTTGGCCGCCCACATCCACACGGGCATGCCGACGATGCCGATGCTGCCGGGTCCGGGCTTCGGGGCGATGCCGATGTTGATCGCCGACAGGTTCATCTGGTCGATCGCGAGAGTCGCGACCTCACGCGGGGTGGGTCCTGCGCCTGAGTTCGGCGGAGGGTCGGCGGACCAGATGTAGATGTCGATGTCGGTCTGCGGTTGGTAGCACCTATACACGGCGCCATCGCCCGGCTCGTGTCCTTGCCACGCTGGATCGCCCGCAGGCGGCTGTGGATCGACCAACTGGATGTAGCAGTTGTAGCTGTTGGACCAGTAGCCGTACTCGCTCGAACACGGCACCGGCCCCGGCGGCGGCTTGTGAATGTTCTGAGCCGTCCCGTCCCAGTAGCAGGCCTGCCCGGACCCTGTGTCCTTCGGCCCGTCGTCTCCCGGATCGCCCGGCTGGCCGGGATTCCCGGGAACCTCGATCCAGATCAGGCAGACGCCAGTTTCCGGGTCAGTGACCTGGCAGACCGTGTCGGCGGCTGCTGGCGACCCAACGCTGAGGAGGAAGCTCGCGACGGCGAGCGGCAGGAGGACGGCATCGGTGATCAGGCGTCGCATGGCGTTCGCTCGATGTCCTGGCTGGAGGCAACACGCCACGCGCCATCGGGATCGGAGTCCCACTGATAGTTCGCGACCGAGTACCGGATCCATCCCGTGTCCGGTCGTTCCGGAGTTACGACGGACTTGCCGTCCGCGTCGAGTACGTCGACGCCGCTGACGTCGAAGCACACATCGATCTGCACGGTCGGTACCTTGCCGGCCTGCGGATCTGAGTTGTCGAGGTTGACCGACTGGACCTCAAGCTCGACGACCTTCGTCTCGCCGATCTGGTGCAGGCCTTGCTCGCGCTCACGCTTGAAGAGCGTCTGCTGCGTCGTCAACTCGGTGCTGATCGCCACTGACTTGAGCTTCGACAGTGGCTGGGTCGGGTCACGCCGAAGCTGGTTCCGGATCGCGTAGTAGTCGTTCACCGTCGCAGTCGCTGCCGCTGTCGCGGACTCCGAGGGGGACGTGGGCGTCGGGCTGCTGGAGGAAGGGCTCGACGCCGGTGGATTGGAACGCGGATCTGTCGGATCGCCATCGTCATCGGCACACGACGTCCCCGCGACCAGCAGCAGTACCGCGGTCGCGAGTGAGAGTGCTCCTCGTGAGTTCGTCATGGCCGAGTCCCTGCGAAACTCCCCGAGATTCCCCCGAGGAAGTTCGAACGGCGTCCGGCCAGCGGTCCGACGCGAACGCCGATCTGTCCTATTGAGTCACGACAAATGGGCCCTACGCAACAGTTCGTCATCCGAAGCTCCTTCCGAGTCGACTCTTGCCGATCACTCCACAGGTGTCGAAGCCCGCCCGTCCTGCCCTGCCGCCGGCCTCGATTTCGTCCTACACGTCTTGCAGAACGAGGGGTAAGGCCGGCGAATGGCCTGTGGATAGACGCCTGCGACGGTAGGGCTGTGGACCTTCCGCGACACCTCCTGGACGAGGAGGTGAGGCGCAGTGACCGTCTCCATGCGCGTGATGTCAGCGGGCACTGGCTACCAGTACCTGCTCAGGAGCGTGGCCGCAGGCGACGGGAACCGGCAGTTGTCGACGCCGCTCACGCGGTACTACACGGAAGCCGGTACACCGCCCGGTCGTTGGGCGGGCTCGGGCCTACACGCACTCGGCCACGGAGAGATCCGGCAGGGCGACGTCGTCGGCGAGCAACAGCTCGCGCTCCTCCTGGGTGGGGGCAGTGATCCGGTCACAGGCTCGCCCCTCGGGCGCGCGTATCCGAATCCCTCATCAAGCCCCGACGAATACGGCTCCGACGCGGCGCAGTCGGCGCGACGAGCAGTCGCCGGATACGACCTAACCTTCAGCGTCCCGAAGTCCGTTTCGGCACTCTGGGGCGTGGCCGACGAGGGCACCCAAGCTCTGGTGGTGGAGGCCCATCACCGAGCGATCGCCGAGGTCCTCGACCTCGTTGAGAGGGAAGTCGCCGCGACTCGTCGCGGAGTCAGTGCGGGTAACGGCGCCGTTGCTCAGGCCGACGTGGTCGGTGTCATCGCGACGGCCTTCGACCATTGGGACTCACGACTCGGCGACCCTCAGCTCCACACCCACGTCGTCGTGTCCAACAAGGTCCAGACTACGGAGGACGGGCGCTGGCGCAGCCTGGACGGGCGCCCCCTTCACGCAGCGGTCGTCGGCCTGTCGGAGCACTACAACGCGGTGCTGGCTGACCGGTTCACTCGACTGTTCGGGATCGAGTGGGAACAGCGGGCGCGTGGTCCTGAACGGACATCGGCCTGGGAGTTGGCGCCCGTCCCGGACGACCTGATCCGCGAATTCTCTTCCCGATCACGCGGCATCGAGATCGAGAAGGATCGCCTGATTGAGGCGTACGTCCGCGACCACGGCAAGCGCCCGTCCTCCGCCACGATCATCCGACTCCGGGCCATCGCGACTCTGTCGACCCGGCCGGAGAAGACCATCCGATCGCTTGCGGACCTCACCCTGGAGTGGCGAGGACGGGCGGGTCAGATCCTTGGGACGGGCGCCCCCGAGTGGGCCCGTCAGATCACTGGCAAGGGGGGCGCCCGTCCCATGCCGGCGGCGCTCCTGCGCGCCGATGACATCTCGCTCGATGTAGTCGGCCAGATCGCCGATGCCGTCGTCGATGTTGTCAGCGAAAAGCGGTCGACCTGGCGCCATTGGAACCTCTGGGCCGAGGCCTCACGCCAGACAATGGGCTGGAGGTTCCAAAGCGCCGACGACCGCGAGCAGGTCATCGGGCTGATCGTGGCCGACGCCAAGGCTCGGTCGGTCATGTTGACCCCACCCGATCTCGCGCAGCTCCCGGAGATGTTCCGCCGCGCGGACGGCACCTCACGATTCCGGCCGCACCACTCGACGATCTACTCGTCGACGGATCTTCTGGCCGCCGAGGATCGGCTGCTCGAACTCAGCTGCCTCACGGATGCGCCGATCGTCGGCGTCGACGGAGTCGCCCGAGCCGCTTCCACGGAGGACGGTCAACACCTACTCAGCGACAGCCAGGCCGAGGCCCTTGCGAAGGTCAGCGCGTCTGGACGTCAACTCGACCTGATCGTCGGCCCTGCCGGGGCGGGTAAGACGACGGCGATGCATGCCCTCCAACGAGCATGGCGTGCCGAGCACGGACCCGACAGCGTGGTCGGCCTCGCGCCGAGCGCGGTGGCAGCGCAGGTCCTTGCTGAGGACCTCGGCATCGAATGCGAGAACACCGCCAAGTGGCTCCACGAGTACGACCGTGGCCGGGTCGCGTTGCACGGCGGACAACTTGTGATCCTCGACGAGGCCACCCTCGCCGGCACCCTGACGCTCGACCGGATCAGCCGAATCGCGGTCGCGGCCGGCGCCAAGCTGCTGTTGGTCGGCGACTGGGCTCAACTCCAGTCGGTCGACGCCGGCGGTGCCTTCTCGCTGCTCGTCAGCGAACGACTGGACGTTGCCGAACTGACCGAGGTACATCGCTTCGTCAACGAGTGGGAGCGGGAAGCATCGCTCGACCTCCGCTTTGGACGCAGCGACGTCATTGGGGTGTATGCCGAGCACGGCCGCCTGAACGAGGGAGCGACCGACGAGATGACCGACGCCGCGTACGCCGCTTGGCGTTCCGACATCAGGTCCGGACGATCCAGCGTGCTCGTCACGGAGGCGACACGGTCCGTCTTCGAGCTCAACAAGCGAGCCCGCGCCGAGAGGATCCTCGATGGCGACACTCGGGCGAGCACCGAGGTCCGCCTCATCGACGGCAGCCACGCCTCCGAGGGTGACCTGATCATTACCCGACGCAACGACCGGCGGCTCAAGCCGTTGCGAGGCGGCTGGGTCCGTAATGGCGACCGGTGGCAGATCCTGAATGTCGGGAGGGACGGGTCCGCCGAGGTGCGCCGGGTCTCCGGCGCCGGGCACGGCACCGTCAGGCTGCCAGCGTCGTATGTTGCCGAGCACGTCGACCTCGGGTACGCCGTCACCGCCCATCGTGCCCAGGGCATCACTGTCGACACCTCGCATGTCGTCGTCTCCGGGACGACGACCCGAGAGAACCTCTACGTGTCGATGACCCGGGGGCGGGAGTGCAACACCGCGTACGTCGCGCTCGACCAGCCAGACGACAGCCACGCCGCTCCGGAGCCCGACGAAGTGACTGCCCGAACGGTTCTCTACGGCGTCCTCAAACACTCGGGTGTTGAGTTGTCTGCCCGCCAGACGATTCGTGCCGAGCAGGATGGCTGGGGCTCGATAGCCCAGTTGGGCGCTGAGTACGAAACGATCGCGGCTGCCGCTCAGCGAGATCGTTGGGTCGAACTGCTCGATCGCTCGGGGCTCACCCGCGAACAGGTCGACGACGTCGTGCAGTCGGACTCCTTCGGTCCATTGACGGCCGAGCTTCGTCGAGCCGAGGCGAACCACTACGACCTCGAGCTCGTCCTGCCGTCGGTCGTTGGGAGGAGGGGCTTCGGAGACGCCGTCGACATCGGCGCCGTCCTCATGAGTCGCATCAGCCACGAGACTGGGCGTGTCCGCCGCGGGAAGCGCAGCGCCGAGCCCAACCTCATCGCGGGGCTGGTCTCGGCTGCCGACGGTCCGATGGCGAGGGACATGGCGGATGCGCTGAGAGAGCGAGCTCACCTCATCGAGGGTCGTGCACTTGAGCTCGCGGCATCTGCGGTCGAAACCGATGCGGCATGGCTCAAGCGACTCGGCGCGGCACCCGAGAACGATGCTGAGCGGCGGCGGTGGATGCGTGACGTCGCGACTGTCGCGGCTTACCGCGACCGCTACGGAATCACTGCTCGGTCCGAGCTCGGCGAAGAACCCGCGACGTTGGCCCAACGCCGGGACGCCGGTCGAGCTGAACAAGCCATTCGCCGGGCACGGTCCACCTCGAAGGCCGAGGTCGCCCAGATCGATCACAGGAGGGTGCTCCGACGCGGCACTTCGATCGCGTAGGTCCACAGGTCGGCGTTGGTCCCGGCTATCCACCACTCTGTCCACAGCCAGTCCCGGCCGCGTCGAGCAGTGCCACGTTCGGTCACACGAACCGAAGGGAGAACCCAATGCTTGCCCTGCTCTGGAACCTCAGCGCCGCCATCCGCGGCTACTTGCGCTTCTACATGCCGACCAACCGCGCCCTCGACTGGCTTCGGACGCCGCACGGCCTCAAATGGGCCGTTCCCGTCGCGCTCATCGCAGTGCCGGGCTACCTGGCCGTGATGGCCATCGTTGCTCAGTTCGCGCTGCGCCCCGGTCTCGGGTGGCTCAACGTTCTGGTACTCCTCTGCTTTTGGAACTCTGCCAAGTTCGCCTGCATGGCGACGCTCAGCCTGCCGATGCTGGTGAAGCGCTTCGTCGCTTCCGCCCGTACTTCTTCCTGAGCGCGGAGAGCTGAGTCCGCAGCGGGTTGCGCGCCACCTTGTCCAAGTTCAGGGGCGGGTCCAGCTGTAGCAGCACCTGAGTCTCCACATCGCCGAGGGTGTCGGCGTCGGCGACCGGCACTGCGACTAGCCGAAGGTGTTCGTGCATCCAAGCCGTCAGCCTGGCTCGTCGATCTCTTGATCGCCTCGCGATTCAGCGAGGACGGACCCGAGGCTGAGTCGAAAAGTCGAAAACTCGTGACGCCCGCCGAGGTGCATCGTCTTGATGCGGCCCCACAGCGTGTTCTTCGACTTCCTGCCACCGGACCGCGTTGCGCCCGCCAGCCCGGCGTAGATGAGGCCAGGTTCAACCGGCTGTTGAAGGCCGGTCGACAGGTCGGCAGCGCCCCCGCTATCCACCCACCAGCTGTACAAGCCGGGGGAGCGGAACAACGCGGCGCCGGTGGCCAGAAAATCGTCGGGCGAGATCGCCCCGCCAGCCCGCAATAGTCGGGCGATCAGCTCCTCGACGTCGGGTCGTAGACCCGCGGATGTGGATTCGGGCGCGCTCGGGCGGCCGTACCAAGAAAGCCGTGGCCCGAGTGCCAGACCGGCAAGGGGCTCGACAACCTCTGCGCCCTCCGACCGCAACCCCTCGCGGATGGCGTCGGCGTATGCCGAACCGGCGTGGACTTCGACAGTCAGACCATCGAGTGACCCCAGAGACTCGCGCAGGGTGCCGACGACCCGCGCTCCCCATTCTCGGCGGTACTCGCGGGAGGTCGCACTCAGTCGGAGGTCGTACGGCTCGAGCTCGTCGTCGGGTGCGACGAGTCCGTGCTGGGCGGAGAGGATGAACCAGGGAACCCCCGCGAGCTCGGCGTAGGCCCGTCCCTTTCGAAAGAGAGGTGACACGTACAGGTCCTTCGCGGACGCCGCGGTTGATAGCTTCCGCTTCACGCAGCCGATCAAGATGACGTCGGCCGATGCCGATGCGTCCGTTCGGGCTATCGGACGGGCGAGTGGCAGACGGGTTGGAGCCGGCGGCGCGCCGCTGCGGACGAACGTCACGGATTCTCCGATCCGCACGTTGGCGGTCGAGAACCCGGGCCAGCCGCTTCGTGCGCCCTTCCAGAACGCGCTGTGGTCGTACGCGGAGCGAGGGAGCCCGCCCACCAGTGCCTCGAGGTCGTCCCACCGCAGGGTGACCGAGTCAGTGACAGGTGCAAGCAGAGATCGCAGCGGGGTCCAGTCGGCCATAGGCCCAGTCTGTCGGAGTTGTCCGACAGAACCCCACTAAACCGGCACCATCCTCTACTAGGCTCGGTCATACCCAGCTAGATCAGGTTTCGCCGACCCGGAGGGCTACGACGACATGTCCGAACCTTGGTTGTCAGCCGACGACATCGCCGCCCACTTGGGCGTCACGAAGGACACCGTCTACGCGTGGATCTCCGACAAGGCGATGCCCGCCCACAAGGTCGGCCGCCTCTGGAAGTTCCAGGCCAGCGAAGTTGACGCATGGGTCCGAACGGGCGGGGCGGCTGCTCCCGACGAATCAGGTCCGTCCCGGTAGTTCTGTCGGACGACCCCGATATCCTGATCGACTTTGTTCATGACCAGCCAGTAGGAGGTACACATGGTGACGGCCACGCCAAGCGAGTCGCGCTACGCGCTGTCGTTCACGACGGGTGCTCTCCTCGCGCGCGAAGGGTCATTGCTCGCACCCGTCTACGTCGAGGTCCGCAACTGGGAGAAGGTCCGCGACCGAGCGGTGGAGGACAACCTCCTCCAGGCGCGCACGCATCGGACGGGCGTACGCCTGGTACGCGAGACGGTGAAGCGGCTCTCGGTGCTCACCGATCGGGAGGTCGAGCTCATGGACGAACTGACGGCCCCTGAGCGTGGCCACCTCATGTGGGTGGCCGCCTGTCGACGCTACGGCCTCATCGGAGAGTTCGCCGAGGAAGTTGTCCGCGAGCGGTTTCTCCTCCTCGCCTCCACGCTGCGATACGAGGACTTCGACGGCTTCGTGCGGAGTAAGGCCCTGTGGCATGACGAGTTGGCCACGATCAAGGACTCAACGATGCAGAAACTTCGCTCGAACGTGTTCAAGATGCTGGTGGAGGCGGAGTTGTTGTCCGAGAGCTGCCAGATCATCCCCGCCGTCCTGTCGGACCGGATCGCTGCACTGCTTAGCGACCGTGCCCCCAGCGACATGCGCTTCTTCCCGACGAGGAGTGCTGCCTGATGCAGACGGCTGATCTGAACGAGCAGGAGGCGCACCTGCTCGCTGTCCTCAGCGGCAAGCGGTTCCTCCAGATGGAGGGCCTCAGTAACGAGGTTCCGTTCTTCATCTATCCCTACGCGCCGGAGGCGTCCCTCGCGGTGGCGCAGGCGAAGAAGCGGATCAAGACAAAGCTCTCGACCCAGCACGGCATCACTGTGCGCGAGGTGAACCTCTATGACCTGTCGGTCGAGATCCTCAAGGAGCGCGGCGTGTGGGAGCGTGTTCTCACGGTCGAGCCCGGTCAGGACAAGGAAGACTTCCGTGAGCTGCTCCAGGGCATGCTCGACCCGCAGCTCCACATTGCGCCGGCGATCCGTGCAAAGATCGAGGACGACGCCTTCGACATCTTCTTCCTCACGGGTATTGGCGAGGTCTTCCCCTACATCCGGTCACACAACGTCCTCAACAACCTCCAGAGCGTCGTGACCGGCAAGCCCATGCTCATGTTCTTCCCCGGCCGATACGAGCAGTCCGACACTCTCGGCTCCTCGCTTGTCCTGTTCGGGCGGCTGAAGGACGACCAGTACTACCGAGCCAAGAACATCTTGGAACAGGAAGCGTGACCCGATGCGGCTGAACGAGATCTTCGCCAAGGACGTCCAGCGCCCGATCGAGGGCGTCATCAAGGCGGACGACGTTGCACACCTGGGCACGGAGGTCGAGGAGTACGTCCTCACCAACGAAGCCGCCAAGGGCCTGGAACTCTTGCTCGAGGCGTACACCAACTACACGAACGCCAACGGCGTCTGGATCTCAGGCTTCTTCGGATCCGGCAAGTCGCACCTGTTGAAGATGCTTGCCCACCTCCTCGGTGACGTCGAGGGGCAGGACTTCGACCGGGCCAAGGTGTCGGAGAGCTTCCGCGCCAAGGCCAGCGGCGCCTTCTTGCCGGCGCTTCTCACCAAGGCAGAGCGCATCCAGGCCAAGAGCCTGCTGTTCAACATTGACCAGAAGGCCACGCTGATCACCAAGGACCAGACAGACGCCTTGCTCAAGGTGTTCGTCAAGGTCTTCGACGAGAGCCGGGGCTACTACGGCAACCAGGGTCACGTCGCACGGCTCGAACGCGACCTCGACATCCGCGGTCAGTACGGCGCATTCAAGGACGCGTTCGAGCGGATCGCCGGCATCCCGTGGACGCAGGGCCGCGAGCAAAGCGCGCTGGAAGGCGCAAGCATCGACCGCGCGTTCGCCGAGGTCAACGGCGAAGCCACTAACGGCATCATCAAGCAGTATCAGGCGTCCTACGCCGTCTCCATCGAAGACTTCGCCGACGAGGTCAAGGGGTGGCTCGACAGGCAGCCCGAGGGCTACCGCCTCAACTTCTATGTCGACGAAGTCGGTCAGTTCATCGGCTCGAACACCCACCTGATGCTCAACCTGCAGACGATTGCGGAGAGCCTCAACACCAAGTGCGCCGGACGCGCATGGGTGATGGTGACCTCGCAGGAGGACATGGACAAGGTCGTCGGTGACCGCACCAAGCAGCAAGGCAACGATTTCTCGAAGATCCAGGCGCGCTTCCAGACCCGCGTCAAGCTCACCAGCGCCGATGTCGAGGAGGTCATCCGTAAGCGCCTGCTCGACAAGAACGATGATGGTGCCTCGGAGCTCAAGTCGATCTACGCCAAGGAATCGGCCAACTTCAAGACGCTGTTCGACTTCGTCGACGGCGCGAAGACCTACCGCAACTACACCGACGAGCAGCACTTCGTCGGCACCTACCCCTTCGTGAGCTACCAGTTCCCGCTGTTCCAGGCTGCGATCGAGGGCATCTCCGACCACAACGTCTTCGAGGGCCGCAACAGTTCAGTTGGTGAGCGTTCGATGCTTGGCGTCGTCCAGCAGGTCGCCAAGGACATTGGCAACGTCGAGCTCGGCACGCTGGCCACCTTCGACCACATGTTCGCCGGTATCCGCGCTTCGTTGAAGTCTGCGGCGCAGCGCTCGATCGACGTTGCCGAGCGCAACCTCGACAACAAGCTCGCGATCCGCCTGCTCAAGGCGCTCTTCCTCGTCAAGTACGTCGAGAGCTTCCATGCCACTCCCCGAAACCTGACTGTCCTCGTTTACGACCGCTTCGGACTCGACCTGCCCGCGCTCGCGGATGACGTGAAGGAGGCGTTGACACTCCTGGAGACGCAGACCTACGTCCAGCGCAATGGCAACGTCTACGAGTACCTCACCAACGAAGAGCAGGTCATCGAGGAGGAGATCAAGAACGTCGACATCGACGCCTCCGAGGTCAGCGCCCAGCTCTTCAAGATCCTCTCTGGCGACGTCGTCAAGACCAGCAAGATCCGTTACGCGAAGAACGGGCAGGACTTCCCGTTCGGGTTCAAGCTGGACGACCAGGTCCATGGGCCGCAGAAGGAGCTCTCGGTTCACTTCGTCACCCCGGACTACCCGTACACCCCGGACGAGACGCGGATGCACAGCGCAGGCAAGGACGAGGTGCGGGTCATACTCGAACCCGATGAGCGTGTGCTCTCAGACCTGCGACTGCTGCTCAAGACCGACAAGTACACCAAGCGCAAGCGGACCACCTCGCTCTCGGCGATCGAGGAGCAGATCCTTCAATCGAAGGCGACCCTGAACCGGGAGCGGGAGAAGGAGCTCGTCCAGCGCATTCAGGGTGCTGTGGGCAAGTCCACGCTCGTCATCAACGCCGCCGATGTGGCCGCGACCTCGACCGATGCTCTCGGCCGCATGACCGAGGGGTTCCAGGAGCTCATCAGCCGCACGTACACCCAGCTCAAACTGCTCGGCGGCGTCACCTACAGTGAGCAGCAAGTCGCCGGGGCCGCGAACCCCGACAGCGGCTTGTTCGACGCCGACGCCCTGCTCAAGATCAACCAGCCCGCCGAAGAAGTCCTGTCCACCATTCTCCGCAAGGACGCACAGGGCGAGCAGGTGACGATGAAGGCGATCGTCGATACCTTCCAGGCCAAGCCTTACGGCTGGGATCTCGCCTCGATCGAGGTGATCGTCGCGTCACTGATCGGCGCATCGAAGATCACCCTGACTGTCGACGGCAACGTCCTCAAGCGCAGCGAAGTCGCCACCGCACTGCGCAACACGCAGAAGCACTCGCACGAGATCGTCGCCCCCCAGAAGACCTTCGACGAGCGCAAGGTGGCGAGCTTCCGCAAATTCTGCACTGACTTCTTCGACGAAGGTAATGCGCCGAAGGACCCGTTGGAGCTCGCCCGCCATGGCGGCGACAAACTCAAGGGCAAGCTCGACGAGCTGAAGGCCACCGTGAGCAGCTCCAAGTATCCGTTCGTCGAGCAGCTCAGTGGTCCCATTGGCCTCCTGGAGCAGACCGTCGGCAAGTCCGACGACTGGTACCTCAACGACTTCAACGTCGGCGACGACCTGCTCGAGGCCAAGGAGAATCTCATCGACCCGATTCAGTCGTTCCTCAGCGGACCGCAGCGGTCGATCTACGACGAGGGCTCGGCGCTGCTGTCCATCCATAGCAGCAACCTCAGCTATCTGGCACCGGGCAGCGACGAGGCCGTCAAGAACGCGCTCACGGACCGGGACGTCTTCCGTGGCAACAAGATGGCGCTGCTCAAGCATGCCGCCGACGACCTGCGAAGCCAGATCGACGGCATCGTCGCCGCGAACCGCACGACCGTCGCCACGGCGATCGAGGGACGCAAGTCTGAGCTTCTCGCCAGCGTCTATTACGCCAAGGCGACATCCGAAGCGCAGCAGCGTGTCGACCAGCGTGTCGACCAGACGCTCGCGCGGGTTGCTTCTGAGAGTCAGGTCGCTCTCATCCTCCAGATCGGATCGAACTTCGAGTCGAGCGACTACCCGAGCCTGCTCGACCTTCTGGCCTCATCTCCGGTCGAGCCTGACCCGGACCCCACGCCCACGAAGCAGACCGTGTCTGTGAAGACGATCGCTGTCCCTGGCGCTTCCGGCGTTCTCGAGAACGAAGCAGACGTCGACAAGTACCTCGCCGCCCTGCGCCGTGCGCTCGTCCAGACCCTGAACGACGGAAAGCGAATCTCACTCTGATGGAAACCGCACCGCTGAAGTCCTTTGCGACGTGGGCGCGCACGGCGCTGATTCGCGAGGTCACCGCGCGCATCGCCGCGGTGCTGGCGCCGGCGTCCTCTGAGCGAGTCGAGCAGCCAAAGGCTGTAGCCGCGTTGGAGAAGACCGTCACTGCCGCCGGCGGTGGCGACAAGGGCCGGGCTGCGGTGGCGGACAAGGTTGCGTACACCTGGTTCAACCGGATCATTGCCCTGCGCTTCATGGACGCCAACGGCTACACCGGCATCGGTGTCGTCTCACCGCAAGCGGGAGTGGAGGTCGGGCAGCCCGAGATCCTGGCTGAAGCCAAGCGCGGCGTGATCGACGCCGAGATCGTGAGTGATGTCATCCGTTCGACGGTTGCTGGTCTCCTCGACGGTACCCGTGCCAGCCGTGACCCCCAGGGTGAGGCGTACGCCCTGCTCCTGGAGGCGTACTGCAACTACTGGCACAAGGCCATGCCGTTCATGTTCGAGCGTGAAGGCGACTTCACAGAGCTGCTCATCCCGGCGAACCTGCTTGCCGACGACTCAGTGCTGAACCGCTCGGTCAAGGTGTTGACCGAGCAGGTCTGCAAGGACGTCGAAGTCATCGGCTGGCTCTACCAGTTCTACATTGAGGAACGGAAAGAAGAGATCTTTGGGGGCTTCAAGAAGAAGCGTCGAGCTGGTGCAGAGGAGATCCCGGCTGCGACCCAGCTCTTCACTCCCGACTGGATTGTTCGGTATCTCGTGGAGAACTCGCTCGGTCGCCTTTGGATGCTTAACCGACCGTCCTCGGGCTTGGCCAAGCAGATGGACTTCCATGTGACCCCTGTCGGCGAAGAGGTCGACTTCCTCAAGATCACCAGGCCCGAAGACCTCAAGGTCATTGACCCGGCCTGCGGGTCGGGGCACATGCTCACCTATGCATTCGACCTCCTCTACGCGATCTACGAGGAGGAGGGCTACGGCCCAGCCGAGATTCCCGGCCTGATCCTCACCCACAACCTCCACGGCGCAGAGATCGACCCACGCGCGGGCGCGCTCGCGGCCTTCGCGCTGACGATGAAGGCTCGCGGCAAGCAGCGGATGTTCTTCAGAAGGCAGATTCGACCCAACATCTGCGTGGTCGAGCCGATCAGGTTCGGCCCTGAGGAACTCGACATCCTCGTGACTCGTGGGAGCGACCGCGACAGGGAGATTGCCTTCTGGAACCAGTTCGAGCGCGCGGACTTGATGGGCGCCTTGATCGAGCCATCGGCAGGAGCATCGCGAACCGCCAGGGCGACTGTGGCATCGCGCGGAACGGGCGATGACGATCTTCTATCGGATGCCGTGTTCTCACGGGCGGGCCAGGTGGTTAAGCAAGCCGAGGCATTGAGTGCGAAGTACGCGGTGGTCGTTACCAACCCTCCGTACATGGGCGCAGGGAACATGTCAGGTGAACTGTCTGACCTTGTGAAGGACGCCTACCCACGCGAGAAGCAGGATCTCTATGCGTGCTTCATCGCGCGCGCCACCCGCCTTGCTCACAACTCGGGCGTCGTGGCCATGATCGTCGGCGACACCTGGATGACGATCAAGTCGTTCGAAGACTTCCGTGGGGATCTACTGAAGCATCGAACCCTTCACTCGTTCGTCCACCTTCGCGACGTGTCGCTCCACGCAGACACCTTCGGCGCGAACGCGGCTTTCGTCTTCACGAACCGGCCCGCCTCGCACGGCCACGACTGCATCTTCGTCCGCCTGGATCCTCTGAATGAGGAGGTCAAGCGTCAGCGTCTACTAGAGGCGATCCGGATGGACAGCTGCGATTGGGCTTATCACCTTGACGCGGACTTCACTGCCATTCCAGGCGCCCCCATCGCATATTGGGCCGATCCTCACGTGGTTCAGCTCTACAGCGGCTCGCTCATCGGCGACAAGTTCGACATCAAGGCAGGCGTCGGCACTCGAAACGACGACTTGTTCATGCGCTTTCATTGGGAGGTCTCAGCCAAGCGAGTCGGTCGTGGAAAGCGCTGGGTTCTGACCGACAAGGCAGGCGAGTTCCGAAAGTGGTACGCCGGGTTCATATATGTGATGGATTGGGAGAACGACGGATACCGAATCAAGAACTACCGCAATCCCGATGGGTCGTTGAAGTCACGTCCGCAGAACGTGCAGTACATGTTCCGCGAGGGCGTGACATGGGGGAAGGTGGGCGCGGGTGCTACGAGCTTTCGGTGGCGCCCGGAGGGTCACGGCTTCAACGATGCTGCCCCGGCCATCTTCGGGTCAGGAGCGTTCGACCTGCTCGCGCAGTTGAACTCGCATGTTGGCCGGCAGCTCGTCGAGGTGAAGGGCTCGACCATGAATGTCCAAACGGGGATGGTCGCGGAGTTGCCGATCGTCGAGTTTGACTCAGACACGGCCGGTAGCCTCCGGTCGCTCTCAACACGGGCAGTCGAGTTGTCAAAGGGCGACTGGGACACGCAGGAAACGTCACCCAACTTCGCGGCTTCTGAGCTCGTCGCCAAGAGCACAAACTACGGGTCGCTGGCGACCGCCTTCGAGCAGATGGTTGTTGCTCGGCGTGATGCGGTGCGTGCGATGATGTCGATCGAGGCGGCGGTGAATGACGCGATGAATCGTGCCGCTGGCCTACCGACTGACAGCGCACCTAAGGGTCAGAGTGCGTGTTCGTTGCTCGCAGACCCGGCGTTCCGATTTAGCAGACGAGCCGAAGGTGCTGTCCCTCGGCTGGAGCGACAGGATGCCATGGTCGACTTGGTGTCATACGCCGTCGGCTGCATGCTCGGGCGCTACAGCCTCGATGAGCCGGGGCTCATTCTCGCGGACCAGGGTGCGACGTTGCAGGACTACCTCACCAAGGTTCCGTCGCCGAGCTTCATGCCGGACGCGGACAACGTCATCCCGATCGTCGAGGGTGACTGGTTCGAGGACGACATTGTGGAGAAGTTCCGCCAGTTCCTCCGGGCAACATTTGGCGAACAGCACTTCGAGGAGAACCTACGCTTCGTCGCCGAGTCCCTCGACGTGAAGAACCTGCGCGACTACTTTCTTAAGTCCTTCTACGAGGACCATTGGAAGCGATACAGGAAGCGGCCGATCTACTGGCTGTTCTCCAGTCCTAAGGGATCTTTCAACGCTCTCGTCTACATGCACCGTTACACGCCGTCGACTGTCTCTACGGTACTGAACGAGTATCTTCGGGAATTTCAGGCGAAGCTCAAGGCGAGCCTCGCGCACGCCGAGCGGTCCCACAATGCAAAGGAAGCCGACCGGCTCCGCAAGGTGCTCTTGGAGCTCGGCGAGTACGAGCACGACGTGCTCTACCCCCTGGCCTCGCAGAACATCGCCATCGACCTCGATGACGGCGTGAAGACGAACTACCCCAAGTTTGGTGGCGCCCTCAAGAAGATCCCCGGTCTAGAGGCGAGCGAATGATTGCCTTCGAGGATCGTGGCTCAAGCGTTGTCTTGATCTACAGCGCAGATCGCCTCGGGTCGACCACTTGGGTGGACGAGAAACTGGAATCCGAGGGGGAGGTCACTCTGTCGCGCGCCTTCACCGTTCGGAAGGTCGATCTACTGAGTCCCGAGAGTGATGACGACTTCGACGACGACGTTCGCCGATTCGTGATCGGCACGGTCGAGGGTGATTACCGAACGATCCGGAAGGACGTCCTTGGGCTGAAGCATGACTTGCTGATCGCTGCCTCTCTCGTGCTTCGGCGAAAGACGTTCGTCGCCGAGCGCGATATATCGATCTTCCGTCGGGTTGACGATCTGATCGACGAGCAGATAGTTGTTGGCGGTGACCGGCTGGGCGCGATCCCAGTGGATGAGTTTGCCCGGCTCCTCTACGAGTTCCCAACCTCGACAGAACTCACGCACTACGCGCGAACTCGGATCACGCGCGTTCTTCGCGAGTACTTGGAAACAATGTCGGACGCTGAAGAGCGCTTGGCGGACTACATGTCTCGTCGAAGTGGCGCGAAGACGGCAGAGCGGGTGGTTGCCCTCAGCCGGATACCGGCAGCGAACCAGTTGGAGCTTGAGAAGTTCATCTACGTTCGCGATCGCCTGGTCGAGATGCTGAAGGACGCCGAGAGCTTCTCCGAGGCCGACTGGCAGACGGCGGTGGCCGACCTGTTCGTCTTGGTCTTCCCTCAGTACATCGCGGTGCTGCACAACGTCCAGGTCAAGGAGCGATACTCAAACGATTCCAAGTCGACGGATCGCTACATCGACCTCGTGCTCGTCGCGGCGAACGGTTGCATCGACATCATCGAGATCAAGAAGCCCTTCGAGCGAGGGCTGGTATCGAAGGGTCGGTATCGCGACAACCATGTGCCTGTCCGCGAGTTGTCCGGCTCGATCATGCAAGCGGAGAAGTACCTCTTCTACCTGAGCAAGTCCGGCAGGGACGGCGAGAACGCCATCGCCAAGAAGCACGCAGCGGATCTGCCGACTGACCTTGAGATCAAGATCGCCAATCCCAAGGCGATCATCCTGGCTGGGCGAGACAGCAACCTGTCTGCGCAGGAAAGGTTCGACTTCGAGTTCACCCGCCGGCAGTACTCGAACGTCGTCGACATCATCTCCTATGACGACTTGCTGCGCCGACTGGAGAACGTCATCGCCACCCTCACGAAGCGAGTTGGCGCCCAGGGCGACCCTGAGCCTGACGGTCAGATCGGAGTGTCTGCATGAGCGCCACCGCTATCCGTGACCACTTGGAGCGCCGCTTCGTCGACCAGCGCGTGGTGTTCTGGCACGACGTGGAAGGCCAATACGCCTCCGATCTCGACGGCCTCGACCTGCCGGGCGTCACGACAGTCCGCATCGCCAACGACGAGTACGCGATCAAGAACCGGCTCCTCCACGACCAACCCGACGACAGGTTCCTCGTCTACCGCTCCGGTCAGGTGCCCGCCGGCATCGACAACTGGATGCTCGACCTAGAGCTCGCCTACGGGGTATTCACCGCCGACCGCAGCTCGCTCATGTCTCAGGACCTCGGTCTGACTGCCGACGGCATCGACGAAGTCGTACAAACGCATGAGAAGTTCTTCAATGCGGGTAAGCGCGTGCAGAGCCTGAAAGTGCTGCTTACGCCCGAGGACGACGCTGCCCGACTCCGCGCCAAGATGTCGGCCGTCGTGCTCGGCCAGAAGGAGCACAGCCTCTTGGAGATAACTCGCGCGTTGCTCTCCGAGAACGCCAAGGACCAGCACGCCAAGTACGACGCCCTCGTCGAATATGCTCTCGCTGACTTCTACTGGCGCGGCGTCGCATCCATCTATGGCTACGAGTCGGCCTCGCCCAGCATCGGTGACTTCATCCTTTGGATCTTCCGCAAGGCGATCAGCGGCTTCGCGTCCGACCGCCCAGGTGGCCTCCAGAACATCCAGCTGGACTTCGCTAGCTTCCGCAATGACCGCCGCAGCCAGGGCGCTCTCTCGACGCTGGCGAAGCGCGCGTCTATCGACCTCGACTACAAGGCGAGCATCCAAGACGCCAGCTTCCGCGACCTTGTCACGGTCGACCTGTTCGAGGAGACCGACCGCAAGATCATCGCTGACCTTGCCTGGGCAGTCACCGAGCAGACCATCTCCGCCCGCGACGTCGGTGAGGTCGTGCGCGCCCGCCAGAGCAGCGTGTGGATCGACGGCTACCGACAGCTCTACGCAGCGATCGGTGCAGCAGCCGAGCTCTTGTCAGAATTGAGCGCGATCGACTTCACGTTCTCGTCCTTTGATGAGGCGCTGGAGCGCTACCGCACCGACTGGTTCCGCATTGACCAGCTCTACCGCCAGTTCACCTACGCCCGCCGTGCCTATGAGGGGCCGCACCCGCTCGACCCACTGCGCGAGCAGGTCGAGAAGCGCTACACCAACAAGTTCGTCTACGAACTGGGCAACGCCTGGCAGAAGCAGGTCGACGAGGCCGGCCAGTGGAGCTCGACCGCGCTGCGCTCGCAACGCTCGTTCTACGGCGACTACGTCGAGCAGCTCGTCCGTGAAGAGAAGAAGGCAGTCGTCATCATCTCCGACGCCCTCCGGTACGAGGTCGCAGAGGAGTTGGGTTCGCGCATCCGCCAGGAAGACAGGTTCGACGCCGATCTTGAAGCGGTGCTTGGTGTCCTGCCGAGCTACACGCAACTGGGCATGGCGGCGCTGCTTCCGCACCGAACCCTCAAGCACTCAGCCGACGGCAAGGTCGTCCTCGCCGACGACCAGCCGACGAACGGGACCGCGTTCCGAAAAAGGATCCTAGAAGGCGTTGGAGGGACGGCGATCCAGGCTGAGGACTTCAAGGCACTCAGCCCCGAGGAGCGTCGTGAGGTCTTCAAGAACAACCGCGTCTTGTACATCTACCACGATGTCATCGATGCGACCGGCGACAAGCAGGGTACTGAACGCCGCGTCTTCGAGGCAGCCGAGCTGGCGCTGAGCGAGTTGGTGGATCTGGTGAAGAAGGCGGCTAACGCCAACGCCACCAACATCTTCGTGACCGCCGACCACGGCTTCCTGTTCCAGGACGAAGAGTTGCCCGAGCAGTTCTTCCTCTCCGAGGTACCACAGGGCGACAAGATTCTCGTCAAGAACAAGCGCTACGTCCTCGGCCACGGCCTGAAGGTCGACCTCGCGTTCACAACGTTCAGTTCGGTGCAGCTCGAGCTCGACAGTGACATCGAGGTGCAGATCCCTAAGTCGATTCACCGGCTCCGGCTTCCCGGCGGGGGCTCGCGGTTTGTCCACGGCGGCGCGACCTTGCAAGAGGTGGTCGTTCCGGTGCTCGCGATCAACAAGAAGCGGAAGAGCGACACCCGTCTCGTCAACGTCAAGGTGTTGCCGGACACCGACAAGATCACGACCGGTCAGCTCGTCGTGAAGCTTTTCCAGTCGGAGCCCGTGAGCGACAAGGTACAGGCGCGGGTGCTGCGGGCGGGCCTGTATGTCGGGGAGACGCTCATCTCCAATGACCCGCAGCCCGAGCTGGCCTTCGACTCGGCCTCGCCAGAGCAGCGGGACCGCTACCAGAGCATCCAGTTGCTGCTCAACAAGGACGCCAACGACTACAACAACCGCGCGGTGGAGTTCCGCCTCGAAGAGCGCATCCCCAATACGAACCAGTGGCGCGTTTTCGAGAAGGCGATGTACACGCTCAAGCGATCCTTCACTTCGGACTTCGACTTCTAAGGCGGCTGGGATGACTGAAGACACCGATCTGCAAGCGATCGACGACGACTTCCCGACAGGAGTCGCCGCCGAGGACACGAGCGACGAGACTCCAGAGCAGACAGCGCTCGACAAGAAGATCAACCAGCACTTCGCGGGTCTCGTCGTCCGCAAGGACCTGGTCAAGGCCGTCAAGGGCAACGCGATCGTGCCGTCGTACGTCCTTGAGTACCTGCTCGGCCAGTACGCCGCATCTGACGACGAAGCCACGATCCAGGCGGGCATCGGGTCGGTCCGCCAGATCCTTGCCGATCACTATGTCCATCGGAACCAGTCCGAGCTGGTGAAGTCGACGATCCGCGAGCGCGGTCGCTACAAGATCATCGACAAGGTCGCCGTCTCGCTCAACGACAAGGAGGACCGGTACGAGGCCGAGTTCTCAAACCTCGGCATCAAGGGAGTGATCGTCGAGTCGTCCACCGTCAACGCCCACCCCAAGCTCCTCGTCGGCGGCGTGTGGTGCATCTGCGACATCGACTACTTCCACTTCGACGACGCGCGAGTCAGCCCGTGGCAGCTGGGTTCGCTGAAGCCGATTCAGCTCTCGAATTTCGACTTCGATAGCTACACCACCTCACGTCGGGAGTTCACCACCGACGAGTGGATCGACCTGCTGATCCAGTCGATCGGGTTCAACCCGGAGCTCTTCGGTCGTCGGGCAAAGCTCATCCAGCTCGTACGTCTGATCCCGTTCGTAGAGCGCAACTACAACCTCGTTGAGCTCGGCCCCAAGGGCACCGGCAAGTCACACATCTTCTCGGAGTTCTCGCCGCACGGCATGCTCATCTCGGGTGGCGAGGTCACGGTCCCCAAGCTTTTCGTCAACAACTCCAACGGGCGGATCGGTCTCGTCGGCTACTGGGACGTCGTCGCGTTCGACGAGTTCGCCGGCAAGAAGAAGCGCACGGACAAGGCGCTCGTCGACATCATGAAGAACTACATGGCGAACAAGTCGTTCTCGCGCGGTGTGGAGACGCTCGGCGCAGAGGCGTCGATGGTCTTCGTCGGCAACACGTCGCACAACGTGCCGTACATGCTCAAGCACTCTGACCTGTTCGACGAGTTGCCAGAGAGCTACCACGACGCGGCGTATCTCGACCGCCTCCACCACTACATCCCCGGCTGGGAAGTCGACACCATCCGCGGCGAGATGTTCTCCGACGGCTACGGCTTTGTCGTTGACTACATCGCCGAAGTCCTCAAGTCGATGCGCAACGCGGACTACTCCGACCGCTACCAGCAGCACTTCACGCTCGGCTCGGACATCTCCACCCGCGACCGCGATGGGATCCACAAGACCTTCTCCGGGCTGATGAAGATCCTCTACCCCCACGGGGAAGCGACCAAGGAGGAGATCGCCGAGATCCTTCGCTTTGCCATCGAGGGGCGCAAGCGCGTTAAGGACCAGATCCTGCGGATCGACTCGACGATGGCCGACGTGAAGTTCGGATACCTCGACAAGGCTGGCGAGTGGACTGCCGTCACCACCTTGGAGGAGGACGAGTACCCGGCGTACTACCACCAGACTCGCCACGGGGAGTCGGCGGACACCGAGCCGTCGGAGGGCGCGGGAGCGGTGGGTGATGCGCCGCCCGGGGTCGCCCCTCCGAAGCCTGATCCGCTGTTCGAGGGACACAGCGAGTTCCAGGAGAACCAGCGCGGAGTCTCGTACGAGAACTTGCTCATTCCGTACCTGCGCGGCGCTACGGAGATCACGATCACGGACCCTTACGTCCGGCAGTTTCATCAGGCTCGGAACCTCATGGAGCTTGTCGAGGCACTCGCGGTCGGCAAGGATCCCGCCGACGAGGTGAAGGTCCTGCTCGTGACGAGTGAGAGCACCGACGGCCCTGAGAAGCTTCAGAAGCAGATGGAGTTCCTGCTCCGCGTCAAGCAGGCCGCGGCGGTCGCCGGCATCACCCTCGACGTCAGGTTCGACGCGACGATCCACGACCGTTCGATCGTCGCCAACTCCGGTTGGCGCATCAATCTTGGTCGCGGCCTCGACATCTTCCAGTACGCCTCCAACGATGCGTTCGATCTCGCGGCAAAGCTCCAGCAGTACCGCCAGGTCAAGGCCTTCGGTGTGACCTATATCCGCGAACCAGCAGCTGGGTCGCACGGATGAAGGTCCGGCAGTTAGAGATCGAGAATTTCCGAGGCATCAGTGCCGGGAACGTCGAATTCGCCGACAACACGCTGTTGGTCGGAGGGAATAATGTCGGCAAGTCAACGGTATGCGAGGCCCTCGATCTTGTACTGGGGCCGGAGCGTCTCAACCGACGCCCAGTCGTTGATGAGCACGACTTCCATCGGAGTCTGTACGTCGATGAGGATAAGAACTCCATCCCTATCGTCATCCGAGCAATCTTGATCGAGCTCTCCGATGAGGCGCTTCGGCGCTTCGGCGGGCACCTTCGGAGATGGAATGACGTCGATCAGACGTTCGTCGATGAGCTCAACGATGGGGCCGATCACTCCGACGACGAAGGCGTCGTGTGGGCGCTGCCGGTCTCGTTCCGTGCCCGTTACGACGCCGCTGAAGACGACTTTGAAGCAGACACGTACTTCGAGCACCCGCTCCCTGAGCCCGACGACCTCGATGAGGAGAGGGCCCTATCTCTCGGCCAGGGGCGCGACCGCTTCACCCGTACCCACAAGCGCCTATGCGGGTTCGTCTACCTTCGAGCGCTGCGTACCGGCTCACGGGCGCTCGGCCTTCAGCGTGGCTCACTCTTGGATACCGTACTCAGGCTGAGCGAAGAGGGTTCCGCAGAGATGTGGATGGAGACCCTGCGGCAAATGCGGGACCTTGATCCATCCATCGGAGCGATCCCTGATCTGGAGCTCCTTCTGACGCAGATCCGTGAGCGTGCGGGCGGATTTGTTCGGCTGGCCGACGGCGAGGATGCCACAGCGTTCTTCGCCTCTGATCTGACCCGCGAGCACCTGCGTGAAGTGGTGAGGCTCTTCGTCGCCACCGGCCCGAGCGACCACCCAGTGCCCTTTAACCGGCAAGGGATGGGGACAGTCAACCTCTTGGTCTTTGCCCTGCTCACTTTGATCGCAGACCTGAAGGAACAGCAGTCGGTGATCTTCGCAATGGAGGAGCCCGAGATCGCGCTGCCTCCCCACACGCAACGTCGAGTGACTCGCTTTGTGAAACGGGAGATGGGGCAGGCCATCGTGACGTCGCACTCGCCCTACGTCATCGAGCAGTTTGAGCCGAACGAGATCGTGATGCTCAGTCACGACCACGCGAGTGCAGTCGACGGCGCGCCGATTGACCCTGCTGGCATCAAGCTGAAGAGCTACCGCACTCAGCGGCGTCAGTTCTCCGAGGCAATCCTCAGCCGTGGGGTCATCGTCGTAGAGGGCGAGACCGAGGCATCCATCATTCCGGTCGCCGCTGCTGTTCTAGAACTGTCGGATCCTGTCTACGTCCACCCCGACTTGGCTGGCATCACCGTCTTCACCGCAAACGGCGACGGCGACGTCCCTCGCTGGGCACCGATCTTTCGGACACTGGGGAAGGTTCCGTTCGGAATGGTCGACAAGCAGGATCCGCCGTACACGGGGGACAACGGCACAGCGCTCACATCGTTCGAGGAATTCTGGGAGTCGACGGTCAAGGGGGTCGAAGACCTAATCGTCGCCCAGGTGCCCACGGCTGTCCTGCGGCGGTTCTTGGACAGCGCCGTTCAGCTTTCCGACTTTCCCGTGCACCAGGCCACCTACGACGCGACGGTGGGCGACGCGGACCTTGCCGGCATCGCGTTGAAGGTTCTGAAGGCCCGCAAGGGTGATGCCTATGGCTACGCTGCGCTGCTGATCGAGCATTGCCAGGGCAGAGACGAGCTCCCCGAGTTCTTGGTCATCGCGCTGGAGCGCATCAACGAGGTGCTCATGCCAAAACTGCCTGCGACTGAGACCGCAGAGGATTCCGCGTCCGAGGTGACCGAGGAATCGGAATGACCATCAACCTCTCCGATGTCGGGAAGTGTGCTCTCGCAGCAGACGGGACCGTGCTCGTCACCGGAGGTCCCGGATCAGGGAAGACCACGCTCGCGCTTCTCAAGGCCCAGCGGCTCATACCTGCGTTGAAGCCCGGCCAAGAGGTCCTCTTCTTGAGCTTTTCCCGTGCTGCCGTGAGGCAGGTACTCATCGGGTGCAAAGACATCCTGACTGCCGGCGAGCGCAAGCACATAGCGGTGAAGACCTATCACGCCTTCTGCATGGAAATCCTAAAGAGCCATGGTCGTCTCCTCAACGGTAAGTGCCCAACCATCCTGTTTCCCGGTCCGGAGCGGCTCGCGAAGTCTCGCTTTGACGGTGAATGGTCGACCGAGGTGCAACGCCTGGCTTCTGAAGACGGGCTGTATGCCTTCTCGACCTTCGCAGGATGTGCGGCAGCCCTGCTGGTCCGGTCAGCAAGCGTGCGTGAGCTGATCTCGGACACCTATCCGGTCATCATCCTTGACGAGTTCCAGGACACTGACGATGCCCAATGGGCTCTGGTGAAGCAGGTCGCGCGGGGCAGCAGCCTCATCACGCTCGCAGATCCTGACCAACGGATCTTTGACTACCACGCAGACATCGATCCGGAACGGCTGAACCAGTTCAGGGCGAGGTTCGCCCCGCAGGAGTTCAACTTCGGTAGCGACAATCACCGCAGCCCAAACGCGGGAATCTTGGCGTTCGCGGACGCAGTGATGGCGAACGAGGTACCGCCCGTGACCGACGATGTAAAGCAGGTTAGGACGTACCCCAACAATCACGAGGCCACGGTGCACGCCGCCGTCATCTGGTTGCTGTCGAAGCTTCGCAAGGCCGGGATCGACTCTCCCAGTGTTGCTGTCCTCGCTCGATCCAACTCCTACGTTGGTGACATCTCCCTCATGCTGGGCAAGTCACATACGTACAGCAAGCAGTCATGCAAGCCGGTGGATCACCACGTCGTCTGGGACGCCGAGCTAACCGCTGCGGCCGCGCAGGTCGTTGCGTCGATCCTTGAGTGGCCGTTGAATGACGCCGTCGCTTCGGCGGCGAGCACCTTGGAGGCAATCGCCGACTTCTATGAGATGAAGAACGCCGAGCATCCGAGCAAGTCGGCGCAGCGGGACGCGGCCAGCTACCGTGCGGCTGCCACGCGCGTGAGGGAGGGTAAGGAGCCGCGCTCGAATGGCGCCAAGGCAGTGAAGGCCGCTTGCGTCACCGGGCTCTTGTTCCGTGGCGACTCGGTCGAAGATTGGTTGATGGCGCGAGGGGTGCTGGGATCCAGCGACAAGCTCGCCGAGCTCTTCACGGCTGCTCGCTTCGTGAGGCTCTTCCGAGCCACCGACGAGATCGGGGGGCGCCTGTCGGCCCTGTGGGCAGAGACGGGGACCTACCGCGATGCCCGGACCGTGGTTAGGCGGACGCTCAACCTCGGCCGGCTAATGGCCATCGAGACTGAGCCGCGCGGAGTCGTGCTTATGACGCTCCACAAGTCCAAGGGGAAGGAGTTCGACGGGGTCGTCATCGTCGAAGGCCAATATTCCGGGTCGTTCTTCAACGATCGATGGGAGAAGCCTCCGTTTGCGGCAACGCGCCGGCTGCTCCGGGTGGGGATCACCAGGGCCCGCCATCGCGTCATGATCGTTCGCCCGAACGCTGCGCCACCGTTGTCCGGGGCGGGCAACTCCGAAGGCGCCGCGGCGTGATTGCCCCGACTCCGACGCGGCCTGCATGAACTCAGGCCCGGTGGGCAGCTAACGGCACTCCGACGCGCCGATGAAGCAAAGAAGTCCCCATCGCGTGCAAATCTAAAGCGTTCTGGTAGGTTGAGGGCAGTCACCTAGAGAGGACGTGCTCGTGGACGAAGGTCGCCGCTGGGCTATCGAGACATTTGGTTCGCAGGGTGTCCACATCCGCGAGCGCGTTGCTGAGCTCGTCCGAGCGGAGCACACCGCATCCGCTGACGCGCAGGAAGCCTCTGGTCACCGCAGTCGGGGTGTGTACGGCGAGTTCTGGCGGGGCATCTTGGAGCGCTTCGAAGAGCTGGGCAGTCTCCCGCACGCGACCCTCCTGCCGCCCGGGCGTGCGCCCTACAAGATCCCGGTCATCAACGGTGTCGCGCTGTTTCCGTGGCGGTATGGGCGCGACCGGGATGAAGACCTTGCGTTGACGCCGTTCGTCACTTCCGACGCCCGCGCGGCGGTATTCGCGCTGGGCGCCTCTGTCACCCAGGGTGAGCTCGATCTGGGCGTCCCTGGTCCTGGCCTCACTGCCGAAGAGCAGGAACTCGCGGAAGCGGTCGAGGCCGCCATCAGCGATTCGTTGGTGACGGCCAACAGGGTCGTCGTCGTGGCAATTTCCAGTTCCCCGATGGGGCTACATGCGATGAGCTGGGGTGGGGTTACCTTCACCAGCGACGGTCGCTTGGAATGGGGCTTCAGCGAGAACTTGATGGACGTCTCGGTGTCTGGCCCTGCGGGCGTCGTGGAGAGCGAGAAGACATTTACCGCGGGCGAGCCGCCGGCGAAGGTGATCCGTCTCCAATCCGAGCCTGACGACGAGTCCGGCGTTCCCGCATCCGACGATGAGTGACGAGACCCAGGGCGAACTGCAACTCTTCGGAGACCGTGGGAGCAGCCTCCGTGAGGTTGCACGAGCCTTCGACTGTGCTCGCCTCACCCAAGCCCGCGTACTGGCGGAGCTGACGAAGGGCGAGTTGGCCGACGAGCTCGATGTTTCGGCGGCAGCGGTTGGTCAGTACGAAGCAGGGGCCACCAAGCCACGCCCTGAACTACTCCCAGAGCTGTCGCGCATCTTGAAGGTCCCGGTCGCGTTCTTTGCAGCGGGTCGGCCGATCGGTCGACTCGATGCTGCCAACGCACACTTCCGCAGCCTTCGGTCAACGCGGGCAAAGGATCGGGCCAAGGCCGCCACTCATGCAGAACAACTGTGGGAACTGACGTACGCGCTCGAGAAGCGCATACGCCTACCCGAGGTTGACTTGCCGGCGGTGGGCGAGGGCACTCCGCCTGCTCAGGCGGCACGACTGCTTCGTCAGGAATGGGGAATCGGGCGGGGTCCGCTCCCACACCTGGTCGCGACGATGGAGTCGCGAGGCGTTGTGGTGAGCCTGATTCCAATGACGAACCAGTCCGTGGGCCGCGTGAGCGCCTATTCGACTGACGCGCTTGGCCGCCCACTCGTGATCATCACGCCCGAGCGGGCTCAGTCGATCTACCGGTACCGGTTTACCTGTGCGCACGAGCTTGGGCACCTGCTCCTGCATGCCAACCCGCTGCCCGGCGACCGGCAGCAGGAAAGGGAGGCAGACGAATTCGCCGCCGAGCTCCTCACGCCGAAAGCAGAGATTGAACCGCTGCTCCCGCGCACCATGCGAATCGCAGCACTCGAGAAGTTGAGTGGCGAGTGGGGTGTCTCAGTGGAGTCCCTGATCCGCCGTATGGGTGAGCTTCGCGTGGTCTCCGACTTGTCGGTGCGTCGCGCTCATCAGCGTCTCAGCGCGACGGCGGAGTTCCGACGTGATGAGCCGATCTCGACGTACAAGGGTGAGGTGCCGTCCCTCTTGCGAGAGGCACTGGAACTTGCTGAGCGACACGGACTCACTAGGCGTGAACTGGCCATCGAACTCTGCTGGACCGCTTCGCATCTGAGTGAGGTCCTCGGCGAGGACGACCCTCGTCCGGTGCTCAGCGTTGTGCGATGAGCCGGGCGGCGGCAGGGTCTGCGGGATTCGACCCGGTACCACCTATGGCTGAGTTATCCGGACCAACCACGTCCCCGCTTCGCGTCGTAGTCGTCGGCCTTTGCTGAGCGCGTGACGCTGACGGCCCGCTGGTCGGTTGTCGCCATGACTGACCTCACTACCACCACCGCCCGCGACCTCCTGCCCGAGTGGCGCCTCGCGCTCACCTCCGAGCGCAAGAGCCCCAAGACGATCGCCCTCTACCTCGACGCCGTCGGCCGCTACCTGACCTGGACCGAGACCCAGGACCTGCCGCCGATGCGACGCACCAGCCTGCAGACCTGGATCACGACCATGCTGGCTGCCGGTCGGTCGCCCAGCACGGCGCGGATCCGGCAACAGGCCGTGCGCCGCTACGCTGCCTGGCTTCTCGCAGTCGGGCACCTGGATGGTGCCCCGTTCCAGGGCATGACCTCGCCCAAGCTGGACCAGCCCGTGGTCGACCCGCTCACTGTCGCGCAGGTCCGCGCGCTCCTGCAGACCTGCCAGCCGGAGGCCGCCGACGTTCCCGCGACGGCGCGTCCGCTACGGCACGCCCGCGACGAGGCAATCATCCGGCTGATGGCCGAGACCGGGATCCGGCTCAGCGAGGTCATCGCCCTCACCGCGGGCGACCTCGACCTCGCGACTGGCCTCGTCACGATCCGGCGCGGCAAGGGCGGCCGCGGCCGCGTCATCCCCATCGGCCAGGCCACAGCTACCGCGATCCGCACCTACCTCGCCGTTCGCACCACCCAGCCCCATGCCGATCGCGAAGAACTCTGGCTCGGCGAACGTCGCTGCGGGCTCGCCGCCGACGCCCTCTACCGCTCCCTGCGCCGACGCGCCGAACGAGCCGGCATCACCGGGTTCCGACCCCACCGACTCCGCCACACCGCGGCCCACCGCTGGCTGGCCGCCGGCGGCTCCGAGTCCGGCCTGATGGCCATGGCCGGCTGGACCCGCGTCGAGATGCTCATCCGCTACACCCGCGCCAACGCCAGCGAACGCGCCGCCGCCGAAGCCCGGCGTCTCGACCTCGGGAACCTGTGAACGCGTTGGAGCCTCGGGAGAGCGGAAGAAGACCCACCCGAAGATTGAAACGCTCCGTTTGCTTCGAGTATTGCGAATTCGTGCCCGCCTCGAGAAAAGAAGCACCATGACCGCATTGACCACTCGTCCCGTCCAACCCCGGCAGCGCCGCCGTCGCGCCGCGCCGCACGTCAAGGACGACCTCGCCACCCACCCCGACAGCGTCATCCGACTCCTCCCGGCCGCGACCCCAAGGAGACGCTTGTTGTGCTGGCGCAGTCGAGCTCGCCACCCAGCAGGCCGCAGAGCTCCTCAACGTCAGCCGGCCCTGCCTCATCGGTCTGCTCGCCGCCGGCGACCACGAGTACCGCAAGGTCGGCAAGCACCGCCGGATCAAGGCCAGCCCCTGATGGTCTACTGGGCGTGATGAACAGGGGCCGCCCCGCGACGCCGCCGACGGACTGACCCGGAGAAGGGCGTGCTTGACGGTGCTGTTCGTCGTCCTCTGCGACGCAGACGTGCTCTACCCGAGCATCTCCGGGACTCGCTGATGGGCATTGGCCGAGACGGGCTCGTCCAGGCGGAGGGGATGGACTAGATCCTCGACCAGGTCTTCCCGACCTCGTCGCGAGCCGACCCGGCCTCGACCCGCAGAAGCGTGCCCGTACGCGTGAGCTCATGAACCGTGCCGTCCGTGACTGCTTGGTATCTGTCGGTGCCCATGCCTTCTTAGCTGCCGCTTCGCATCCGGATTGCCAGCCGCCGGTTCCACCAGCCCGGCTGGGCGGCCGCTTGCGCCAGCAGACGGTCGTACTCGCGCGGTGTCAGCCAGCGCAGTGCCGGTACGGCGACGAGGCCGGCCGCGAGCGCCCACGGCCAGGCGCTGAGGTTCTCGACCAGTCCGCCCACGACGGCCACGGCCGACACCTGGAGCACCATGTTGTAGGGAACGATCAACACGCCCTCGATCCCCTCGCACTCCACCAGCCAGGGGAGTCCGTGCCAGGTCGCCCGCGGCCAGCTCGCATAGTGCGAGATCACCGCGGCCGCGAACAGCCCGTTCGCGGCCGCGAACCTACGGTCTCCGCGCGGGCCAGGGAGACGACCGGCGGTCCGGTAGGCGCCGGCGGTCGCCAGGGCGTACCCCGCGACGGCGGGCCGCACGCCGATCCGCGGGGCACCCGGCACCCCGACCCCGACGGCTAGCTCGTAGCCGAGGTGGCTGGCCACGGCGACTATCCCGAGCCGGGTCCAGCGACGGTAGGGCATGCGTCTCAGGGTACCCGCGCGGCTACTGGTCAGCGGACGTCCTCGGACCGGGACAGGAGTCCGCACTCGCGCGTGTGCGGACCGGCGGAGTGGTCGACCAGACCGTGACGAAACGGCGGCGAAGTTGACGTTCGCACAGGGTCGTGACCACAGCATTCCCGGAGCGTCTCGACGGCATGCCGCAGCCCTCGATGACCGTGCCCTCCCAGTCTTGGAGGTCGCCGTAGGTGCTTGGCTCGGCTCTGCGGTGGACGACCCGTGCCAGGAGCCAGCGGAGCGTCTGCGACGTCCTCGGTGTCGAGGACACGGTGCGGGTCGATCGCGGATCGTCTCGTATGTCGTCCGTTCCGCGTTGGGCGTCTACTGCATGGGCAGCGAGATGTAGCCCCGGATCGGGCCGGAGTGGAGCCTGACGGCCGCGTCGAGGTCGACGTCCCAGTCAGGACGGCGAGTCAGCAGTGTCTGGAGAGCGATGCGTGCTTCGAGGCGGGCCAAGGATGCGCCGAGGCAGAAGTGGATGCCGCGTCCGAAGGCAACCTGTCGTTCGGGGTGCCGGTTGACGTCGAAGCGGTCTGCGTGGGGAAAGGCGTGATCGTCGCGGTTGGCCGAACCGAAGAGAAGCAGCACCGTGTCACCGGTCTGCATGCTTTCCCCGTGCAGCTCCACCGGCGCGGTGAGGGTTCGCGCGAGGCCCTGGACGGGTGAGTCGAAGCGAAGTAGTTCCTCGACCGCGGCCGGCACGAGTTCTGGGTCGTCCGCCAGCTGCTGTCGGACATCGGGGTGCTGGGCGAGCACCACGGCGCTGTTGGAGAGTAGGTTGGTGGTGGTCTCGTGCCCGGCGACGAGCAGCAGTAGGCAGAACCCGAGCAGCTCTTCTTCGCTGAGGTACTCGCCGTCGACTTCGGCCTGGACGAGTGCCGTCATGAGGTCGTCTTGAGGGTGCGCGCGTCGCTCGGCGAGGAAGGCTGTGAAGTACTCGTAGAGCGCGGCGGCGGCATCCAGCCCGGCGCCGAACTCTCCTCGGACAGGATTCGACTGGATCAGCGTGGTGGACCATGCCCGGAACTGATCACGGTCGTCACGCGGAACGCCGAGCATGTCCGCGATGACGATGGCGGGAAGCGGGCCGGCGAACCCGGAGACGAACTCCCAATTGCCTGCCTCCGGAGTTTGGTCGAGGAGGTCCTTGACCAAGGTCTCGATGTGCGGCTCGAGCGCTGCGATGCGACGCGGGGTGAAGGCTCGACTGACGATCTGGCGCAGCTGGGTGTGCCGGGGTGGATCGCTCATGATGAGCATCGGCAGGAACAGTTCCGTCATGTCGACCCCGGGTGGGGTTGGGAAGATGCCCGACGCTGAGGAGTACGTCGCCGGGTCGGCCAGGGCGGCGGAGACGTCGTCGTACCGGCTGAGTACCCACGAGTTGGCCTCGCGCGACCAGTGGGCCGGGGAGTTGGCCCGCAGCTCTCGGTAGACGGGATAGGGGTCAGCTATCACCTCGGCGTCGAACGGGCTGTAGGTCAGTGGCTGATCGCTCATCGAACATCTCCTTCGCGGTCGCTCCTTCATCCGCAGCCCTCGGCTGTGATCGATGTCGAGTACGGACAGTGGGCGGGGGCGACGACCGTGCCGCCCACCGACCGTCGCTCGGTGGGCCGCGTCATCTTCTGAACTCTTGGTTTGTACTGTGAGTACAACATACGATGTCGCATAGGTCGAGACCCGCGACCTCACCGAGATCGACGGCACCCGAACGGAGACGTGTGGGATGAGGAAGCTTCCGGCGAAGTTGGCCAGTCAGCTCTACGGGGCGGCGGAGCTGATCGCGGAGCGCGGTCTGGACGGCACCAAGATCGAAGACATCGCCGAAGCCACGGGCATCCCCAAGGCCACGATCTACTACCACCTCGACGGCAAGAATGCCGTGCTGGAGTTTCTCCTCGGCGACCTGTTGGACATGATCGCCGGAGCCGTCGGTGTTGCGGTCACGAGTGAGGAGAACGCGCGGACCCGACTCGAGGCGGCTGTGCTGGCGCAGCTGGGCGTGATGCTCGAGCACCCGTCCTTGTGCCGGGCACTGGTCGGCGACCTCGGACGCGCGACCCGGCTGCCCGAGTTGGCGGCGGCACTGCGGACTGCCTTCTACGAACCGATCGAGCAACTATTGGCTGACGGTGTCTCCGACGGGTCCCTGCGCCAGGTCGCCGACCCGGCAGCCGTGGCCTTGAGCGTCTTCGGTGCCATCACCGTCGCTGGCCTCAGCGCGGCCGTCGAGGGGCCCTCCGCCGACCCGTCCGCCGACGCAGCACGGTTCTCCGCCGCGATCACCGAGCTGGTCCTCGACGGTCTCGCGACACCTGGCAGTCGCGACCAGCGGCGGGGTGACCCGCTGTGAGCAGCATGGAGGAGCTCCTCGCCAGCTGGAACGAGAAGTTCCGGCTGCACGCTGATGGTGCTCAACTTCCCCCGCACCACACCCTCTGCCTCGCCTGTGGACCCGACAACCCGCACGGCCACCACCTCACCGTCAATCGTCGAGGAGAGGAGGTGCACGCGACCCACGTCTTCGATGAACGTCACGTGGGCGCACCCGGGATCGCCCACGGCGGTGCCGTAGCAACCGTTTTCGACGACCTCTTCGGGTTCCTGCTCTACCTCACGGGCGGTCCTGCGGTGACCCGGAAGCTCGAGGTGCTCTACGACTCACCGGTCATCCTCGGCACTACCTACGACCTCGCCGCCAGGGTCACCCGCACAGAAGGGCGCAAACTCTTCATGGAAGCCGACATGAAGCAGCTCGGAGGGTCACGTGTCGCCTCCGCCTCGGCCCTCTTCCTTTCTGTGGACGTGACCCACTTCAACCAGGGCTTGCCAATCTGACGCAGACAGTCCGGCGCCGTTCTTCCGGACCAGAGGGTTCCGAGCCGCGCTCGTGGGGGCCGCTCGATCCCGCCGCGCAAGTGCACCTTCTGGGCGCCACGCACCAACAACGTCAGCTCCTGCTCGATTGTCTCCACCGAGACCAGCTCGCCCTCCGCTTTTTGTTGCATGTAGCACCCATACCGCTAGCCGAGGGGGAATCCTGCTCTGTCTCTTGCGCCATAGCCGGGGACGCCTGCGCAGGCGCCGCGACCCACGGGTGGCGGTGGGCAGGCTGCAAGCCGACGCGGGTCGAAGATAGGGCCGAGTGTCCGCGGGCAGACGGACGCCGTGTCAGGAGATGTTGCCGACCAGGTAGCGCTGCAACGTAGGAGCAAACGCGGCCACCAGCTCGTCTTGGCTTGCCGAGGTCAGATCTTCGAGTCCGACGACGTGGCGAGCCACGGCAATGCCCAGGATCTGCGACATGACGAGCACGGCGCGCAATGGTGCCTGCCCGGCTCCGAGCTGGGACACGATCGGTTCCAGCACCCCCGTCGTGAACTTGTCCCGAATCATGCGGGCAGTGTCGGCTTCGACCCCGGCGGTGCGGATGATTGCGAGGATACGCTGCCGCCGGCCTGCTTCATCGAGGGCTTCGATCAGGCACCTGGCTAGGCGCTCGCCGACGTCCCTGGAGTCGCCGTCGAGGAGCTGAGCCCTCAACGCGGCCGAATCGAAAGAGAGGACGGTCACCTCGTCGAAGAGCTCCCGTTTCGAGCCGAAGAAGTATGCCACCAGGGCGGCATCGACGCCTGCCTGTGCCGCGATTGACCTCATGGTCACGCGGTCGTAGCCGCCGGCGGCGAACTGCTCGCGAGCGGCCCGAGCTATCTGCTCGCGTGTCACGCTGTGCCCCGGTCGGCGTCCTGAACCTCCCGGGCTGAGCCTGGGCGTTGCCGTCCCGGGGGTCTTTGTTCGGCCAGAAGGTTGCTCCATACACAACTCACTCCGTGCTCAGTGTGGATGCTGGCGTCGCCTCTCCGTCCCGGGGATCGCCGGCGGAGCCGAATCGACGCTGACAAGGCTCGATAGCGCGCTTCCCGAATCTACCCTGTTCCTCCTATGTATTTCGGCGTACCGTGGGCTGTGCCACTGTGGCTGGGGTGATCGTGAGGCCCGGCTCGCCGCTAGGGGTGGAGGTGAACGAAGTGAGGTACGGAGATCCGTACGGGCCGGCATGGCAACAGCTGGGAAGCGCGTTGTGGGATGCGTTGGCAGTCGTGTTGTGGACGCTGGTGGCTGGCAGCATCGCGTTCGGCTCATGCTGGTGCATGGGCCAGTTCATGTACACCGCGTGGGTTCGCGAGCATCCGCCTCCGCGCCTCCGGTTCGTTGCCGAACGCAAGCTGCGCAGGGATATCGCCCGAGGGCTGGGCGACCTCGAGGAGTACCTGCGCGAACGCGGTCCAGCCTGCCCCCACGATGTTCCTTCTCGTCCCGCGCGGTTTCGCACGTGGAGGCGCCCAGGCGCGCCCCGGCGGTAAGCCAACCTCCATCGCGCCGGACGCCCTCGGTCAGCCGTTCGCTAACTCATCGCTGATGGGCGGGCCCAGACACCCCGTCCGGGGGCCCGGCGATGGCGGCCACCAAGCAACTCCATCAACCCCAGCAGCGACGTTGAGCGCTTTCCGCGCAGCGAGCTGGCACTAACGGAGCTGCGCTTGTGTGACTCGCGGAGCGGTCCAGGCTGACTGTCGAGCCAAAGGGCCGATGGCCGCCCACGTTCAGAGAGGCTGGCAGACGCCGTAGGTCTGGGGCGGCTCCTGAAACATCGCCCGACGTTCGACTCTGGAAGCTTCGCCTACTTCAGTTGCGGACCTCGAGGTGTTGACGACCCGGAGCCTCAGCCTCCTCGTTGAGCATCGTGAGCAGTTTGTCCCCCTCGATGTCGAGGTCTGGCAGCACGCGGTCGAGCCAGCGGGGCAGCCACCATGCTCGCTCGTTGAAGACGGCCATGAGCGCCGGGACGAGCGTCAGCCGGACGACGAAGGCGTCGATAAGGATGCCAGCGGCGAGGGCAAAGCCGATCTGCTTGATCATGATGTCGTGGCTGAAGATGAAGCCGGAGAAGACCGCGACCATGATGATGGCGGCTGCGACGACGACCCGGCTGGCTTGGTCGAACCCGTGGACGACGCTCTGCCGTGCTCCCTCACCGTGGATGTGTGCCTCGCGCATTGAGGAGACCAGGAAGACCTCGTAGTCCATGGCCAGTCCATAGAGGATGCCGGTGACGATGATCGGCATGAAACTCATCAGCGGCCCCCCGGTGTCGAACCCGAAGAGGCTGCTGAGCCAGCCCCACTGGAAGACGGCAGTGGTGGCGCCGAAGGTGGCCAGGATGCTGAGCAGGAAGCCGGCTGTGGCCTTGATCGGGACGACTACCGAGCGGAAGACCAGCATCAGGATCAGCACGGAAAGCGCGATGATGATGCCGAGGTAGAGCGGAAGGACGTCGGCGAGCTTGTCGGACATGTCGATGCCGATGGCGGTGAACCCAGTTACGCCCAACTGTACCTCATTGTCGCCGGCGATCGCGTTGTCGGGCTCGCGCAGCGAAGTCACCAGGTCGCTGGTGACCTCGTCGCTCGGGCCGGAAGTGGGGATGACGCTGAACACGGCCAGGTCGCCGGCTTCGTTGACGCCGACCGGGGCGGCCAGCACGATGTCGTCTCGGTCCTGGAGGTCGGCGATCAGTTTCGCGGTCAGCTCGGGTGTGACGCGGCCGGCGGTGCCGGTGGGTTCTGCGGTGACGAGTAGGGGACCGTTGAATCCCTCGCCGAAGCCTTGCGAGACTGCCTCGTAGCTCTGCCGGGCGGCGGTGTCCTGGTTCGCGGTGGCCCCGGTGGGGATGCCCAGGTTCATGCTGGCGGCGGGGATCGCCATCACGCCCAGGATGGCGACCACACCCACTATGACGGGCCACCGGAACCTGATCACGCCTTTGACCCAGTGGTCGGCGACACTGTGTGATTCCTCCTTGACCTTGGCGCGGCGTTGGGCTCGGGCCTTGTCCGAGCAGATCCGCTCACCGACCAGCCCTAGCAGTGCGGGCAGCAGGGTCAGCGCGATGAGGACGGCCAGGGCCACCGTGGACGCCGCGACCAGGGCCATCGTGGAGAGCATGGCGATGCCGATCACGGTCAGTGCGGTCAGTGCGATGAGGACGGTCACGCCGGCGAAGAAGACGGCACTGCCCGCGGTGCCGACTGCTCTGCCGGCCGCCTCCTGCGCGGTGAGTCCGCGGTCGAGGATGAGCCGTCGCTGCCGGTTGACGACGAACAGCGCGTAATCGATGCCGACGGCGAGGCCCACCATGAGACCGAGCACTGGGGTGGCGGAGTTCATCTCGACGGCCGTCGAGAGCGCGTACGCTCCGCCGACGCCGATGCCGACCCCGACCAGCGCGGTGACCAGGGGAAGGCCGGCCGCGATCAGCGAGCCCAGGGTGAGCACCAGCACCAGGGCGGCGACGGCGAGACCGATCACCTCGCCGATGCCGACCGGGATCTCGATGGCCTTGAGCGAGTCGCTCGGGAGCACGGTGATCCCGGTCCCGTGCTCCGCGCGCTCCACCACCTCGACCACCGAGGTGACGTCATCGTCGGTCAAGGAGGTCGAGGCGACCGTGAACTGGAATTGGAACAGCGCGACCTGACCGTCGGAGGACACCAGCACGCCGGGCACAGGTGCTCCGTCCACCAGCAGCGGCTGGTAGGGAGGCGTCTGCCCCTGCGCCGATCCCGTCGGGGGAGTGCCCGGTGCATTCTCCTCGGGAGTGCCTGGAGCGCCTTGATCAGCCGCACCCGGAGCAAGGTCGAGGGGGTTTACGACCTTGTCGAGGTCATAGACGTCGTTGACGGTGTTGGTGATCACCGAAAGGCGGTCCGCGGTGTCGAGTCGTTCACCCTCCGGGACGGTGAAGACGACGCTGGCCTGACCTCCCGAGGCTGCAGGCAGCTCATCGGCTACGCGGTCGAGCACGGTCTGTGCCTCGGTGCCCTCGATCTTCATCTCGGAGCTGACACTGACCCCGTTGATAGCGACCGCACCGACGACCACGGCGAGGACCGCGAGCCAGCCCGAGATGAACAGCCACGGCTTGCCGAAGGCGGTTCGTCCGAGCCGGTACAGGAAGGTGGACATGGGTCTGGTGCTCCTTGAGGGCGAGGGGGTTCTAGAGGCCGTTGCGTAGGTAGTCGAAGGTCAGGTCGAGAAACGAGCTGTAGTCCATCGCGGCGGAGCTGAGGTCGCTCTCGCCGCTGAGGTGGACGTCGAGGGTGCCCTCCAGGGCGGCCATCACGGCGCCGTACACCGCGCCGAACAGCAGCGGCACATAGATCGAGGGGTACCGGTCCCCGGCCACCGACCCCAAGAGCTCCTGGGCGGTATGACGCATGCGCTGCTGAACACCCAGGACGTAGGGCTCCAGGGTCGGGTACTGCCGCGCCATCGTCATCAGCTCGCGCATCGTCAGCAACGTGTCTTCGGTGAACTGCTCCCTCATGACGGCCAGCAGGGCATCGAGCAAGGGCAGGTCTGCGGGGAGGCTGGTCAGGATCTCGCTGACGTCGTCGACCCGGCCGAACGCGACCGAAGCGACCGCCTCTTCCTTGCAGGAGAAGTGGTTCGCGAAGGTGCGTCGCGAGTAGCCCGCTCGGTCGACCACGTCCGCGGTGACGAAACCGAACAGGCCACGCTCTCGGGTGAGCTGGAACGCCGCCACGGCCAGCGTCTGTCCCGTCGCCTCTCGCTTGAGGTCACGCAGTCCACGATCCATGTGCGCAGTATGACCTGTCGTGCCCAATGGGCAACATTGCCCACCGAGCAGAGCCGTGGCTTCGGGGCGCCATGGACCGCAACAGTCCGACGCGCTCGGTAGCGTGGCGGCAACAGCTCGCCATCGCCCTCCGGCGCCGCGGGTGGCATTGGGTGGGCGTCCAAGGATGGGAGTGCGCGCATGGGCACTGCGGGGGATGGGACGGACGCTGGACGCGTAGCGGACCTCACGCAGCTGGCTGACGGCGCGCAGTTCGCTGACGCCGTGCTGGCTCTACTGGCGGTCGCTCGGCGGACCAGGGGCCGACTGCAGCCCCTCTTCGAGGACGTCACCGTGCCGCAGCTGGTACTGCTGGATGCTGTCCAGGCCTGCGGGCGGGAAGGCATCGTCGCAATCTCGGAGTACACGTTGCTCAGCCAACCGACCGTGACCCAGCAGGCCGCCGCGCTAGAAGCCGCCGGGCTTCTGCGTCGCATCGCAGCCGAGAACGATCGGCGCCGGCGGGTCCTCACGCTCACCGAACGCGGTGAGGACCTCCTGGCATCTAAGCGCGGACTGGTTGCCGACCGGTTATCAGTGGCCTGGGCATCGCTCAGCGCCGAGGAGCGGTCGATCGCGGTCCCGCTGCTGCGTCATATCATTGACCTTGTCTCGGAGTTGGCCTGACACTTGCACGCACGGACGCGGGAGGAGCCGGCGCCTGCGGCCGGCCGATCGGGACGAGCGCGCTCGGGTGGTGCGTGGCCAGCTGTTGGCACGGGCGGCGACGGCCGAGCCCATCCGACTACGACCGACGGACTGACGCGAGGGCCCGCATCTCCCCTGCGCCCCGTCGTAGGACCTGCGAGGGTCTGACCTAAGCCGCCTCCATCAGGGCGAAGTGGGGCCGCGCACGTTCGCCGGTTCGAGAAGTTGGAGACGCCTCTGTTTCGGGCACACCCACCATCGGAGATGCAGGCACGAGAGTCACCAGGAGGCCGGTGTAGCAGACAAACGTCCGAGCCAGCAGTCCCGAGCTCGGCGGTGGTGCTCGCGTGCTGGCGTTCGCTGACTTGCCTACGATTGGTCACCCATCGCTGAGTTCGCCCGCCGCTTTGCGCATCTGAGAGATGGCATGGTCTTCGTCTCTGGGGAGCGTCGCGACGAGCTCATTCACCCGTCGCCAGCGGTCGAACGTCGCTGCGTCGCTACGGCCGGCCGCAGCCAGCGCCGACCACGTGTCCGCGCAGCGCAGGAGCGCGGTTCCGGCCTTCGCCATCTCAGCGGACCCCGTTAGCCGAGCCACGTCGGCACAGAAATGTGCCTGCAACCGGCGGAACAGGCCGCCGCCGGTCCCTGCCTTCTCCACAAAGGCGTGGAGTGAACGCAGCGCGACGTCTAGTTCCGGTTCGGGCATGAGCCCCGGCCACCGGTCGACATCCTCGGCGAATACCGCGACTCCACTGATCCCCGCAGCAGCAACGGCATCCGGCGGCAGCGCCGACGTATCCGGGATAATCGCGGTTACCGGCGCTTGCATGTTCTCGACCGAGGCGACGAGGGCCGAAGCCGCGGTCGGGCGGAGACCGGGCAGGCTCTGGGGCCAGTTCACGAAGTACGTGGTGTGCCTCGTGGGCACGGGGAACGACCGTGACGCGCGCGCCCGCGCAAGAGCCTCGTAGGAGACTTCCTGCACCTCGGCTCGGTCGTTGTCCACCACAAAAGCCTTCTCCGTCTCGTCGTCATAACCGATCACGACGATGTCATGCCGACTCATCTGAAGGCGGACATTGAGGTAGGGCAGCTCAGCAATGTCCGCCCACATCAGCACGGGACGGCCTCGCTGGAGCTCCCTGCGGACCCAGCCCCAACCGGTCACGGGGTCGTCGGTGCCACGGACGTCGACCTCTGCACCGAGCCTCGAAAGAAGGTCGACCTCAAGGTCGCTGCTACGCCCGACGAAGTAGATGGGCGGGGTGAGAGCCGGCACGCGCAGATAGGTGAAACCCAGACCGCCGCCCATCCCGAAGACCAGACCTTCGCTCGGTACCTCCTCCCAGCCGAGACCGGCCCACTCCAGGAGGTCTCTCAGCGCTCCGGAACCGCAATGACCGGCCTCGCGGTGGGGATAGTCCAGCAGGATCCGCCGCGGCTCCGGCTGTCGGGGCAGGAACTCAGCTGACATGGCAACTCCTGGATGGGCTCGCAGGGCTCTGTGCGTACGCCGGTGGGTCGGGCGCGGCGGGTTCCGCGACTCTACATTTCGCTGAGGCACGCAGGGGCTCGCGGTCGACGGCGGTCGTGAGGGCTGGTGCAGGTCACGATTCGAGGGACAGGAACCGGACGGCGACGTCGGAGATCTTGCGCGCCGTCGCGGTTCGGTCCCACTTGGGGAGCGCCAGATGACTGACCGTCAGGCGCACCATGGTGTCGGCCGCGTCGACGACGTCGTCTGGGGGAAGACTCGGGTAACTCTTCGCCACCCATGCGGCTAGGGTGTCGGAGGCGAGGTCGAGAAGCCGCGCGGATGTCGTGAGCAGCGGGAGCATCCCTGTGGACGGCTGACTGCCCGCATCCAGGTCTCGGTTGGAGATGAGCACTGCCTTGAGCAGGGGGCTGCGCTCGGCCTCGATCAAGGTGTAGTCGACGGCTGCTGCGATGCCGCGTTTCGCATCGCCGATGTGTGCCTCCAGCGCCTTCTGGATGCCCTCCAGGAAGCGCGAGGCCTCGCGGAGCACGAGGGCTTCTCCAAGGCCGGCCTTGTCACCGAACTCCTTGTAGAGCGCCGCTCGCGACACCCCGGCACGATGCGCCACCTCTCCCATGCGCACCCGGTCCCAGCCGCGGTCGACGATCAGGTCGTGGGCAGCCTCGAGGACAGCGGCGCGCATGTGCTCCCTGAACCGTTCGCGCATGGAGGGTCCCCGCATGTCAGAGAGGTTAGCGATTCGTGTCTCGCGACCGACTCGCGTCACTGACCTGGACACGCCCGCACGCTCCTAGCGTGCTCGTGGGCCAGTTGGTCGACCATGACGGCGAGGGTGTCCTGAAGCCTCTGCACCCCTACAGCGACTGCCGTCGCCCTCGGCAACTCTCGGAGGTCCTCGAGTTGCACCGGGTCCCCGACCAGCAGGGTGACCCGACGACGGCGGCGGCCCAGCACCACCCTCCCTTCGTAGGCTGGCACGATCGCCTGCACGCCCCATTGAGCAACGGGAATCAATGGAGCCGACGTCTCGAGTGCGATGCGGACAGCACCCGACCTGAGCGACATCAGACGTCCATCCGGTCGCTTTGTGATCGATCCTTCCGGATACACCACGACAAGAGCGCCACGCTCCACGGCTTCGACCGCGGCACGGATCCCTGACCGGCCGTCGGACCGATCGACCTCGACGTGGCCGGCCGACCGGAACCACCAGCCGACTGCTCTACTTTGAAACAGGCTCGCCTTGGCCATGAACCGGGGGGTCCGGCCCTGGGCGAGGATCATCTCCCCCAGGAACAGCGGGTCGGCCTGGGAGACATGGTTGGCCGCCAGCACCACGCCTCCCGACCCGGGCAGGCGCTCCGTACCGCGCCAGTCCGCTCTCCTGCCCAGCAGCAGCAGCGGTTTGCAGACGAGCAACGCCAGCCACCACGCAGGCCCGCGGGCGTCTCTGGGGACGCCTCTCGCGCCCGCGGACCGACCCGAGTCACGCAAGTCCGGAACGATACGCAGGACTCCCATCGCCGTCCAGACCGTCGACCTCCAAGCCATCCTTGCTCACCTCGGCGGGCAATGGCTCGATGGTGACCACGACCAGCGGTCACTGCGGCTTCTCACACCGCCACCTCCGCTGTCAGGGCGGCCATGTCGGCCGCAGTCCCCTGGGTGAGCATGCGTTTGGTGGTCATGAAGTCCCGGGGACGGTTGACACAGTCAGCAGCTATCGGCTCGCCCTTCCGGAGGTAGTAGCAGGTGAAGTCGCGGTCACGGGTCGGGTCACCGCTCATGACGATGTCGTCATAGGCGGTGTTGAGTCCCGCGATCTGGAGCTTGAGGTCATACTGGTCCGACCAGAACCACGGGAGCGCCGCCACCTCCTTGTCATTTCCACAGATAGTCGCCGCTGCCACCTTGGCCTGCTCCACTGCACTCGGGACCGACTCCAGCCTGATTCGTCGGCCGTAGCGGGGGATGTCCTGCGACGTACAGTCCCCGGCCGCCACGATGTCAGGGTCACTGGTGCGGGCGTGGGCGTCGATGAGGATCCCGTCGTCCACGACCAGGCCGGCTGCCTCGGCGAGTTCGGTGGTCGGCTCGATCCCGATCCCGACGATCACAAAGTCCGCTTGGACCGACTCGCCACTGGCCAGCACCACCTCTCGCACGCGGGTGTCGCCGACCAGGGCCTCTACCGAGGCGTTCGTCCTCACGTCGACGCCCTCTTCTTGGTGGATCCGTGTGAAGAAGGCCGACACCTCAGGGGCAGTGACCCGCTCGAGGACCCGGTCTGCGGCCTCGAGGACCGTGACGTGGAGGCCCAACGAGCGCAGCGAGGCGGCGGTCTCCAGCCCGATGTACCCACCACCCACGATGACGGCGTTGCGCCCGGGGATCGCGTCCTCGCGGATCCGCTCCACCCCCGACGATTGACGCAGGTAGTGCACCCCGTCGAGGTCGGCACCCTCGGCGCGGAGACGTCGGGGGTGCGCTCCCGTGCACAGAGCAAGAGCGTCATAGGACAAGCGGTCCCCGGTGCCGAGCACGAGCTCGCCCGCCGGCCGGTCGATCTCCTGCACGCTGGCAGTCACGCGCTCGACGTCCTGCTTGACGTAGAAGTCCTCCGACCGGATGGCCAGCTCCTTCAGCGAGCACTTCCCGGCCAGATATGCCTTCGACAACGGAGGCCTTTGGTACGGCAGCGCCGACTCGTCACCGACCAGCACGATCTCACCCGACCAACCCTCTCGGCGGAGGCTGGTGACCAGCTGCACCCCGGCATGGCTGGCGCCGACCACCACCGCGCGCCCTGAGCTCATCCGCTGCCCTTGGGGGTGAGCTCGACCATCAGCTTGCTGATGCCGCGAACAAAGTTGGACTGCACGTACTGCGGCTCACCGACCACATCGATCCTCTCGAAGCGCGGGAGCAGCTCCTCCCAGAGGATCCGCAGCTGCAGCTCGGCCAACCGGTTGCCCATGCACCGATGCACGCCGAAGCCGAAAGCGATGTGGTTGCGGGCGTTGCGACGGTCGATGATCAGCTCGTCCGGCCGCTCGAACACCGTCTCGTCGCGGTTGCCGGACGCGTACCACATCACCACCTTGTCGCCCTTGCGGATGAACTGACCGTTCAGCATGGTGTCGGTCTTCGCGATCCGCCGCATGTACGCGAGCGGCGTCTGCCAGCGGATGATCTCCGAGACCATGTTCGGGATCAGGTCCGGATTGGCCTTGAGCTTCTCGAACTGGTCGGGGAACTGGTTGAGTGCAAGAACTCCGCCGCTCATCGAGTTGCGTGTGGTGTCGTTGCCGCCCACGATCAGCAGAACAAAGTTGCCGATGAACTCCATCGGACGCTTGATCAGGTCCTTGGTGCTCTCATCGCTCTGCAGCATCGTGACCAGGTCGAACCCGGGCTCTTCGCCGGCCGCGAGCCGGGCGGCCTTGTCGTGCCAGAGTTCAGTGAGTCCTCGCGCCATCTCGAGCATGCCCCGGAACAGCTCGTCGTTGTCGGTAGTGGCCGGGCCGCCGTTGGTCTGCTCCATCGAGGTTGCCAGGTCCGACCACTCGACGAGCTTGTGCCGCTCCTCGAAGGGGAAGTCCAACAGCGTGGCCAGCATGCGGGCGGTCAGTTCGATCGACACCGTGCTCACCCAGTCGAACGGTTCGTTGACGGGCAGGTTGTCCAGGACGTCCCTGACGCGCTCGCGAATGAGGTCCTCCATCTCGTGGAGGTTCTTCGGTGCGACGACACCTTGTACGGCGCGCCGCTGTATGTCGTGCTTGGGCGGGTCCATGGCGATGAACATCGCGACGTCCATGAACCGCGGGGGTGTTCCGATGACGATGAGAGGCTCGGCGGAGAAGACCTCGTGGTTCTTGTCCACCGCCATGATGTCGGCGTGACGCGTCACCGACCAGAACGGGCCGAAGGGACTGTGGGGCTGGTAGTGGACCGGAGCCTCGTTGCGCAGACGTTCGAAGTAGGACGCCCACCGCCCCTGTCGGTAGAGGAACGGGTTGCTGAGGTCGATCTCGGCGAGGGGGACCTCTTCGACCGGCGGGATCCGGGCCTCGACGAACATCGGCCCGTTCGCGCCGGTGACCCAACGCCGGCCCTTGTCGTAGAGGCGCGCGCCCTGGATCTGTCGCTCCAGGGGGATGGCGGACTCCACCTTCGTTTTCACTGTTTCTGGGATCTTCACTTCTGGGAACTTCATCGGGCTTGACCCTCCTGCTACATCTGGAACTCGGGCAACTGCACCGTCAAGCCGTCCCACGATTTGCAGACCTTGACTTGGCACGACAGGCGAGACGTCGGCTGTCGCTCGGGGTTCATCGACAGCATCTCCTCCTCCTCGGGACCGGACCGGCCGACCTTGTCGGCCCAGGCGCGATCAACGATCACGTGGCAGGTGCCGCATGCGGCCTCGCCGCCGCAGTCGGCATCGATGCCCGGGATGGCGTTGTTCGTCGCCACCTGCATCAGCGAGCTGCCCTCCTCGAGCGGGGCCTCGTGCTGCTCCCCATCGTGCGACATGAAGGTGACCACTGCCATCGACAATTCTCCTACCTTTGCCTACCGGATAGACGTTTCGATGATGATTGTTGTCGACTGTCCCCGGCAAAGCCATGTCGTATCGTGTCAGTATGTTGTGAATTCGGATCACGTGAGGATTGCCTGTGAGGACAGACGAGCCAGGCGTCCCGTCGCTGGCCTTCGTGCAACTGCTGAGCAGTCCGGCGATCGACGCGGACGCCGTCGAGCGTTTTCGCGTCATCATGGCGCGCGAGGGAACCGGTGAGCTGGCTCTCATCCGGACCCAGGGCGAGGCACCGCTGCGATGGTTCCGCGAGGTCTATCCCGACCTCGACATCGAGCAGGCCACCCGGCTCGGGATCGCCTGCGCAGAACACGCGCAGCTCACATCCTTCGGACCGTTGAGTGTCCCGTTGGTCAGCGCGTGCACCGTCGAAGAAGTCGTGGAGCTGCTGACCTATCTGCCCTTGATCACCAACGCGGTCACCACGCAGTTCCAACCGCAGCAGGACGACCTGACGATCCGGCTGTCGGGGAACGCAGGCGACCCCGATCTCGACTGTCTGGTCGTCACCTACTGCGGACTGGCACTCCTACGGCTGATCGACCTGGTGGTCGTCGAGGCCTCGGAGGCAACCATGCACAGCCACTGGCCGGAGCCGAGCGTGCTACCCCGAGAGGCCGCGAGCCGGTCCCGGCTCGAGTTCGACGCCCCCTTCTCCTACCTGCACATGCCCGCGAGGACGCTTCAGGCTGCCTGCCGCTTCCCCGACCCGATCTCCTACGAACTCGCCGTCACCGAGCTCCAGCAGGCGCTCGCGTGCCGAGCCGACACCCCGGAGTTCACCCGCAGAGTCTGGGCGTTGCTCGACGACGGGTCCGGGGCAAGGACGATCCAGTCCGTCGCGGACGAGTTCTCGATGTCCTCGAGCACCCTGAAACGGCGCCTCGCCGCTGAGGGGACCAGTTTCCGCGAGCTGCTGCAGCAGTCGATGGTCGACCGCGCCAGGAAGCGGCTTCTCGACCCCTCCACGTCGGTCGGCGAGGTCGCCAACGAGCTGGGCTACAGCGATCTCACCAACTTCTCGCACGCCTTCAAGAAATGGACCGGCAGCTCACCGAGCCACTTCCGACGTGAGCACGAGGTCCGTTGAGGCGAGAGTGCTCAGTCCGAGCTTCCTGACGGGTCCACGGGTGCATGCTCGCCGGCCTCCCCGGCGTTCCCAGGACCAATGAAGGCGTCGTCGGCAAGCCCGACGCCGGGGGCCATGCGGCCGTAGGTCTGCTCGAGGGCCGTCTGGATCCGGTCCAGCGGGAGGTCGTCGAAGCTGCCGTGGTCCCGCACGTACTCCATGTGCCGGGTGCCGTCGGAGGGTGAAGGCGTGCATGAGCGCGTCGCTCTGTCCGTCGAAGTCCACCGGGGGCACGTCGAAGCGCTCGCACAGCTCGACATTGAAGGCCGGCGTCGCCTTCATCCATCGCCCGTCGAGGTGGACGCTGCAGTACCCGTGGTACACGAACAGGTCCGTGCCACCCATGACGGCCCGTAAGGTGTCGGTCTGCAGGTGGTTGCGGACGTCAGCGAAGCCCAGCCGGGCGGGGATGCCCACGGCCCGCAGCACCGCGGTCAGAAGCACCGCCTTGGGAACGCAGTAGGCGCGGCCCGCCTCGAGCACGTAGCTCGCCCGGTAGTGCGCAGGATCTCGGGACACCGAGTAGGGGTCGTACCAGACCCTGTCCCGGACCGCTGCGAAGAGGAGGCTCGCTCGCTCACGAGGGCTCGACGCGCCGGCGATCACCTGCTCGGTGAAGTCGCGCACCGAAGCGCTGTCGTGATCAAGGAAGAAGGTCGCTCGAGGTGCGGTCCCGCGGTCGGCGTCATCGCCGCCGCCAGTGGGCATTGCTACTACGAGCAGGGCAGTCCCTTCTTGAGCCATGCCTCGTCACGGTGATCGGCGGGCTGCAGACCGATAGTGAGCCACACCAGAACAGCCGGTGGGCAGCCGCGTGGAGAGCTCCCCGCCGATCACCTGGACCGAGTCTGGCCAGACACCGGCCCTACGGGAATCGTCTAGTAGCCGCGAAGGTCGCACTCACCCGGACTTCGCCCGTCGCGGTCGCGAGGTGGGTGGGTCGTGGCAGTCTGAAGCTGTGACCGAGCAGGATCCGTGGGTAGAGGCTGAGACTTACACCTGGGAGCAGGACATGCGACGGGAGTTGGCCGACTCCGCGAGCGGCGAAGATGCCTGAGCCGCCGTGGCCAAGCCCGGACAACCCGATGCTGGCCGCGTTGCTGCACGACGCTGGCAAGAACGTCGACGCTCTCGGCGTAGACGCCGCGTTCATCCAGTTAGCGACGCACTGTTGGTTCGAGGGCGGGATTGAGGCCTACGACCGTGGCCAGCGCGATGCTCGCGGAGCGCCCGCCGAAGGCTGACAGGGGATTCGACCCGGTACCACTTACGGTCCACATTGGGCCCGCGCTACTCGGTGCCAGGCGGGTATCCTGAGATCGGACGCGAGGGCGCATCCCTCACCACACCGTGCGAATCGGTAGCTTCCGATCCAGGACCGAAGTAGTCGCGACGCCCTCGACGGCGTCCAGAGGCCACAGGTTCAAATCCTGGCCCCGCGCCACGCGTGGAAGCTGGTCAGAGGGCCGATGACGCGAGCGGGTGCGTCAGGAACCGCCCGCGAACGTCGGGATGAGATGTGTGCTGACGTCACAAGCGGTCTTCCTTTGGGCGAGTGTCGATGGCACGTCATCGCTCCTCGGGTCCGGCGGCGCCGCCTGCCCTCACAGCGGCAGGATCAAGGTGCCTGGCTGGCGGCCGGGTGTGGCTGTGCCTAGACTCAGGAGGCGATGACTCTTGCCGACCGCACCTTTCCGGGAGCCGTGAGGACGCGGCTTCCGCTGGTCGTCCTCCTGTGCGCAGTCGCGCTCGGAATCGTTGGCATGCACGGGCTGGCGTCCGGGCCGGACTCCGGCGAGCACGTGGGGCACCACGCCGCCCCGACGATCATGATGACCACCGACACCGCCGCGGGCGTGGTCGCCTCCCCGGGTGTCGCTGCCGGGGACCAGGCCCCACCGGCGGATGACGGGGGGTTGCTCGCGCTGTGCCTGATGGTGCTCACGCCGGGTCTTGCGCTGGGCTTGTGGATGTTCGCCACCGCGGCACGGAACGGAGGATGGCGTCTGCCGCGCCTAGTGCCGTGGGCCATCGCCGCGCTCGACGTGACGGGGCTGCCACCGCCGTTCGAACGACAGCTGACCGTACTCCGGATCTGATCAGGCACACCGGCGCACCACCCGCATGGGTCCGGTGCGTCAGTCCTGCCAGTCATTCGATCTCATTTGGAGTATTCGCATGTGCGCGACGCGCAAATCGCTGAGTCTGTCTTCTGGTCTCCCTCTGGTGGTCGGCCTCTCCACGGCCGCGGCCCTGCTCGCCGCCTGCAGCTCTTCAGAGAACCCGACCGCCTCCAACGCCGCTGCGGCCGGGGAGGAGTTCGGCCATATCCACTCTCTCGACGTGAACCCGGCGGACGACACGCTCTATGTCGCGAGTCATCACGGGGTGTTCGCCCTCGGTGCCGACGGGTTCGAGCGTGTGGGGGAGGGGCGTTTCGACGCGATGTCGTTCACCATCGCCGACGCGGACCGCTTCCTGATGAGTGGTCACCCCGAGCCGGGCGCCGGCGGACCCGCGCACTTCGGACTCTCCGAGTCCACCGACACCGGGCGGACGTGGAGGTCGCTCTCGCTGGAAGGCGAGGCGGACTTCCACGCGCTCGAGGCGGCCGGTGACCGCGTGTACGGGGTCGACTCTCAAAGCGGGCGTCTCATGATCACCGAGGACGGCAGGCGATGGCGCGACCTGGGCCAGTTGCCCGCCGCCGACGTGGCCGCCCATCCAGGCAACCCCGATCTTGTGCTGCTGACCGATGGCAGCGGCTCGCTCGTCCGACTCCAGGTCTCCGGGTCTCCCGAGCTCGTGGAGTCAGCACCGCGATTGGTGCTCCTGGACTGGGACAGCGAGGACCTGCTGGTCGGGGCAGGCCCTGAGGGCTCGGTCTACCGCAGCGATGACGGTGGGGACTCCTGGCGGGAGGTGGGATCACTCCCGGACGTGCCCCACGCGCTGACCGCCACCGAGTCGCGCTGGTATGCCGCCACGGAGGGCGGCGTCCTCGTGTCCACCGACGGGGGCGCCACGTGGTCCGAGGTGGGCGCCGGATGACGCCACGCCCGTCCCGCAGGTCCGGTGTCCGGCCGTGGGCCGAGGTTGATCAGCCATGACCGCGTTGTTCTACGGAGTGTTGCTGGTCCTCGGCGTCGTGCTCCTTGTGGTGACGGCGGTGCGCGTGCTTGTCGGAGGCCTCGAAGCCGGTTCGGGGCGGCCTGGCCGGCCGAGCGGGACGGGTGGTGCCCGACAGATCCTTGAGGAGCGGTACGCGGCAGGCGAGCTGAGCACGGAGGAGTACCAGCACCGGTCGCGCGTCCTGGGGGAGGAGAGGCCATGAAACCGATCAGCCGACGCGCGGCTCTGACGATCGGCAGTGCCGGCCTGGCGGGCACCGTCGTTGGTGGCACGGGCCTGTGGCGCGAGCTGTCCACCTCGGTCCTGGACCCCGTCGCCGGGGAACTGTTCACCGAGCCCGAGGTTCTCCGGAGTGCCGGCGGCCTGCTGGAGGTACGGCTGGAGGCTGCGCTGGGCAAGCACGAGGTCGCCGGACGCGAAGCGACGACCCTGGGCTACAACGGCGGCGTGCCGGGTCCCACGTTGCGGCTGCGACCGGGCGACACGTTGCGGGTGGAGCTGGTGAACCGGCTCGATCGGGTCACGAACCTGCACGTGCACGGGCTGCACGTCTCACCCGAAGGCAACGGCGACAACGTGTTCGTCGCTGTCGAACCGGGCCGGGCGCATCGCTACGAGTATCGGTTGCCCGACAACCATCCACCAGGCGCGTACTGGTACCACCCGCACCACCACGGCACGGTCGCGGACCAGGTGTTCGGCGGACTCTACGGCGCCATCATCGTGGAGGACGACGAGGAGCTCCGCGTCGACCGGGAACGGGTCATGGTCGTCTCCGACATCACCCTGGACTCCGGCGGCTCGCTGGTCAGCCCGTCCACCATGGAGCAGATGATGGGCCGCGAGGGTGAGCTCGTCCTGGTCAACGGTGCCGCCAAGCCGGACCTCAAGGGCCGCTCGGGGGAGCGTGAACGGTGGCGGATCATCAACGCCTGCACCGCCCGCTACCTCGCGCTGAGGCTGCCAGAACAGCGCGCCCGGGTTGTTGGCCGCGACGTGGGTCGGCTGCCCCGGGACACGGCGTTGGATGACGTCGTGCTCGCCCCCGGGAACCGGCTCGACCTGGTGGTCGACCTTTCCGAGGGAGGCAGCGAGCTCACCGCGATGCCGGTCGACCGCGGCGGCATGATGGGCCAGATGATGGGCGGGGGCCCGAGGCCAGGGGGTAGCGGTCCGGTGACCCTCGCCCGCTTGAGCGTTTCCGCGAGCGGCAACCGAGCCGTGGGTGAGATCCCCGCGGGCCCGGCTGTCCGCGACCTGCGTGACGATGACGTCGATGGTCGTCGGTCGATCACCTTCCAGATGGGCATGGGCGGGATGATGGGCGGCGGCGACAGTCCGATGAGCTTCACCTTCGACGGTGAGGAGTTCGACGCCGACCGGATCGACCAGCAGGTGGGGATGGACACGGTGGAGGAGTGGACCATCGGCAATGACAGCCCGATGGATCATCCCTTCCATCTGCACGTGTGGCCGATGCAGCTGCTGGAGGTCGACGGCCGCGAGCTGTCTGAGCCGGTCTGGCTCGACGTCGTGAACGTTCCCGCCCGCAGCCAGGTCAAGGTCCGGGTCGCGTTCGAGGACTTCGGCGGTCGGACCGTCTACCACTGTCACATCCTCGACCACGAGGACCGGGGAATGATGGGCACCGTTCTGGCCAGTTGACCGCGCGGCGGTTACTGCCCCGGGCCGGCCGACTGACAAACACAGCGGAGCCCTCGGGGCTCTAGGAATGAAAGAGAGGTGAGACCCATGTATGGCAACGGAGGGGGCATGGGCTGGATGTGGTTCATCTGGCCGATCATGATCCTGGTCATCGTTCTCGTCGTTGTGCTGCTGGTTCGCGGCAGCGGCGGAGGCACGAACCGCGGCAGTGGCAGTGCGCCACCGCCTGGACCGGTGACCGGGAGAACTCGAGCGCAAGAGATCCTCGACGAGCGCTACGCCCGTGGCGAGCTCACCGACGAGGAGTACCAGGACCGTCTCCGTCAGCTCCGAGGCGACAGCGACCGGTAGACGCGGGCGGAACCATTGCGCCGGATCACCGACGACAAGCTCCGGTGCCGCAACCGGCGATGTGGATACGTACCCCGATGAGAGGAGTCCCAGCATGACCACGAAGTCCGATCAGAACCAGTCCTCCGAGCACGAGGAGCACAAGAAGCACGAGCGCAGGATGTACCTCATCTTCGCGGCGATGATCACCACGTCGACGGTGACGATGTTCCTGCTCACCTACACCAACGCGTTCACCTGGTCGCACATGACGTTCAGTGAGGAGCGGGTCTACATGTCGATCCTCATGGGGTCGGCGATGACGGTCATCATGCTCGGCTTCATGTGGGGGATGATGTACAAGAACGTCAAGGTCAACGTCGCCATCATCGTGGCCGCGCTCGTGGTGGGGGGCTCCGCGTTGTGGCTGTCCCGGTCTCAGACCTTCGTGCAGGACGAGTCCTACATGAAGGGCATGATCCCGCACCACTCGATCGCGATCCTCACCAGCGAGCGGTCCGAGATCGAAGACGTGCGTGTGCGCAAGCTGGCCGACGAGATCATCAAGGCTCAGCGCATCGAGATCGCCGAGATGAAGTGGCTGATCGAGGACATCGAGAAGAACGGTGCCGCCACCACCGAGGAAGAGGCCAAGCAGCGCCCCGTCCCGGACTTCGAGGCAAGCCCCTGAGCACGGATCCCTCTCCATAGCCAGCCAGTGGCGACGATCTGAACGCGAGAGGAGAGTCATGTACGCAGGGGTTGTCGTGATGGCGAGCGCGGTCGGGGTACTCGTACTCGGGCTGTACGCGCTGCACAGGCTCACCGCCGTAGCGCCAGACTCGCTAAACGTGCTTCCGTTCGAGTCGGGCTGGGCCCCCGAGCAGCACGCACTGTCGCGGTACCACGTGCGCTGGTACCTCGCGACGCTGCTCTTCCTCGCCTTCGACGTCGAGATGCTGTTCATGTATCCCTGGGCGGTCGTCGTCGCACAGGTCGGCGTGACCGCGGTCGTCGAGATGTTCCTCTTCTTGGCTGCCTTGTTCGCCGCCGTGCTCTGGGCATGGCGGGAGGGGGCACTGCGTTGGGTCTGAGTGACGCGATCGCACGGAGCGCTTCCCGGCACGCTCACGCTCTGGTCGTCGAGGTGCCGGGCTCGTGGCGCACGCGAATGGCGGCGGAGCGCAACGTGGCCGCCCGAGGATGGCGCCTCGCCATCTCACCCGCGGACGCCGACGTGCTCGTCGTGTGCGGCGAACCCGGGCCGGGGCTCGCGGAGGCGATCGAGGGCATCTGGCACCAGATGCCGGGACCTCGGGTGCGCGTTTACGCGCACGCGGGCGACGAGGTGGGTGCTCGACTGGACGAAGCACACACCGGCCTGCTCGACACCGACCACCACCGCCGTGACGCGCAGGAGCGACCCACCGCCTCCGAACTCGTCGCCGAGCAGGCCGGATCTCGAGCCGAGAGTCATGGTGGCCATGGAGACACGGACCACGGTTCAGCCGGCGGCCACGAAGGCATGGACCACGAGGGCCACGAGGGCATGGACCACGGCAGCCACGAGGGCATGGACCACGGCAGCCACGAGGGCATGGACCACGGCAGCCACGAGGGCATGGACCACGGCGCCCACGAAGGCATGGACCACGGCGACATGGAGATGTCACCGGGAGGGATTCCGCTCGCGGAGGGCGGTGAGGACCGAGATGGCCTCGAGATGGACGTCTTGCAGGTGCGTCTCGGGCCTGTGCTGCCGCACTGGCCGGCCGGTCTGGTGTTGCGCTGCTCGCTGCAGGGCGATGTGATTGTCGAGGCAAAGGCCGAGCTCGTCGACGGGCGTGCCCGCCAGGATGACGAAGTTGTCGGGCCGGCCCGCGGCATCGACAACATCGCCTCGCTGCTGGCGTTGGCGGGGTGGGACGACGCTGCGGCAGAGGCCCGAAGGATCCGCGACACCGCCCTCGAGCCCGGGGACGGAGCGGCGGGGTCGGAACTCGAGCGTCTGCGCCGGAGGGTCCGTCGTTCGTGGACGTTGCGCTGGTCGTTGTCAGGCCTCAGGCGGCTGAGCGACGAGGACGCCCACGCCCGGGGGTTGCCGGCCGACGCGGTCGGTGACACCTATGAGCGGCTGATGGGCATGCTGGACCGGGCGGTCGCCGGTGTTGCCGCGACCGCCGCCGGTGACATCGGCACTCGGACGAACGACGCCGGCCGGACACTCTCGACCGACCACCTGGCGCATCTGGTCATGGGTCTGGATCTGGCCACGGCACGTCTGGTCCTCGCCAGCCTCGACATCCACGAGCTGCTCGCCGGACAGGCGGAGCACGAGGTGTCGCATGGCTGACCCGATGCCGATGACGGACTCGCCGATCACCACCGTGGCGCCCGGCTGGGCGATTGCCGCGTTGGGGATTCTCGGTGCGCTGGCCGTAACCGCTGCCATGCTGGACGGTGCCCTCGCCGCGCGTGCGGGGGGCGGGCCGGGCGGGAAGATGGGCGGGCCGGTCCGGCCGTTCGGTGAAGCGGCCCGGCTGATGCGGCAGCGACGTCGTACCACCGTCGAAGCCGACCGCCTGCTGTGGCGCATCGGGGGTGCCGGGCTGCTGGTAGTGGCGGCGCTGATGGTGACGGTCGTGCCGTTGGGGGAGTGGACAATCTTCGACCTCGACGTGGGCGTCATGTGGTTCAACGCCATGGACGTGATGGTCTGGGCGCTGGTGTGGCTAACCGGGTGGGGTGCGAACTCGGCACACTCGCTGGTCGGCGGCTACCGGTTCCTGGCGCACGGACTGGGCTACGAGCTCCCGTTGATGTTCGCCCTGGTCGCTCCGGCGATCGCCGCGGAGAGCCTGAACGTGGGCGCGGTCGCGGCGGCCCAGGAGGGCCTCTGGTTCGCTGTCTGGATGCCGGTGGCGTTCCTGGTCTACCTGCTCGGGGTCGCGGCCTTCTCTGTGTGGGGGCCTTTCGCCCCGGCGATCGGCACGGACGTCTCCGGCGGCGCACGGGTGGAGCTGTCGGGCGTGGACCGGCTGGTGTTCGAGGCGGGGCGATACGCGCTGCTGGCCGCCGGCGCGGCGTTCGCGGTCCCGATGTTCCTCGGCGGCGGCGCCGGTCCGCTGCTGCCGGGATGGGCCTGGGTGCTGGTGAAGACCGTTGCCCTGCTCGCGGTCCTGGTCTGGCTGCGGCGGCGGCTGCCGGCCTTCCGGCCGGACAAGTTCATGGAGGTGGGCTGGATGCTGCTGCTCCCGGCCGTGCTGCTGCAGGACCTGGTCGTCGCCGTCATTGCCGTCTGGAGGTCGTGAACGTGATCAGTGACATCGCCTTCTGGGGGGTCGGGCTCGTCGCGGTGGTCGGCGGCGCCGCGGTCTTCTACGTCGACTCGATGGCTCGAGCGACGTACGCCCTCGCCCTGTCCTTCGTCGCGGTTGGGCTGCAGGTGCTCTTCCTGCAGCAGAACTACGTCGGCGTGGTGACGATCCTGATGATGGTCATGGAGATGGCGATCATGGCCGTCTACATGGTCATGTTTATGGGGATGAACCCCGCGCTGATGCCGATGAGCATGGTGCACAGCAACAAGACCGCTATCGCCGTCGCCGTGACCACGTTCCTGGCGCTCGCGACGGGCATCCTGATGGTCGACTGGCCCACCCGCAGGGGCAGTCCACCGCCGGACGTCACCATGGCGCTGGGGGAATCGTTGATGGGCCCGAAGATGCTGGTGATGGCCGTGATCAGCCCGGTGATGGTGGCCACCATCGTGGCCGGCGTCGTCCTCGCGGCGCACCGCACCCGCTACGACCGGTTCGGCGATGACCTGAAGCAGCGCCCCGCAGACGACCCCCAGCCCGGAGGTGTCGGCAGATGACCTTGGAGGCGACCCTGCTCATCGCCGCGGCGATCTTCAGCGTCGGGCTGTACGGCGCGATCTCCCAGCAGGTGGTGGTGATGGTGATGATGGGCCTGGAGCTCATGATCAACGCTGTCATCCTCGCCGCTGCCGGCGTCTGGTGGTTCCTCGCTCCCGCCCCGACCGGGCAGGTCCTCCTTATGGTGATCATCGCCGCGATGACCGTGGAGATGGCGATGGGCTTCGCGGTCGCCACGCTGCTGCATCGTGAGCGTGGTGCCGACATGACCGACATGGCCACGGACCTGTCGGGGTGACCATGTCCATGTCTGAGACCGCACTCTGGCTGCTCGTTCTGCTGCCCGCCGTGGTGGGCGGAGGGCTCGCCCTCTCCCGCCTCGAGCGGGCGGCGGCCGCCGCCGTGTCGCTGGCAACGGCCTTCACCACAGCCGCACTGTCGGTGGTCGTCGCCCTCGAACGACCTCGCGTGTCGGTGCCGTTCATGGCCGGCAGCGACCTCGCCCTCGGGGTGGACGCGCTGTCGGCCTTGGTCGCACCGACCGTGGCGGTCGTGAGCCTGCTCGTGCTCGTGTTCTCGGCCGGCGAGATCCGGGAGTCACAGGCCCGGTTCCACGGACTCATGCTGCTCTTCGCCTCCGCCGCTCTCCTGACGGCTACTGCCGAGACGCTGCCCGCGCTGCTGTTCGCCTGGGAGGTGATGGGCGCGACGTCGTTCGCACTGATCGGGTTCTGGTGGCGCGACGACCACCGGGTCTCCGCCGGCATCACGGCGTTCGTGACCACGCGCACGGCGGACGTCGGCCTGTACGTCGCGGCCGGAGCAGCGCTCGCCGGTGGAGCCGGTCTGGCACTGGCTGACCTGCCCGCAAGCAGTGAGGGGTGGCGGCACGTCGTCGCGGCGGGTGTCCTGGTCGCAGCTCTCGGCAAGGCGGCGCAGCTGCCGTTCTCGTTCTGGCTGTCGCGGGCGATGGAGGGTCCGAGCCCGGTCAGCGCGCTGCTGCACTCCGCCGCCATGGTCGCCATGGGCGGCTACCTGCTGCTGCGCACCGAGCCGCTGATGGCCTCGACGGGCTGGGCCGCGCCGGCTGCTGCCTGGGTGGGCGCGCTCACCGCGCTGCTGCTCGGCGCGGTCGCCGTGGCGCAGCAGGACCTCAAACAGCTCCTCGCAGCCTCCACTTCCGCCCAGCTGGGGTTCGTGGTCATGGGCGCCGGGCTGGCCTCGGTGAGCGGGGGAGCGGCACACCTCGTCGCCCACGCCTCGACCAAGGCGCTGCTCTTCCTCGCCGCCGGGGCCTGGCTCACCGCGCTCGGCACCAAGCAGCTCGTCGGCCTGCGGGGCGTGGCTCGGCGGTGGCGGCTGGTCGGCTGGGCCGCCACTGCCGGTGCGCTGTCCCTCGCGGGGGTCGCCCCGCTGGCGTTGTGGGCGACCAAGGACGCGGTCCTCGCCGCGGCGCTGGCGGACTCACCGTGGCTCTACGCCGTCGGTCTCGCCGCGGCCGCGCTCTCGGCGGCCTACGCCGGCAAGATCCTGGTGATCCTGTGGCTACCGCTTCGCGAGCGGGAGCACGCCGAGGTCGAGTCGCATCTCGACGAGGAGGAGCGGGGCACCCGCCACGTCGGCATGCTGGAGCAGGCGCCGCTGGTCGCACTCGCGCTCGGCGCAGTGGTCCTCGGAGTACTTGCGCTGCCGCCGTTCGGCGACACGGTCGCGCGCGCTCTCGGCGAGGAGCCGCTCCACCCGACATGGGCGGAGATGGCCGCGTCGGTCGTGATCGCACTGGGGGTGCTCACGCTCGTGTGGTGGCGTCCCGTGCCGGAACCGGGCTGGGCCCTGGCCTGGCTGGGTCTCGAGCGCGCAACACAGGCCCTCGTCGTACGCCCGACCCTCGCGCTGGGAGAGGCCCTGGCGCGCTTCGACGACCGCGTCCTGGACCGGGGCGTGGCCGGGTCCGCCGCGGCCGCGCTCGGTCTGGCGCGTCGGGCAGCGACCTTCGACGACCGGGTGCTGGACGGTGCGGTCGAGACAACGTCCCGGGCGTCGCTGTGGACCGCGGCTCGCGCGGCACGGGACGACGACCGGTGGTTCGATGGGGCGGTCGAGGGGCTCGCTGCGCAGCTGCGCCGCCTCGGCCGGCTCGCACGTCGTCCGCAGACCGGCCAGCTGCACCAGTACTACATCCAGGCCGTCGCGGTGCTCGCGATCGGCGTCCTGCTCCTTGTCACGGTGAGGTGAACGTGCTCAGTCTGATCGTCTTCCTGCCCCTGTCTGCCGCTCTGGCCCTGCTCGCACTTCCGCGGCTCGGCGACGCGGCCGCACGGTGGACCTGGGTCGCGGTCGCAGCGGCCGACCTCGCCCTCGTGGTCGCGGCGTGGCTGCGCTACGAGACGCCGGCGGCGGGCGGACTGGCGTTTGAGGAGCAGGCCGAGTGGATCCCCGGCGTGAACAGCAGCTACCACCTCGGCGTCGATGGGTTGTCCCTGCCGCTGATCGCGATGACTGCGGTGATCTTCCTCGCCTGCGCGATCTTCGCGCTGCGCGAGACCGACCGCCCGCGACTCCAGGCGGCGCTGTTCCTCTTCCTGCAGAGCGTCAGCATGGGCCTGTTCGTCGCCGCCGACCTGATCCTCTTCTTCGTCTTCTTCGACCTCTCGATCGTCGGCATGTACTTCGTGATCGCCGGCTGGGGCCACGGCAACGCCGCCCGGTCGGCGATGAAGTTCTTCCTCTACACGTTTCTGGGCTCCCTGGCCCTGCTCGTCGGGTTCATCGGCCTCTACATCGCCGCCGACCCGCACACCTTCGACATGGTCGAGCTGGCCGAGCAGACCCCGCTCGCCGGGTCGTCGCTGGCCGGTGGGCTGGTGCTGGCCGCGATCCTGATCGGCCTGGCGGTGAAGACCCCGACCGTGCCGTTCCACACCTGGCTGCCGCCTGCCCACACGGACGCGCCGGCGATCGGCTCAGCGGTCCTGGCGGGCGTGCTGCTGAAGATGGGCACCTACGGGTTCGTGCGGATCGCGATGCCTATGCTGCCCGAGGCGTGGCGGGACTGGGCGTGGGTGATCATCGTCGTCGGCATCGTTTCTGTCGTGTACGGCGCCTTGGTGGCCCTGGCCCAGACGAACTTCAAGCGGATGGTCGCCTACACGTCGGTGAACCACATGGGCTACATCGTCCTCGCCGTCGGCGCCGCAGGGGTCGTCGCCGACGACACCGCGCAGGCCCGGTCCGTCGCGGTCACCGGTGCCGTCACGCAGATGGTCAGCCACGGGCTGATCACGGGTGCGCTGTTCCTCCTCGCCGGGGTTCTCCAGGACCGGGCAGCGACCTATGACATGGACTCCTACGGCGGCCTGGCCGGACCCGCGCCCCGGTTCGCCGCGTTCTTCGCCGTCGGCGCTTTCGCCTCCCTGGGCCTTCCCGGGCTGTCCGGCTTCATCGCGGAGTTCCAGATCTTCACCGGCAGCATCGCCGCCGCCCCCGTCACGGCCATCGCGCTCGTGGGCATCCTCCTCACCGCGGCGCTGTTCCTCCGCTCGCTGCAGCGGATCTTCACCGGCGAGACCCGCGGCCGCTCGGTCGGCTTCACCGACCTGCGCGCCGCCGAGGTCTGGTCGGTCGGCCCGCTGCTTGTGCTCTCCCTGCTCATCGGGGTGTTCCCCCGGCCACTGCTCGCCGTCATCGAGCCCGCGGCCGAGGTCGCCGTCGAGCTCGTCGGAAGGTAGCCCGTGGGCTCCGACATGGCCATGCGGCCGCTGCTGCTCCTGCCGGAGATCGTGCTGTTCCTCGGCGGGCTCACGGTCCTGGTCAGCGGGTCCTTCCTCCCGAGGACCCGCCAGTGGGTCACCCGCGTCATCGCCGCGGCGGCGCTGGTCGCCGCCGCCATCCTGGCCGCGGTCGCCCTCCCCGGCCCGGCCCAGCCGGCGATGGAGGGCACCTTCACGGTCGATACCGCCACCGGAGTGGCGCGGATCGTCGCCGCCCTCGGGACGCTGATCGTCCTGGCGCTGGCCTCGGACGAGATCGCCGGCTCGCCGCGGGAGAGCGAGACCTACGCACTGCTGCTGTTCGCAACGACCGGCACGCTCGTCCTCGCCGGCGCCGACGACCTGCTCGTGGTCACCGTCGGGTTCCTGCTCGCGAGCATGCCGCTCTACGGCCTGATCGGCATCGCGCGCACGCCCCGCGGAGCCGAGGCTGCGATGAAGACCTACCTGCTGGGTGCCCTGTTCGGCATCCTGCTGCTTGTCGGCGTCACGCTGCTGTACGGCGTCTCCGCGACCACGTCGTACGCCGAGCTCACCGACCGACTCGCCGAGGCGCCGCAGGGCGTGGTTGCCGCGGGCGTCGTGGCAGTGCTGGGTGGGTTGATGTTCAAGGCCGGCGGTGTCCCGGGGCACTACTGGGTCCCTGATGCTGCCGAGGGTGCGGGCGGGGCGGTTGCGGCCTTCCTCACCACCGTGCCCAAGATCGGCGCGGTGGTCGCCGCCTACCGGCTCATCGCCATGCTCCCCGACACCCTCGCCTGGCCGCTGCTGGTCGCCGTCCTCGCGGTCGCCAGCATGACGCTCGGCAACCTCGCCGCCTACTGGCAGACGGATCCCCGGCGCCTGCTCGGCTGGTCCACGGTGAGCCAGGTCGGCTACCTGCTCGTCCCGGTCGCGGTCGCCGGACGCAGCGACCTTGCCCTGCCCTCCCTGCTGCTCTACCTCGCCGGCTACACCGTCACCAACCTCTCGGCTTTCGCGGTGACGACCGCCTTCCCTGACCGTCGCGACCTCGACTCCTACCGCGGCATGGGCCGAGCCCGGCCGTGGCTGGGCGCATCCCTCGTGGTGGCGCTGCTCGGCCTCGTCGGCACCCCACCGACGGTCGTCTTCGCCGGGAAGCTCACCACCACCATGGCCGCCTGGGACGGAGGGCTTGCCTGGCTGGCCGTGCTGGTGTTCGTCAACACCGTGATCAGCCTCTTCTACTACCTCCGGTGGATCGCGCCGGTCTACGGCCGAGTGGAACCCCCCGCGCGGACCCTGCCAGGGGCGTTCATCTCTGCTGGCTGGTCGGCGACGACGGCGGTCGTGACCGCCGGTCTCAGCCTCGCGCTCGGCATTGCAGCCGGCGCCCTCTGGAGTGTCTTCTCGGCCTGAGCTGCATCCCAGGTGGGGATCCACCCACCCACGTATCGGGAGGGTCAATCGCCGGACCCCGGCCGTCGGGTTGTGGTCTCGCCCGTGAGGCGCCGGTAGAGCAATCTGCCGGCCGAGGAGGTCACGCCATGGGCCACGGTGCTCACGACCACGATCATGATTCCGGCGGCCATCACGGTTTCAGGGAGGCCGAGCTCCTCCGCCTCGAGCGTCAGGTAGAACACGGCCGAGACACCGACCGGCCCGAACCACCCCAGGTACAGCGCATCCGGCCAGCCGAGGTGCAACGGTCGTTTGAGCAGAAGCAGCACGGGGAGTCGACGAAGCAGGAGCACGGCGAGCGCGAGCACGATCGCCGCCCACCCGAGCTCGCCCCACTCGGTCCAGGGAATGGTGGCACCCAGCAGCACGAACATCGGCAGGACGGCGAACCGATTGACCGCCTCGTCGATCTCGACCTCCGCCGTACGCTCGCTGCCGGTGCTGGTCAGGTTGAAGGCCAGCCCCGCGACGAACGCGGCGAGGACACCATCGAGATGAAGCACCCCGGACAGCCCCAGCACGAGCAGGGCGAGCAAGACGGTGAAGAGCAGCATCGGGCCGTGGGCTGTCGCCCCGTGCGCCTCCCCGGCGCGCAGTGCGCGCCCGCCGAGCCAGCCGGCGACCACACCGAGAGCGACCGCGCCCAGCACCTGCCAGAGAGCGTCCCCAGCTGCCTGGCCAGCGGTCATCGGTCCAGCGAACGCGACCGCGGCCAGCACGAACAGCAGGGCCAGCCCGTCATTGGCGCCTGACTCCAGCGAGAGGATCTGCCGGTCACGAGCCGGTAGGTCCTCCTCTGCGGGCTTTCCGGTGACCACGCTCGAGGCGAGGACCGGGTCGGTAGGGCAGATCGCTGTCCCGAGCAGCAGCGCAGCGCCAAGCGTGACCCCGAGGATCCCGGCGGTCAGGCCTGTGGAGATCAACGCCATGGCCGGCATAGCCACCAACAGCAGGATCGAGACCGGCCGGAGCTGTGCACGGACCGAACCGAACGGATAGCGCAGCGCGACCCCCATCACCGAGATCACCAGCAGGACCCGTGTCGCGTCGTGAACGCTCGCATGCTCGGTCGTGATCGGTGGAAGAGGCAAGGCGCGGAGCACCTCTGGCCCGACGAGCACGCCGACCACCAGCGCAAGTAGCGGCTCGGACACGGGCAGACGCCTGATCCGTGCAGACAGCGCAGCCACCAGCACGCCGAGCGCGCCGGTCGCGATGAGCAGCATGTCGAGGGTCATGGCAGCGCCCTGCCCCGCGCCTTCGTCGTCATGCGTGGGGCTCGAATCCGTGGTCGGCGCCGTAGGACGCGAGCACCTCCGGTGTCGCGGACCCGGTCTTGAGGTAGGCACGGTCCAGCAGCAGGGCGAGGCTCTCGACGGCCGCTGTGAGCATGTCGGCTGCGAGTTGCACCTCGCGCGAGGACGACGTCCTTCCGGCCTCCGCCAACTCCAGGGCGTGGGGGAGGGTCGCAGCGAGCGACAGCTCTTCCTCTTCCTCGATGAAGTAGTAGGACTCGGCGTACTGCAGGAGGTCCGTCTCGGCCTGGATCGTGCCGTCGGTCACGGCGTCCAGCATGCGGCTGGCGACGCATGGTTCCCCACCGGCCACCACGGCAGTCGCATGACTCGACTGCAGAAGGCTCAACCGCTTCGCAACAGACCTCCGCCTGCCCAGGGCGGGGTAGATCTGCAGGATCCAGGAGATGGCGGCGGTCAGGAGGACGAACCCGAGAAGCGCCTCGAACGGTGCCAGCAGGCGCAGGACGGCGTCGGCCGGGGTGACGTCACCGAAGCCGAGCGTGGCCACGGTGACCAACGACAGGTACAGGGCGGTCAGGGCATCGGAAGACTGCTCGGGTCTGAGTGCAGACCCGAAGTAGAAGCCGTCCGACATGTGGGGCAGGTAGACCAGAGTCCAGCCGATCACCACCAGACCGGTCCACAACGCCACGGTTCCGAGGATTCCGATCGGCCCGGCGAGCTGCCGGGTGTGGCTGGGCAACACGTGCTTGGTTGCCCACCACACGAACTGGAACACCCAACGAGCGATCCGGCCGAATCCGCCCGGGTGCCACAGAGTGTGGAAGATGTCCCACAGCGCCACCAAGACAACGAGTAGGCCTGCCGCACTGATCATCCATCCCATCCGGGCGACTGTAGTCTCAACGCCGCTTCCTCGGACCCGACGTCAACGCCCTCGGTGTTTGCCCACTGCCATCGGGGTTGCTCACTCCACCGACGCCTTCACGGATGCGATCCTCCAGCGTGTCCGGGTCCGCACCGGGGTCGAGGCCGACGAGTACGTAGGGCGTCCGCGCCGTGGTCGTTTACTGGTCGTAAACACCAGCAATACCCGGCCGAAGTGAGCTACATCGAGCGACATCACGCACGTTCCTCCGGCATCGTTCTTGCAGGTCAGCACGCCTTTCCGCAACGAAGCGCATGACTCGGCTGAGTGCCTGCTCAACGTCAAGGGGTCGCAGGTTCAAATCCTGTCAGCCCGACCGAACAAGAACTGCCTCTGACCTGCGGAAACGCGGGTCGGAGGCAGTTCTGTCCCCCTGCCGTAGCAACGTCCTTGCCACTGCGCCCGTCTTCTGTCCAGGATCACCTCTCGGATCAGGAACCGCGCGCAGGACGCGCTCCCGTCAGGATCTGGTGTGACCTGGGTGCCGCCCCGTCGTAGCCGGTCAGCCGGCCGGCCAGGGTCACGCCCCAGGCATGGTCGGGCGAGCCCACCACGAGGAGGTCGACGTCCGAGCCGATCGCAGTCGGGGCGGTACCCACCTCGATCGCCTCGGCGGCAACCCCCGCCTCGTTCAGCCCGGCCGCGATGGCCCGCGCCGCCTGCTGGTTGTCCCCGAACATCGACTCATAGATCACCACGGCCCGCATCCGGGACCTCTATGCCCGCCATGTCACGGGGGTCGTCACGCTCCGCCCGACGTTCCCCGTGCAGGACGGTGCAGGTCAACCACGTGATGCTTTGACCAGTACGGATGTGACGTTGAGCCTGGGCGGCCCTGCCGACGGGCTCAGGCTCGTGTTCGGCTCCCTCCTCCGGTTCGCCGCCGGAGCGTCGCAGGTGTCGGCGGCCGCGGGTAGCGTCGGACCCATGGCGACCCTGCTGCCAGAGCTGCTCGCGACCGACCCGGCCGCGCTGCGCGCGTGGCTCGAAGAGCACCACGCGACGTCGCTCGGCGTGCGGCTGGTGCTGACCAAGAAGGGAGGCTCGGTCACCTCGATCACGTGGGCGAACGCGGTCGAGGAGCTGCTCTGCTTCGGCTGGATCGACGGCCAGGCCGGCAAACGCGACGAGGACAGCTACACGGTGCGCATCACCCCGCGTCGCCCCAAGGGCAGCTGGTCCCAGCGAAACGTCGCGCTCGTGGCGACGCTCGAGGAGCAGGGCCGGATGACCGCCGCCGGGCGCGCCGCGGTCGAGGCCGCGCGCACCGACGGGCGGTGGGAGGCGGCGTACGCCGGTCCGGCGACCCGCCAGACGCCCGACGACCTGGCCGCGGCGATCGCGGCGGAGCCGGACGCGCAGGCGATGTTCGACGTGCTCACCAGCGCCAACCGGTTCGCGCTGATCCATCGCGTCGAGAGCATGAAGCGCGCAGAGAGTCGGGCTCGCAAGATCACCGAGATGGTGGAGATGCTGGCGCGCGGCGAGACGCTCTACCCGCAGAAGACGGGTCACCCCGGACGGGCAGGCCATGGCGTCGACGCCCGGCATCAGGGTCGCCCATGATCCTGAACCCCGGCCCCGGCCGCAGGTCGCTCCGCACTCGTCGATCACGACGTTCATGGTCGAGGACCTCGTCGGATCCAGCTACGGTGTCCACGATGACCCAGGCCGAGATCGTGGCCGGAGTGGACTTCGGGCGACCGGGGCCACTGTCGCCGCAGGCCGGTCGCGGTGACTTCACCATTCCTCAACAGGGCGTGGTCGCCGTCGGCCGCGCCTTCGTCTGCTGAGAGGTCGACGTGGATTCCTTCGTGTCCGAGGCGGGGCTCGTCGTCCCGGCTGTGACCACCGAGCAGATGCGCGAGGTGGACCGGGTAGCGATCGAGGGGATCGGCCCGAATCTCTACCAGATGATGGAGAACGCCGGTCGGAACCTGGCGTTGTCGTGCGTGGAGATGCTGGGGGAGGGGTGGGCCACGTCTTCGGTCGTCGTGCTGGCGGGCACCGGCGGCAACGGGGGCGGCGGGATCTGCGCTGCTCGGCACCTGGCCAACCACGGTGGCCAGGTCACGCTGGTGGTGTCGGACGTCGAGCGCCTGGCGGGCGTGCCTGCCGAACAGCTCGCGCTCTTCCGGGCCAGTGGCGGTCGGCTGGCCGCCATCGGAGACCTCGGGACCCTCGAGACCTCGCTGACGGTGGATGCCGTGCTGGGCTACAGCCTCGCGGGGGCACCGCACGGGGCCGCAGCCGACTTGATCGGGTGGATGTCTCAGGGCCCTGCTCCCGTGGTGTCCCTCGACGTCCCCTCCGGTGTCGACGCCACGACCGGGGAGGCTCCCGGAGTCCACGTGCGGGCCGCGACCACGATGGCCCTGGCCCTGCCCAAGACCGGGCTCGCCGTCGACGCCACCGGTGAGATCTGGCTGGCCGACATCGGCATCCCCGCGGGTGTCCTGGAGCGAGCCCGGGTCCGGCCCCCACCGGCGGGCCTCTTCTCGAAGGGGTACCGCGTCCGGCTGAGCTGGTCCTCCTAGCCCGCGAGCAGGGACCGGCCCTCGAGCAGGAAGGCGTGGGCTGCGGCGCGCGGATCAGCCTCGGTGACGAGGTCGGAGTACCTGAGGACCGCCATCCGCCCCGCCGACCAGAAGTCGCTGGACCGCTTCGCGTCCGGGTACCACGGGGCCACGTAGAGGTAGGGCAACGGCTCGGGGCCCGCCGTGGCATCCGCGGCCACGTCCCCCGGAGAGAAGCCGAAGCTCGCCCGGGTAGTACCAGCAGGATCACCGATCTCGATGGCGGGGTCGAAGTGCTCGGGCCAGAGCTGGGGTTCGCTGGCGTGCGCGGAGTCGCCGTCGGAGGAGAGCGCGTCCAGGATTCCCCAGCCGAACCCGAACCACGCGGCGAGTGCTGCGGCATCGTCTGCGTCGATGCCGAGGTCGGCGTCGAGTGGGCCGGGTGCGGGGATGTCGAGGTTCGACGCCCAGGCCACGTCGGGCGCGATGCCGACGAAGGACCCGGCTGCCGCCAGGGTCGAGAGGCGTTGGTGTCGGTGGCCGGCATCGGAGTGGACGACGAGGTCGACCCCCGCGACCCCAACGGTGGTCATCCCCTCCGGTCCCGCGAAGGTCGGTGTGACGAGCCCGCCGGGAGCGGCGCGCAGCCCCATCCGGCCCATGGCGTGCCGGCGCGCGGGGCTGACGATGTACGCGGCGACGCGGTGCAACGCGAGGCGAGTCGCGGGGAACGAGTCCGAGAGCGGGACGAGCGGAGCGTTCATGGCAGGCGACCTTTGTTCGAGGGCGTTCACATCAGCAGTGGATCGGTGACGACCTCGACGAGGGACGGGCCGTCATGGGCGAGGGCGGCTGCGACCGCGTCGTGGAGCTGGTCGAGCTGCGTGACGCGGGCGCCGTGTGCGCCGCAGAGCTGCGCGAAGGCGGCGAAGTCCGGGTTGTGCAGGCTCGTCGCCCACACGTCGAACTCGCCTGCTCGTTGCTCCTTGCTGATCTTGCCCAGCTCACTGTTGTTGAGCAGCACGTGGGTGATGTTCATGCCGTACTTGACGGCCGTCGTGAGCTCCATCGCGTACTGGCCGAAGCCTCCGTCGCCCGACACTGACACGACCTTGCGGGAGTCGCCGACGGCGGCCCACGCGCCCATGGCGGCGGGGAACGCGAATCCGATCGAGCCGAGGTAGCCGGACATGAGGACGTCTTGTTCGGCCACCTCGAAGTAGCGGCCGAACGAGTAGGTGTTGTTGCCGACGTCGACGCAGATCACCGCGTCGTCCGGGACGTGCTCGGACAGCTCGGCGAAGACCGAGGCGGCGTTCAGGCCGGCCCCATGGTCATCCGTGCGGCGGCTGGCCTTCTCCTCGCGCCAGATCTGCCAGCGCTCCGCGATGATCGGGCGCTGGTCGACGCAGGTGTGTCCGCCGTCGAGACCCTCGGCGAGCAGTCGGGCAGTGGTGGCAACAGCCCCCTGCAGGCCGATGTCGACCGGGTGGTGTCGGCCGATGGCCATCGGGTCGTGATCGATCTGGATGATCGACTTGTAGGGAGCGATCCCGGTGTGGTTCGAGAAGGAGGCGCCGAACGCGACGACGAGATCGGACTCGTTCATCAGCCAGCTCGCTACGGGGGTGCCGCTCCGCCCGAGTACGCCGCAGCCGAGCGGGTGGTGGTCCGAGACCGCACCCTTGGCCTTGAACGTCGTGATCACCGGCGCACCGATCAGCTCAGCGAGCTCGAGGACGCCATCGATGTCGGCGCGCGCGCCCTGGCCGACCACGATGACGGGACGCTGTGACCCGCGGATGGTCTCGATCGCTGCCGCGAGGACCGCAGCAGGCGGGGCGATCTCGCGGGACCCGGTCCGGCCGTCGGGTCCGGACGGCTCCTGGTTCGAGGGCTCGACCTGCACCTCATCGGGGAAGATCAGGTGTGCGACGTCCTTGTCGACGATCGCGGTCTTGCACGCGAGGGTCATCAGCTCGGCGTGGTCAGCGGCCGACAGCACCACCTCTCCGAAGCGGGCCACGTCCTTGAAGGCGTTGGCCAGGTCCATGTCCTGGAACGCGCCCCGCCCCTTGGTCTTCGACGGCACCTGCCCCGAGAGGGCCAGCACCGGCGCCCGGTCGACCTTGGCGTCGTAGAGGCCGGTCAGCAGGTTGGTCGAGCCGGGACCGGCGATGCCGAAGCAGGCGGCGAGCCGGCCGGTGAGCTTGCCGTACGCCGTGGCGGCGAACGACGCTGCGCCTTCGTGGCGGATCCCGACGTAGCGCAGGTCACCGCGTCGCTCGGCGCGATGCATCGCGTCGGCGAACCCGAGGTTGGAGTGACCGACCATCCCGAACACGGTGTCGACCCCCCAGTTGACCATCGTCTCGACCATGACGTCCGAGACGGTGCGCGGGTGCTCGGCCTCCGCGGGGAGCGCCACGTAGACGCCGTCGACGCGCACCTCGCTCGCGTACGCCTCGGGGGCGTCGGCGAAGCCCTCCGGGGGTTCGCCGTTGCAGGGGCTGTAGTCGTAGCCGTGCCACGGACACCGCAACCAACCCTTCTCGATCGATCCCTCGCCGAGCGGGCCACCCTGGTGCGGACACCGGTTGCTCAGGATCCCGAACCTGCCATCGACGTGGGTGACCGCGAGCGTGCGGCGCCCCACGCTCACGGTGGTCACGCGGCCCTCGGGGAGCTCATCGGGGTCGAGCACCTTGTGCCATTCGTGCGCGACCTCGGGCACGGTGACGGGTTCGGTCGACGGTCTCTGGCTGGCGGTCATGGGGTTCGCGTCCTGTCGCAGCTGGATGGAGGTGACGTTATCGCTCTGCCGTCAAGCGGGCACGTGGCCGTCATCAGTTTCGTCGGGCACCTGCCGGTTGCCCGCGATGTAGAAAGGCAGGGCGACGAGGAAGAAGGCGCCGATGATGTTGCCGATCGCCGCGGGCAGCACCGACCACAGCAGGCCGTCGCCCCACCCGGGCCCGTATCCGAGCGGCTGGCTCAGTGACAGGTAGGCCATGTTGGCCGGGGCGTGGAGGAAGCCGCCGGCCACGAAGGCCATGACGGTGATCAGGACCGGGATGTACTTTCCGATGATCGTGCGACCCATCGTGGCCAGGAACGCGGCCATCCCGACGAGCCAGTTGGCGACGACGCCCGACAGCACCGCCTGGAAGAACCCCTCGGCGCCACCCACGTCCTGGAAGCGCATCTTCGTCGACATGACCTCGTCCAGCAGCGCTTCGAAGCCCGCGCCGTAGTCCGAGACGTAGACGATGACCTGGCCCAGCACGAAGGCGCCGATCATGTTGCCGATCGCGGCAAGCAGCCAGAGCTTCAGGATCGCCGTACGCAGCGGCGGGAGGCCGAGACGATCGCGTCGCTTGCCGAGCAGCGTCGCCGGGAGCTCCACGTTCACCTCGGTGAACAGCAACGCCCCGCTGAGCACGACGAGGAAGAACCCGACCGAGAACCCGAAGCCTTCCAGGAGCCGTTGTACTCCTTCGTTGTCGGTACCGGTCGCGATCAAGGTGCTGAAGAGGGCGCCGATCGTGATGAACCCACCGGCCATCACGCTGAGCACGAGGACCTGGTGCGCGCGGAGCCCGCAGGCTCGCTTCGCACCGGCCTCGGCCATCTCGATGAGCACGCGCTCAGGTGCGACGAACTGGCTGGGCGGCAGGTCGGTCTCAGACTCCCCGGTCATCGATCTCGATCCCCTTCCAGGGGCAGACGCTGGTGGTGCTGCTGGGGTGCAGCACTCCTGCGGGTCGTGCGACGCACGGTGCGCAGCAGCCCCAGGGTCGTGGCGATGGCGGCACCACCGGCGGAGAGGAGGAGGGCCTCGACGATCGAGTCTCCCGATCCTGTCCACGTCGCGCCCTCCAGGCGGCCGGCGGAGGACAGGAGTCCGGTGAGTGCCAGGGCCGCGGCGAGGCCGCTCCCGCCGGCGAGCATGATGCGTCGTCGAGCCGAAGGATCACCAGAGATGGTGTCCTGGCTGACCACCCAGGGCCAGGCCGCAGCCAGGATCAGTGGAGCGAGGTGCCACGTGGTCGTGGGCCGCCACGCGACGAGCACGGACCAGACCAGCGCAACCACGAGGGTCCAGGTGAGCCCCGGGCTGACCCTCGCGTTGCCGCCGCGGTGAGCCGCCGCTGCTGGCGGATCGGGCTGATGCTCGGGGTCAACCGCCCGGATCGCGGCGACCACCTGCCGGACGGAGGGGTTCACCAGAGCTTGATCGCCGATGAAGACGGTCGGGACCGTCTCGTCTCCGCCGGTGACCGCGCGTACGCGGGCGGCGGCGTCTGCCGACGACCAGATGTCGTGCTCGAGCGTGGCCACGCCCGCGCGGCGCAGACCGCGACGCAGGGAAGCACAGAAGGGGCAGCCGGGTCGCCACATCACCTCGATGCTGGTGGTGGTCGCGTTGGTCTCGGTCATGGCTCGTCCTCGAGTGTGGAAGGCGGGTGATCAGTGCGCGCGCTTGGCGCCCATGAGCAGGATGAGGCCAAGGAAGAGCCCGAAGACCAGGTGCTCGACGAGGAAGGTGCCGTAGCCGACGAGCTCGGCCATGTTGGTGATCTGGTCGCCACTGTCGAAGATCACGGCGGCCAGGGGGAGGCCCACGAAGGAGCTGATGACGAAGACCAGGCCGCCCCAGACGACGGCGGCGGCGACGAGCGCCATCCCACGGATCTTGGCCAGGACGGCCAGCACACCGAAGCCCACGCCGTACATCGCGCCCACCATCATGTGGACCAGTGCGCCCACGAGGGCAGCCCCGGCGAAGAACTCGAAGTTCGAGCCCCCCATGGTGGCGCTCTCCATCGACGACATCATGTCGGCGGGAGAGATGAACACCGACGCGATGTGGTGGAGCGGCGTGAAGAACCCCGACCCCTGGTAGGTGGCGGCGGCGAGCATCGCATAGGCGGCCATCATCAACGAGCCGATGACGCCCGCGACCGCCCCTGTCGACGCGGCGCGGGCGAGGCGGGTTCGGCTGGTGGGGGCGTGGGTATCGGTGTTCATGGTGTCCTCCGGGTCATGGCGTGTCGATCGAACGAACTCCCATGGGTGAAACACGGGGACCCCCCGGTGAGCATCCCGGAGCCCGTGTGTCTGGGATCGGGCAGCGCCTGAGGGCGCGCGCACTGAAGTCGGCCGGTGCCCTCATTCCGCAGGAGGCGCAGATCGCGAGACCGGCCTTGCCAGCGGGGTCCGGCTCCATCCCGCTCGCGCAGCGGTCAGAACGGTGGAGCCGCCAGACTCACCAGGCGTCGACGGTGACGTGCATCGCGTTGAGGTACTGGTGGATCTCAGCCGCGTCGGCGCCGGAGCGCATGATGACCTGGAGCCCAAGCAGGTAGGTGGTGAGAAGGTCGGTCCGCGCTCGGGCGATCTCGGAGTCGACCTCCTCCTCGGACATGGCGTGACCGATGAGGGTGTGGATCTGCTCGCGCATCTGTCGTCGGTAGTCGGTCGAGAAGTCGTAGCTGGGCAGGCTTCCTCGCAGCTCGTTGGAGGCCATTACCATCAGGCAGCCGTCGCGGCCGCGCTCGGAGATCGCGTCTGCTTCAAACATCTCCAGGAACCGGTGGACCCCGTCGATCCCGGGCCCGGCCTGGTCGATCAGGGCAGCGAACATCGCAATCCGCTCGGCGAGATAGCGCCGCAGCACGGTCGCGAAGAGCTCCTCCTTGGTCCCGAAGGTGCGGTAGAGGCTCGGCTTGTGGACTCCGCTGGTCTCCACGATGTCCGCCATCGAGGTCTGGCCGTACCCCTGCCGCCAGAACAGAGCGGTCAGCTCGGCGAGGACCGCTTCCTCGTCGAAGAGTCTCGGGCGGCCGATGGGTGCCTTGGCGGTCGTGCTCATGGGGTGATGCTACGGCCTCGGGCCTCATTTGTAACCCTTCGGTAGTAAAGTCGAGTGCGGTAAGGTACCGTTCGGTACAGAACGTTGTTCCCAATGGCTTTCACTGCCGGCCCACCATCGAGACGGAGCACCCATGACTGACTTCCCGCTGCACGACGAGACCACCGCCCCCGAGGCGAGCAGGGAACTGCTCGCCCGGTCGAGGAAGCAGAACGGGATGATCCCGGGGCTGCACGCGACCATGGCCGAGGCGCCCGGCCTGCTCGAGGGCTACCAGCTGGTGCACCAGCTGTTCGTCGACTCGAGCTTCGACAAGGACGAGCTGACCGTGGTCTGGCAGTCCGTCAACGTCGAACACTCCTGCCACTACTGCGTCCCGGCGCACACCGGTATCGCGAAGGGCATGAAGGTCGACGACGCGATCACCGACGCGCTGCGCGACGGAACACCCCTGCCGGGCGAGCGCCTCGAGGCGCTGCGCACCTTCACCCTTGCCATGGTCCGCGAGCGCGGAAACGTGGACGATGTCGCAGTGCAGGCGTTCCTGGACGCCGGCTTCACCAAGCGCCAGGTGCTCGAGGTCATCCTCGGTGTCTCGCAGAAGGTGATGTCGAACTACACCAACCACCTGGCGCGGACGCCTGTCGACGCGCCGTTCGAGAAGTTCGCCTGGCAGGGAGCGGCCGCAACCGTCTGAGTGGTCGCACCGCACTCGGGGGTGGTGTGAGGTGAACGCTCCGCCCGGGACGACCTTGCCGTCGACGTGGGCGTCGTAGTAGCTCGCGACTCCCTTCCAGGGGCAGATGCGCAGCAGCCCCAGGGTCGCGGCGATGGCGGCACCACCGGCCGGGGGGAGGAGCGCCTCGACCACAGGGGTTCCCGATCCTGTCCACGTGGGCCCGTCGCGGCGACCGGCCGCAGATAGGAGCCCCGTGAGCGCCAGCAGCACCGAGGCCGCCGCCGGTGAACAGGATGCGTCGTTGAGCCGACGGGTCATCCGGTGAGCTGTCCTGATCAACGGCCCACGGCCAGTCTGCTGCCAGGATCAGCGGAGCGAGCTGCCACGTGGTCCTGGGACGCCCCGCGACCCTCATCTGCTGGCCCAGACGTGATCGTCATCGGGGAAGGGTCGGCCGCAACCACGCCCTGGTGCGCGCCCCGGTCGTCGACCTGCTCCGGAGGCACGGCCCTCAGGGTCTCGTCACGCCGATCGAGGTTGCCCGAGCCGCCCTGAGCGACGATTCCGGGCTGATCGGTGGGGCCGTCTGGCCGCGTGCGATCGGAGGGGTGAGCGTGTGACGAGCGTAGGGTCGCCGAGGTGCGGGCCCTACGACAGGAGGCAGATCACGTGCATGACTACGACCTGATCGTGATCGGTGCTGGCAGTGGCAACATGCTGTTCACCGACGAGATGACCCGGATGAGGACGGCGATCGTGGAGCCGGACCGGTTCGGGGGGACGTGCCTGAACCGAGGCTGCATCCCCTCGAAGATGCTGGTGGTGGCCGCCGACGCGGCTCTCGCCGTCGAGGAGTCCGCTCGCCTCGGGGTGCACGCTCGTCTGGAGCGCGTGGACTGGCCAGCCATCCGGGCGCGCGTCTTCGGGCGCATCGACCCGCTGCACGAGCAGTCCGTCGCCTACCGTCGCGCGTCGGGGGTCGACGTGTTCACCGAGCCGGCGCGCTTCATCGGCCCTCGTCAGATCCAGGTCGGCGACCGCGCCATCACCGGCGAGCAGATCGTCGTTGCCTCTGGGTCGCGTCCGGCCATCCCAGCGATCCCCGGGCTGGATGGCGTCGAGTTCCACACCTCGGACACGATCATGCGCATCGCGGAGGTCCCGCGGTCGATGGCAGTCATCGGCGGCGGATTCATCGCCGCCGAGATGGGGCACGTCTTCGCCGCCTTCGGCTCGGCGGTGAGCATCGTCCAGCGTGGCCCGAGGCTGCTCATGGCCGAGGACGAAGCTGTCTCGCAACGGTTCACCGACCAGGCCGCCCGCCGCTTCGACCTGCACCTGGACACGGTCGTCACGTCGGTGGAGCGCTCGGCGACGGGCGTCGCCGTCACCGTCACCGGTCCTGCCGGTCCTGCCGTGCTCGACGTGGAGGTGCTTCTGGTGGCGGCCGGTCGCCAGCCCAACACCGACCTGCTCGACGCGACTGCCGCGGGGCTGGCACTGGACGCGCACGGCCACCTCGTCACCGACGAGACCTACCGCACCAACGTTGCCGGGGTGTGGTCGCTCGGTGACGCGACCAACCACTTCCAGCTCAAGCACATGGCCAACGCCGAGATGCGCGTCCTCACCCACAACCTCATCCACCCGGAGGCCCTGCGGCGGTTGCCGACCGGGCTGGCGCCGCACGCCGTCTTCTCGCACCCGCAGATCGCGGGCGTCGGGCTCACCGAGGCGCAAGCCGTCGAGCAGGGGATCGACCACGTGGTCGCCGTTCGCCCGTACTCGGACACCGCCTACGGCTGGGCTCTCGAGGACACCGAGAGCTTCGTCAAGCTGGTCGCCGATCCCACGACCCGCCTGCTTCTCGGCGCGCACATCATCGGTCCGCAGGCCGCGACGCTGCTGCAACCGCTGCTGCAGGGGATGATGCTCGGCCTGACCGTCGACCAGCTCGGCCGAGAGGTCCTCTACGTCCATCCCGCGCTCACCGAGGTCGTGGAACAAGCCCTGCTCGAGCTGTAGACCCGCGCCGGCGAGCTCAGCACCCGGCAACCTGGACCAGCAGATCGTCCAGTCCATCGTTCACATCCCAGGGGTCGCCCTGGTGGGTGAGGCCTGGTCCAGTGCCCAGGCGGCGTTGACCAGGCCGATGTGGCTGAAGGCCTGGGGGAAGTTGCCGAGGAGCTCGCCGGTGGCGGAGTCGACCTCTTCGGCGAGCAGCCCGACGTCGTTGGCATGGCTCGCCGCACGTTCGAAGACCGCGATGCCTTCCTCGGGACGCTTGGCCAGGGCGAGGGCGTGGGCAAGCCAGAAGGTGCAGAGCAGGAAGGTGCCCTCCAGTCCCTCGAGCCCGTCCACGCCGGAGCCGGTGTGGTAGCGGTGGACCAGCCCTCGGGAATCGGTGAGCTGCTCACGGACGGCGTCGATCGAGGACAGCACCCTCGGGTCGTCGGGGGGCAGGAAGCCGACGATGGGGAGGAGCAGGACGGTGGCGTCGAGGTCGGGGCTGTCGAAGGACTGGGTGAACGCACCCTGGTCCTCGTCCCAGCCCCGGGTCTCCACGGCGGTCCGGACCTCCTCCGCGGCAGCCCTCCAGCCGGCGACGCGCCCCCCGGCGTCGAGCAGGTCCGCGAGTCCGATCGTGCGGTCCAGTGCCGCCCAGCACATCACCTTCGAGTGCACGAAGTGCCGCGGATCTCCACGCACCTCCCAGATGCCGTTGTCGGGCTGGTCCCAGCGCGCGGCAGCCGAGTCGGCGAGGCCGACGAGGAAGTCGCGGGTGGGTCCGCTCAGCACACCCAGCTGGTCGCGGAGCTGGGAGGCCGCGTCCAGCAGCTCGCCGTACACGTCGAGCTGGGGCTGGTTCCAGGCGCCGTTGCCCACGCGGACCGGTGCGCTGCCACGCCAACCCGACAGGTGGGGCAGCGTCCGCTCGGAGAGGTCGTGCTCGCCGCCGATCCCGAACATGATCTGAAGTGGGCGGTCGATGAACGAGCCTGCGGCGGCACTGGACATGAAGTCGAAGAACTCGTAGGCCTCGTCGGGGCAGGCGGCGACCCACAGTGCCTGCATGGTCATGCTGGCGTCGCGGACCCAGGAGTAGCGGTAGTCCCAGTTGCGTCCGCCACCGACCTGCTCGGGCAGGGAGGTGGTCGGTGCGGCGACGATCGCGCCGGTGGGCTGGTAGCTGAGTGCCTGCAGCACTCGTCCTGAATGGTGCACCAGGTCACACCAGGGGCCCTGGTAGCTCTGGTGGAGCGCCGACCACTCCTGCCAGCCGATCACCGTCTCATCGATCAACGCGGAGATCTCGGGTCCGGTGCGGGTCGCCGGGTCGGGTGTGCCGAGTGCCGCGTGCTCGAGACCGAAGCAGGCGCCCTCGCCCGAATGGAGCTCGAAGTGGGCGGAGGTCTCCTCCCGCTCCACATCGAGAGGGACAGAGCTCGACAACGTCAGCCGGCTCGCGCCGCCGGTGACCATCAGACCCCCGTCCACGGGAGTGACGACAGGCAGAACCAGCCCGTACTCCGGACGCGCACGGAACGACATCAGGACGCTGACGTGCCCTTCGGTGCAGCTCGCAGTCCGCGCAAGCAGGTGGGGAGCGTGCTCGCCGAGCGCATGCGGGTCGTGGTTGTCTCCGAGACCCAGGGCGTCTCGCAGCTCGAGGGTCCCCGTCGAGGTGTGGAACTTCGTGAGAAGCACCATGCTGCCGGCGACGTACTCGCGTTCCACCCGGAAGTCGGCGTCCGGTCGGATGGACCAGTGGCCACCCTCGTCGTCGAGAATGGCGGCGAAGACCGATGGACTGTCGAACCGGGGCATGCACAGCCAGTCGACCGAGCCGCCCGAGGAGACAAGGGCTGCCGAGTGCCGGTCCGAGAGCAGTGCGTAGTCGGCGATGGGCAGCGAGCTCATGCCGACGCCTCGGCAGTGGCGGCGGTCGCGTCGTCGGCTACCCGGGGCAGGGTGTCGCCGGGTGCCATCGACGTGCGCACATCGACCTCGGAGTGCAGCGTGCGGTGCACGGGGCATCGGTCAGCGATCTCGAGCAGCCGCCGGCGTTGTTCGGCATCGAGGTCGCCGGTCAGCTCGATCACCCGCTCGACGCGGTCGAGCTGGCCGGACTGGGTCGCGCAGCCCGCGCAGTCCTTGGCGTGGATCCGGGAGTGCCTCAACGAGACGCTCACGTTCTCCAACGGCCACCCCTTGCGCGCGGCGTACATGCGCAGCGTCATCGACGTGCAGGCGCCGAGACCGGCGAGCAGCAGGTCGTACGGCGAGGGGCCGGTGTCGTGCCCGACCGGCGCGGGCTCGTCGGCGCTGAGGACGTGCCGCCCTGCGGTGATCCGCTGGCCGTAAGGACCGCGCCCGTTCTCGGACACCACGACGAGGCCCTCCTCCGCCCGCAGCGCGGTCGCGCTCATGGGCGGGGCGGACGACATGGCGGCGTCGTCGAGGTACCGGCTCGCCCAGGTCGCCAGGACGGCGGCGGCGAAGCGGGCATCGTCAGGTCGGGTGAGCAGGTGGTCGGCGCCGTCGAGGGAGACGAACGACTTCGGGTGGCGGGCCGCCTCGAAGATCTTGCGCGCGTTCTCGACGCCGACCGTCTCGTCGTTCGGCGAGTGCAGCACCAGCAAGGGAACTCCCAGGCGCTGGATCCGCTCGGCCTGGGGCTGGCTGGTCACGTCATCGAGGAACTGCTTGCGGATCCGGAACGGACGCGAGGCCAGGCAGACCTCGACCTCGCCCTTCTGCTCGATCTCTGCTCGGCTCTCGGCGAGCAGGTGCAGCAGGTGTTCGGTGCCTGCTGGGGCACCGATGGTGGCGACCGCGCGCGTCTCCGGCACGTGTTCGGCGGCGGCCAGCACGGCGGCGCCGCCGAGGGAGTGACCGACGAGGATCGTGGGTGCCTGGTGGTGCTGGCGCAGGTAGTCGGCGGCGCTGACCAGGTCACCGACGTTCGAGGTGAAGTCGGTGTTGGCGAAATCCCCTCCGGAGCCGCCGAGACCGGTGAAGTCGAAGCGCAGGACGGCGATGCCGAAACCGGTCAGTGCCTGCGCGATCCTCGATGCGGCGAGGACGTCCTTGGTGCAGGTGAAGCAGTGCGCGAAGAGCGCATATGCCTGGGGGTTGGTCTGGGGCAGGTCCAGGCGGCCGGCCAGCTGGGCACCGCTGGAGCCGGGGAACTCGATGCGGGTGGACGTGGTCGAGCTCATCGCGACCACCCGCCGGAGAACAGTCGGCGGAGCCGGCTCGGCGCGCGCTCCACCGTGACGCCGCCTCCGAAGGCGACGTGCCTCTCGGTATCGGCTGCCGCCGCGCTGGGAGCGCGGTACCGCCAGGCAGCGCCCCGGTTCGTCTTGTCACCCACGACGATGTCGTAGTAGCTGGCGGTGCCCTTCCAGGGGCAGACCGTCTGCCGGTCGTTCTCCTCGAGCAGCTCCCAGCGGAGCGAGTCGGCGGAGAAGTAGTGGTTGCCCTCGACGACCGAGGTGGTCTCGCTGTCGGCGATCACGGTGCCGTTCCAGCTGGCCTGTGTCATGACGATCTCCTGTGGCGGCTCGGCGGTGCCGGGCTGTTCGTGGGTGGGGCCGGACGGGTTCAGGCGGTCGGTCGGGCCGAGTCCGCTGCGTGGTGCCGGGCGTAGATGAGCCCCAGGGTCATGCCGAAGGCGGCGTGGGCGACGTACCAGAGCCACTGCGGCGACACCGCTGCTCCGGTGAACAGGTCCGCGGTGCCAGCGTTCAGGGGCAGCACGACGTAGCGCATGACGACCCAGGTGGCGATGCCGAACATGGTGCCCAGCGCGACCGAAGCCAGTACGCCCTGCTTCTTGACCACCACCGCCATCAGGAGGGCGAACGCGACGCCGAGCATCATCGAGTTGGCCAGGTGACCGCCCATGCCCAGGACGATGGCGCCGACGTGTTCGGACGGTGCGCCGAACTGGTCGCTGCCGGCCACGAAGGCCCAGATCGCCATCGGGGCATCCCACAGTGTGTGACCGTCAGCGAAGGCGCCGTAGGCCATCTCGATCATCGCCATCATCATGCCGGCGACGCCGCCGCCGATGGCTCCGGCGGTGATCGTGCGGGGAAGGTCGAGCGACCCCTGGTGGGTAGTGGTCGGGTGCAAGGTCGTCATGGTGTGCTCCTGTGAGTGGTGTGGGACCAGGACCGCCGGGACGGTCACGGTGCGAGACCCGAGGAATGGGTTCTGGATGGGGAACACGTCGTCGACGGCCCTGCTGCGGGGAGTGTCAGGTTGCTGACACAGCAGGTCACGACGACTCGGCGCGGCGCACGTGCGAGTGCGCTGCGAACAGGGGGAGGGGCTGCCGGCCCGCCACGGAGGCGGCGTTGGCCAGCCAGTCGGACGTGTGCTGGTAGGCCCGTCGGATCAGGTCGTCGGCCTGGCTGAAATCGGTCGGGGCCACCGAGATCGGGCACAGCGGCGGCACGACCCGCAGGTCAACCGCGTCGGCGTACCGCTCGACATCGAGACTCAGCCGCTGGTGGATCATCAGCGTCACCGCGTGCAGCGACATCCCCAACGCGGAGCGCGGCGGCTCGTGCAACGAGCACGAGTAGCCGGTGGCCAGGACCCAGACGGTGTCGGCACCCAGCTCCACGGCGTGTGAGATCGGGGCGTTGTTGACGACACCGCCGTCCATGTAGTGCCGGCCGTCGATCGGGACCGGCGGAAGCAGTCCGGGGATGGCGGTGCTGGCCAGGATGGTCTCGACCGCGGGCCCGTCGGAGAACAGGACCCCGAGCCCGGTCAGGACGTCGGTGGCCAGCACGTGGAACGCCACCGGTGCGTCCTCCAGCCGTTCGAAGCGAAGATGCTTGCGCAGCAGCAGCCGAAGCCCCCGATCACTGACCAGGTGGTCGCTGCGACCAGCGAAGCCGAGGAGCCCGCGCAGCGGGTCTGCCGGGAACACCTGACCGCGGCGCAACGAGCGCCACAGGTCGCCCAGCTCGTCGAGCGGGGCGTCGGCCGCGACCCAGGCCCCGTTCAGCGCCCCGACGGAGGTTCCGATCACGAGTTCGGGGCGCACCCCGCTCTCGTGCAGGGCCATCATCATGCCCACCTGGGCGGCTCCCAGGTTGGCCCCGCCCGACAGCACCAGCGCCGAAGTCATCTCAGCCCCCGTGGCCGATGACCGCGATCGCGACCTGTTCGCTCATGGTGGCTGCTCCTCATTCGGTTCGGTGGTGCCGCTCGTCCGCGACGTCCTCTGCTCTGGCAACCCGGCCCGGGCAGCAAGAATCCGTAGAGTGTCAGCGTGGTGACACAGCTGCTCCCCGGGCGCGGGCCGGACCCGGCCGCTGTCCAGAGCGCTGCCTGGGTCGCCCGCTGCGTCGGCCGAGGCGCGAGCGTCCCGTTGGGACCCGAGGACCTACGGGCGCTGGCCTCCACCCTGGAGGCGAGAGCGATCGCCCCTGGAGGGGTGCTGTTCAGAGCCGGCGTCGGACCGGCAGGCGTGTGGTTGATCCGATCCGGACAGGTCGAGCTGGCTGTGGGATCGGGGCGCAAGCGCGCTGTCCTGACGGTGCTCGGGGAGGGCGATGTGGACGGCGACATCCCGATGCTGTTGAAGATGCCGCCGCCCTACACGGCGCGCGCGCTGGACCCGGTGAGCTGCCTGTACCTGTCGCCCGAGGCGTTCGAAGGCCTGCTCGCCAGCCAAGGGCAGCTGGCGAGACGTTGGTTGACGAGCGTGGCCAGCCGACTCGCGCACAGCCAGAACAGGCTCGTCGGGCTTCTCGGCGGGTCGCTGACAGCCCAGACCGCACGGTTGCTGCTGGACGAGGCGGACGCGACAGGGACTCTTTCCCTCTCGCAGGCAACGATCGCTGCCATGCTCGGAGCTCGACGTCCCAGCGTGAACAAGGTGCTGGGCGAGCTGGCCGCGGCGGGGCTGGTCGAGGTGTCCTACCGCCACATCCGAGTGATCGATCGCGACCGCCTGGCACAGGTCGACTGACCCTGACCAGGGCACGGCAGCCGTACCGGGCAGGGCGGAGAGGTCGGTAGCCGAGGCCGGGTCGTCGACGGTGAGTCAAGCGGGGCCGGTGCTGGTGTCCGCGTTCGCGTTCGCTCATCCACAAGGCTCCGCGGACCCTGGACAGGGGTCCCGACCTCTCGCAGAATCGAACACATGTGCGAGACAGATGTTGACCCGCTCCCCGGCACGCCGGGCGAGTGCGTCGCTGCGCTCGAGGAGCTCGAGGCACTCAAGGCCCACCTCGCCGCCCGCCAGGTGCGGATCACCGCCCACCTCGACGACCTCCAGCCCGACGCCTCCGACCGCTCGGTCGGTGCCCAGGTCGCCCTCGCCCGCCACGAGTCACCGCACCGCGGCACCCGGCTGCGCGCGATGGCCTGCACCCTCGTCGACGACCTCCCGCACGTCCTGGCCGCCCTCGAGCAAGGCCTGATCAACGAGCACCGCGCCGGGACCCCGCTCGGCGACCGGGCGCTGCGCCTGGCTGCGCAACGGATCGCGATGCGCCTCGACGACCGGGCCGCCGTCAAGCGTCGCGAGCGCGCCCACCGCAACCGCCACGTCACCAGCCAACGCCGCGACGACGGCACCACCCAGATCACCGCCACCCTCCCCGAGGTCCACGCCGCCGCGATCATGCAGTCCCTGCACACCCGCGCGGCCACCGAGAAGAACCTCGACGGCGAGGAACGCTCCTTCTCCCAGGTCGTGGCCGACCTCTTCGTGGCCCGGCTCACCGGCCAGGTCACCGCCACGGCCGTCCCGGTCGCGCTCAACCTCGTCGTCTCCGCCGAAGCCCTCCTCGGCGACAGCGACGAACCCGCCGAGCTGGTCCCCATGCACGGCGGCGCCGGCGGCCCCATCCCCGCCTCCGTGGCCCGCCAGCTCCTCACCTGCTCCCCGGACACCTCGACCCGCATCCGGCGTCTCTTCGCCGACACCGAGCACCTCGTCGCCATGGAGTCCACTTCCCGCACCTTCGACGGACTGCTGCGCCAGTTCGTGACCCTGCGCGACCGGACCTGCCGCACCCCCTGGTGCAACGCCGCGATCCGACAGCACGACCACATCACCCCCGACCACGCAGGCGGCCCCACCAGCGCCACCAACGGCCAAGGACTCTGCACCGCCTGCAACCAGCTCAAGGAAGAACCCGACTGGACCCACACCGCCCTCCACCGAGATGACCTCGACCCCCACCACGTCCAGGTCACCTCACCCGCCGGCCAGACCACCCGCACCAGAGCACCCGACCCACCCGGCCTCGCCCCACCCGCACCCACCTGGATCGAGGAATCACCCGGACACTGGGTCCTCACCGCCTGACGTCTGTGGTCGGAACCTATGAACCCGGGTGCACGGGGCCGAGCCAACGGGGGACCCGGGCACGGTAGGCGTCGTACTCCGCCCCGAAAATGGCGCCGAGATTCCGCTCCTCGGCGGGGATCTGCAGCCGGTCGACGGCGGCCAGGAAGCCGACGATCGGCAGCAGCGCGGTGGCGGAGCGGCGGGCTGCGGCGTGCCCGAGCAGGATGCCGGTCAGCCCGACGTACATCGGGTTGCGGGTGTGGGCGAAGGGCCCGTCGGTGACCAGCACGCTGGCTCGCTCGGGGTGGAACGGCTGGTCGGTGGTGCCGTACCGGCGGAAGAGCCGGTCCGCGGTCATCGAGACACCGAACGAACCCGCGGCCAGGACGAGGCCGCACAGCCCCGAGACCCGGGTGGGCCTCCGTCCGCGGGTCAGCAGGAGCTGCGCCCCCGCAGCCGCGGCGGCGTACGCCGGCGGGGGGATCATGGTGCTCACGGCCATCCATCGATGCTGTCACCGCACGCGTCGGGGAGCAACGGTGCGAGGAACAGGCGGACGGGTCGTTCCGGTGAGAGAAACGTCGCTGGTTCTCTTCAGGTGGACGCTTCCTTGCGCACTGTCGGCGCACCGTGGTGCAATTCACAGCACCCAGTGCGGGTGTTCCCCTAGGAGGAACGGTGTCGCATGTCTGAGCGCCCACGACGAGGTCTGCGCTTCGGAACCACCCTGCTGGTGACGATGCTTCTGGCCGGGGGCCCTCTCGCCACCGGCTCCGTGTCCGCGGCGTCAGGCCGCACGCCGACGGTCGGGTCGATCTCGGCAGGATCGGGCGTCTACGTCGACTCCCGCACCGATGGCAGCAGAGGTCCCGAGGACAGGAGGCCGAAGCGGATCAAGTCGGTCACCGCGGACGCTCGCGACTGCGCGACGCTGACGGGGCGTTCCTTCCGCACCGACGACGGAGACGCCCGCGTGCTCAGCGCTGCCGTGGTCACGACCACGGACACCGCCCGGCCGCTCTGTCAGGCCGCGGTCGTCATCGACGACCGGATCCGCGTCGACGTGCAGGCGCCCCTCACCTGGAACCGCCGCTACGTCCAGCTCGGTGGCGGTGGCTTCTGCGGCAGCGCTCCCACGCTCTCCGGAAGTGGGGCGGACCTCGTAGCCGCCAGGTCCGCGATCGCCAGCAGCGACAGCGGCCACGTGGGCACCCCGTTCGACGCGACCTGGGCCTCCGACTCGCTGCCGGGCAGTGCCCAGGCGGAGACCGACTGGGGCAACCTGTCGGAGCACCTCACGTCCCAGGCGGCCACCTCGGTCCTGCGCGGGCTGTTTCGCAAGAAGACCGCCTACTCCTACTTCATCGGCTGCTCCACCGGCGGCAGGCAGGCCCTGGTGGAGGCCCAGCGCTACCCGGACGACTTCGACGGCATCGTGGCGGGAGCGCCGGCCAACCGGCAGAACTACCTGGCCCCGTTGTCGCAGGGGTGGCGCGAGGTGGTCAACCACCGGGCCGACCGGAGCCTGATCGTCGATCTGGCCGCCACCGACGTGGTGCGTCAGGGCGTGCTCGACGCCTGCGACGCGCTCGACGGGGTGGTCGACGCTGTGGTGGACGATCCGCGCACCTGTGCGTTCGACCCGGGCGACCTGGCCTGCACCGACGACCGGCTCTCGGGGTGCCTGACCTCGGAGCAGGTCACCGTGCTTCGGAAGTGGTACGGCGACCCACGCGACTCCCGGGGCAGCTCGCTCTACCCCGGCGGACTCCCACTGGGCTCCGAGGGCGGCTGGCCCGTCTCCGACGTTCCCCCCGCGGGACAGACGTTGTCCGGGGGCGGCATCTACGCCGAGAACGTGCTGAAGTTCCTGGCCTTCCCGCAGGATCCGCCCGCCACCTACAGCCTGTTCGACTTCGACTTCGACGAGGACCCGCCCCTCCTGGACGCGAGGGCACGGGCGTACAACGCGGACGAGCCCGACATGTCCGCCTTCCGGGCCGCGGGCGGAAAGCTGCTGATGCACCACGGCCTGGCCGATCCGCTGATCACCCCGATGGCGACCATCCAGTACTACGAGGACGGACTGTCGGCCATGGGCGGACTCAAGAAGGTGCGGTCCTGGTACCGCATGTTCCTCCTGCCCGGCGTCTACCACTGCAGCGGCGGACCGGGTCCGGACCAGGTCGACTGGTACGCGGCCATCAGGGCCTGGGTCGAGAAGGGAGAGGCGCCGAAGCGACTGGTGGCGTCGAAGAAGGACGCGTCGCTCACGCGCCCTCTGTTCCCCTACCCGTCGAAGGCGGCGTACTCAGGTGCTGGCTCCACCGACGACCAGGCCTCGTTCGTCCGCGAGCGCGGCCCGCGCGGTCGGGCTGTGCAGGTGGTCACGGCGCACTGACCCGGTTCGACACACTGCACCGAGCCATGCGGGATCCCTCCAGCCGGTCGGCCAACGCTCAGGGAGCAGGCAGCAGCGTCCCGCGCACCGCGTCGTAGACCTCCTGGGCGTAGGCGGTGCGCTGCGTCGAAGGCCGGGCCAGCACGAGCTTGTCGATCAGATCGGTCAGCTCGGCCGGTGCCCAGTCGTGCTCGTCCTGGTTCTCCTCGCCCACGACCTGGTCGCGGAAGTCCGGGTATCCCGGGTAGGGCGTCACTGCCTCGCGCAGGCGATCCCTGGCCACCTGGATCTGCCCGGCGTTGTAGCGACCGAGGTCGCGGTAGGCCGCGAACTGTGCGGTGTGGAAGAACTGGTTGACCGTGTTGACCCGCGGGAAGGTCTCGTCGATCTCGCGGTAGGCCAGCAGCTTCGGCGGCATGTCCTGGGTCAGTGCCGGCTTGCAGTACCAGAGCAGGGTGAAGTGGTGTCCCGGCCGGGTCACGAGCGGGTCCGGGTCCCGGACCTGCCGGTGCACGATGCCGAGTGTCACCGAGCGCGGTGAGTAGTCCTGCCCGGGATAGGGGTCCCGTCCGGCGCGCAGCGTGTCGAGGTTGACCATGACGGTCGCGTTGCACTCGAGCTTGGCCAGGTCGATCGCCTTCGACAGCGAGGCCACGCGGTGACCGGCGCCGGCGTCCGCGTCGACGCAGACGATCTCCCGGTGCAGTCCGGTCCGGAGCAGCTCGACCAGTGCGGTGTTCTCCCAGTGGCCGCCGTCGGTGACGTAGAGGTACAGGTCACTGGGGTCGTGGAAGCCGAGGAACTCCTTGAGCAGGTAGCCCAGCCGCGGTGAGGGCAGCGTGGCCTTCGCGTCGACCAGCTGGGCGGCGTACCGGGGGTTCGGGACCCACATGCCGAGCCGCACGTTCGCGAAGGCCAGCAGCATGCTCAGCGGGCCGGCGCCGATCCGGCCCATCGCGGGCGAGACCGCCGCGCCGGAGATCCCCACGGCCATCATGGTGGTCAACCGTGGCCGGCGGTTGCCGGCCATCAGAGCGGACATGTCCTCGGTGCGCGCTGCGTAGGCGCGCCACTCGCCCTCCCCGTTGAGGGGCGCGAAGAGTCGCACGTGGTTGGGGGAGAAGGTCATGCTCAGCGCTGGGATGCCGTAGTGCGTGCGCACCTCGCGCCCGCTCACCGCGGCGGCCGCGCAGATCGTCAGGGGACTCGAGGAGAGCGCCACCAGGTCCGGTTCCGGCAGGCGGGCGCTGGACCCCTCGTCACCGTTGGCGTAGGCGACGGCGTACGTCGAGTCCGGTGTCGGCCGGTACGTCGCGAATCCCGCGCGCAGCTTGCCGCGGTAGAACGCGGACAGCGACCACCACTCCGCGCTGGTGCTGAAGTGGACGATCAGCAGCCCCAGGATCGCGGCGATCCACAGCGTGGTGTCACGCGCGTCGGGCGCTGCGGCCAGGGCGGACAGCGCCCACATGCTCGTGATGAAGAGCAGCAGCACCGCGAAGAGGAGGCCGGCGACCACCGGCGCGAACCGGGCCAGGGGCTTGCGCAGGATCCGGAGCAGGGCTCCCGCGCTGCCGAGCCCGCCGAGGATCGCGAGCAGGGCGGCGCCGAGCCCGTTGCCCTCGACGGGGTCCCAGAGCCTGGCGATGAGCAGGGGCAGCCCGACCAGGAGCAGTGCGAGCAGGGCCGCGAGCCCGAGCCCGCCGTACCCGAGGACCTTGAGGATCAGCAGGAAGCCCGGTGGTGATTCGCCGCTCCGGCGGTTGACCTCGTCCTTCTTGGCCAGCACGACCCAGACGAGGATCGATCCGATGCCGACTCCCAACCAGATCAGCACCGAGGGGGCGGTGCGGCTCAACGACGGGAGGCAGTACGACAGGTCGGCGGTGGCCTGGGTCGGCTCCTGCAGCGCAGGGCAGCCGAGCGCGAAGTACCACCGGTAGAACCAGCCGAGCGGCTGGCTGACAGCCCAGAGCATCGCGAGGAACACCACGACGTTGATCGCTACCCCGGTGAGGACGATCGCGACGACAGCGGGACGCCGCTCGGCGACCATCCGGTCGTGATCTCGCGGGTCCGTCACCCGGGTGCGCCGCCCGGTCGTGGAGCCGTCCTCGCGCATCATCCGGTCCTGGCTGATGCCGCGGGGGGCGTTGCTGAGCAGGTAGCCCAGGTTGGCCTCGACGTGGCGTTCCTCCGGGCCCGGTCGGTCGGTCTCGGTCCAGCTCCACGGTCGCGGCGCGTCGGTCGGTCTCCCCGGGGCGTGCCGAGCCAGGCTCCAACCGCCGGCCATGTAGGAGCCGCCGGAGACCGAGGTGATGTCGGCAGCGTCGTCCCAACCCAGCGGGTGCCCGCGTTCGAGGGACTGCAGCGCGCCCAACGAGATCGAGGCCGCACGGATGCCGCCGCCGGAGATCGCGATGCCCAGGTCGCGCGGGCTCTGCTCGGCGACGGTCCAGGTCGCGGCATGACTGCCCGGATCGTCGCTCACGTGCGACACCGCGGCCGTCTGGAGGACGTCGCGCACCCGGCGATCGAGGAGCAGCGACAGCACGCCCCCGAGGCCGTACAGCGCGACCATGACGACCAGCAGCCACTTCCCCCAGGCTGCGGCCGCCGCCACGCGCCACGTCCACTCGGCGCGGGCGACCCCCGTGTCCGCCACCGCCCACCCGATGAAGACGTTCTCCAGCAGGTCCAGGACGCCCGCAGCGACGGCGAACCACATCAGCTTCGGCGCCAGCCGTCGGGTGCTGACGGTGCGGTAGTTGCACCCGGTCCGGGCGAGCAGCGCCAGGAGGGCGACGTACACGGTGATGAAGAGCAGGTCCCACCACAGTGCGGCGCGGACCTCGCTGTCGGGGTAGGCGTCGAGCCAGGCGACGCGCGGAGGCTCCAGGGTCACGTCGACGATCGGTTCGCCGGCGAGCGCGCGACGGCAGGCAGGAGTCAGCTCCACCTGGGCCAGGCAGTCGGCCTGGGTGGGCGGGTCGGGCGGGTCGGGAAGCACCTGGCCGGTGGCCCCGAGGAACTCGAAGCCGAGGATGCCCGGCGCGAAGGTGGTCTCCGGGCCCGGGTCGTCGAGCGAGGCCAGCGGGAGGAGTGCGACGAGCACCGCGCCGAGGAGGACCGCCGGCAGCAGCACCCACCACCCCGTGGTGGCGCGGAGGGCCCGTCCCAGCGGGGTTGGCCGCCGGGGCTCGTCCGCCTCGCTCGTGGGATCCGAGGTCATGCCCGATCACCTGCCCTCCCGCAAGGAACCGCATCTCCGTTCTACCGGCATCCGGTGCCGCTGACCAGAGCCAGGCGGGTCGCCGGCCGATGCGACGCGACGGTGACAGAGAGGCGTGGTTGCCCCGGTCTGCCAGGGTGTGCCCATGGACGTCTCGAGCACGCGCACCCATCAGGAGTCGATCGCGGTGGAGGCGCCGCCCGAGGTCCTCTACGACCTCGTCTCCGACATCAGACGCACCGGCGAGTGGAGCCCGGTCTGCGCTGACTGCTGGTGGCACGACGAGAGCGAGGCCGGCCGGGTCGGTGCCTGGTTCACCGGACGCAACGAGCTGCCGCACCGCACGTGGGAGACCCGGTCTCAGGTGGTGGCGGCCGAGCGGGGCCGTGAGTTCGCGTGGGTCGTGGGCGACGGGTTCGTCAGGTGGGGCTTCTCGATGGCTCCGGACCGAGCCGGGACACTGCTCACCGAGTCCTGGGAGTTCCTGCCGGACGGCATCACCTTCTTCGAGACCACGTTCAGCGACGAGGCGCCCGCCCAGATCGCCGACCGCACCCGGCAGGCGCTCGACGGCATCCCGCGCACGCTCGCTGCGATCAAGCGGATCGCCGAGGGTTCCCAGCACTGACGGTGCAGGGCACGTCACGGGCGTTGGCCCGGTGACAGGGGCCCCTCCGAGGCGTAACGTCGATGGGTGCCCGCTCCGGGCGGGGTGGGCTCTGGAGAGGGGAGCCACACATGTTCATCCAGGTCATCCAGGGTCGGTGCAACGACCCGGATCGAATGCGCCAGCTCACCGAGGAGTGGCGCGCACAGCTGGGCCCGACCGCCGAGGGGTGGCTCGGCGGGACCTACGGGATCACCGACGACGGAGAGGCCGTGGCCGTCGTCCGCTTCGACTCGCGTGAGGCTGCGAGCCGCAACTCCGCCCGGCCCGAGCAGGGGGAGTGGTGGCAGCAGATGGAGGCCTGCTTCGACGGCGAGGTCACCGTCCACGACTGCGACAACGCCATGCTGTTCCTCGGCGGCGGCTCCGACGAGGCCGGCTTCGTCCAGGTGATCCAGGGGCGCATCGACGACCCGGAGCGCTTCCGTCACTTCATGGAGCGGCCGATGGACGCCCTGCACGAGGTGCGCCCCGAGATCATCGGCGGCACGCTGGCCATGGAGCCGGACGGGTGGTTCGTCCAGACCATCGCCTTCCGCACCGAGGAGGAGGCGCGGGCGGGCGAGCAGAAGCAGATGCCGCCCGAGGTCCGTGGGGAGTTCGAGGACACGATGGCGCACGTGAGCGACCAGCGGTTCCTCGACCTGCACCGGCCGTGGTTCGCCAGCGCCGGCTGAGTCATCGGGTGTCGGTGATGTCCTCGGGGCGGATCGGGACCCGGCACAGGGGGAGGCCCGTGGCGTGCGGGTCGGCGTGCTCCAGCACCTCGATCGGCATCGGCGGGGTGTCGAGGATCGTCGGGATCAGGTAGTCGGTGAACGACGGCTTGAGATGACGACCTGCTCGCCCCCGAGCTCGGTGCGACAGATCTGCTGCTCCACGGTGACCAGTCCCTGTGAGATGCTGGGGCATGGCAGACATCAGGATCCGCCTGCTGGGCGAGGACGAGTGGCAGCTGTACCGCGAGGTGCGGCTCGCGGCGCTCACCGACGCCCCCGAGGCGTTCGTGGCCAACGTCGAGGACGAAGCGGCCCAGGACGACGACTTCTGGCACGCCCGGATGCGGCGCGCCAGCCGGATCGTCGCTGAGCGTGCCGGTGAGCCGGTCGGTCTGGTGGGTCTGGGCCGGCACGACGACGACCCCGAGATCGGCGAGGTGTTCGGGCTGTGGACCGCACCCACGGTGCGCGGTCAGCATGTCGCGCGCGACCTGGTGGCGGCAGCGGCGCAGAAGGCGGCGGAGGACGGTTGCCGGCTGCTCTACTTCTGGGCGGGGTCGGACAACGCGTCCGCGGTCGGCTTCGCGAGCAGCTACGGCTTCCGGCCCTCCTCCGAGCGTCGACCGGTGCGGGTCGCCGACGGGACGAAGGAACGGGACGAGGACGAGGTCGCCATGGTGCTGCCCCTCGCCCCCGACCCGACCCTGACGATCAACCCGCACCGGAGGTGACCCGGCTTGCCGGCAGGACCTAGCTGGTCATGCCGTGGGGGTCGATCACGTACTTCTTCGCCGCCCCCTGGTCGAACTCCCGGTAGCTCGCCGGCGCCTCGTCGAGCGGGATCGTGGTGGCGTTGACGGCCTTGGCGATCTGCGCCTTGTCGGTGAGGATCAGGTTCATCAGCTGGCGGTTGTACTTCTTGACCGGGCACTGCCCGGTGGCGAAGGAGTGCGACTTCGCCCACCCCAGCCCGAGCCGCACCCCGATCTGGCCGACCTGGGCGTTCTCGTCGACCGCGCCGGGGTCGCCCGTGACGTACAGGCCGGGGATGCCCAGGCCGGCGCCGACCCGAGCGACGGTCATCATGTCGTTGAGCACGGTCGCCGGGGCCTCCTCGGCATCGGCGCCGTGACCTCGCGCCTCGAAGCCGACCGCGTCGACGCCCGCGTCCACCTCGGGCTCACCGAGGATCTGCTCGATCATGTCCGGGAGCGCGTCCCCGGTGCTCAGGTCCACCGTCTCGCAGCCGAAGCTCTTGGCCTGCCGGAGCCGGTCGGTGTTCATGTCCCCGACGATGACCACCGACGCACCCAGCAGCTGGGCCGCGTGCGCGGCAGCGAGCCCGACCGGGCCGGCGCCGGCCACGTAGACCGTCGACCCGGTCGTCACGCCCGCGGTGTACGCGCCGTGGTACCCGGTCGGGAAGATGTCCGAGAGCATGGTGAGGTCCATGATCTTCTCCAGCGCCTGGTCCCGGTCGGGGAACTTCAGCAGGTTGAAGTCGGCGAACGGCACCATCACGTACTCGGCCTGCCCGCCGACCCAGCCGCCCATGTCGACGTAGCCGTACGCCGCGCCCGGCCGCGCGGGATTCACGTTCAAGCAGATGCCGGTCTTGCCCTCGAAGCACATCCGGCACCGCCCGCAGGCGATGTTGAAGGGCACCGAGCAGATGTCGCCCTCCTTGAGGAACAGCACGTCGCTGCCGAGCTCGACGACCTCGCCGAGGATCTCGTGGCCCAGCGACTGGCCTACCGGTGCCGTGGTGCGGCCCCGGGCCATGTGCTGGTCGCTGCCGCAGATGTTGGTGGTGACCACCTTGAGGATCACCGCGTGCGGGGCGGCGGGCCGGACGCCGAGCCACTCTGCGACCTCCCGGGGGATCTCCAGCTTGGGGTAGTCGATCGAGTTGACCGCAACCTCACCCGGACCCATGTACTCCACAACCCTGTTCCCTGACATCGTTCGATTCCTCTCGTGGCCGATCAGCGGGATTCACGAAGCGCGTCCACCCGCGGTGGAGGCGCGTCAGGAACGGGACCGGGGCGCGGGGCACATGGCTCCAGCCGGACGCGGCGACGGCTCATGGCTGACCCCCCTCCGAGAGGTGGCCGAGAAGCGTGACCTGAAGGTGTGCCCACCGAAGCCCGAGACGTGCGGCCGACCTGCTGCTGAACTGGTCGATTGTCCTGACCGCTGCGACGCTACGACCTCGACAACCCCGTGTCCACAGCCTGTTGGAGCCCGCACCCAGTGCCGTAGGTGCCGCTCAGCCGAGCACGACCAGCGATGGCTCCGAAGGGGTCGGGCCGCCGCAGCAGCCGCCGGAGGCGTCGGCCGCCGCTGGCTCGTCGAACCTGCCCGCGCCGTTGCAGACGCCGGTCTCGGGCAGCACCAGCTCCACGCGATCAGCAGCCTCGAGGTCACCGTCGAGCGCCGCGACGACCGAGCGGACCTGCTCGTAGCCGGTCATGGCCAGGAACGACGGCGCTCGCCCGTAGGACTTCATGCCCACCAGGAACAGGCCCACCTCGGGCTGAGCGAGCTCCCGGTGACCGTGCGGAGCGACGTCGCCGCACGAGTGGTGGTCCGGGTGGATCTGGTCGGCCAGGACGCGCGGCGCGCCGAGCGCGGGGTCCAGGTCCAGCCGAACCTCCGAGAGGAAGTCGAAGTCGGGCCGGTAGCCGGTGACCACGATGATCTCGTCCACGTCGCCGACGAGGTCGCCGTCGACCGAGGTGATCGTGAGCCGGCCGTCGTCCTGGGTGGTCACGGCCCCGGTCCGGAACCGAGTCACCGGTGTGACCACCCCGCTGGCGGCCGCCGCCTCGGCGTCCTGGCCGAGCCGGCCACGCTGCTCGAGCTGGTCGTTGTCCCCGCCGCCGAACGCGTCCCCGATGCCGGGGCGCCGCAGCAGCCACGCGACCCGGGTCCCGGCGCCGGCGGGGTCGCGAGCCAGGGCGGCCAGGCCGACGAGCACACCCTGGGCCGAGGCGCCCTTGCCGACGACGGCCACCTGCTTCCCGGCGTACCGCGCGGCCACGGCCGGATCAGCGAGATCCGGGATGCCGTAGGCGATGCGCGCGGCGTGCTCGCGCTCCCCGACAGCGGGGTAGCCGTCCGCGCCCAGCGGGTTGGGTCGCGACCAGGTTCCCGAGGCGTCGATCACGGCGCTGGCCAGCTGCCGTTCGTGGCCGTGGGAGGTGCGCACGTGGACGGCGAACGGGTCGCTCTCGCGGCCGGAGTCGACGAGCAGGTCACGGCCGGCGCGGCCGACGCCGACCACCCGGGCGTCATAGCGCACGACGCCGCCGGGGGAGCCCCCGAGCAGCTCCGCCAACGGTCGGAGGTACTGCTCGCGCCACTCCTTCCCGGTGGGGTAGGTGTCCTCGTCGGGCGCCGTCCACGAGCCGGCGGCCTCGAGCAGGCGTCGGGCCGCGGGGTCGACGAGCTCGCGCCAGGCAGAGAACAGCCGCACGTGCGCCCACTCGCCCACGGCGGCGCCGGCGTCGGCCCCGGCCTCCAGCACGACGAAGTCCAGGTGGCGCTCTGCGGCGTACGCCGCGGCGGCCAGCCCGACGGGTCCGGCTCCGATGATGACGACAGGGTGCTGCACGGCTCGCTCCTCCGGGTGAGTTGCATCGACAGGCGTCGATGAAGTGACTGTATCGACCTCGATCGATGAAGACAAGGTAGGCTCCGCGCATGAGCACGCCACCGATGACCGGGCGCCGAGCGCCGACCCTGTCCAGGGGGGAGGCGGAGGGCTACGCGGAGTGGTTCGCCGTCCTCGCCGACCCGACCCGGGTCCGGCTGCTCCACGCGGTGTCGGCGGCACCGGGCGGTGCCTCGCGCATCGGCGACCTCGCCGATGCCCTCGGTGTCAGCCAGTCGACCTGCTCGCACCACGTCGAGGTGCTGAAGAAGGTCGGCTTCGTGGTGGTCGACAAGGTCGGGACGTCGAGCATGGTCTCGGTCAACGCGGCCTGCTGCACCGGCCTCCCGCACGCGGCGGACGTCGTCATGGGCACCCTGTCCGCGGCGCCGTGCTGTCCCGAGGAGCTGCCTGCCGACGTGACCACGCGGCTGGTGGCCGACGAGGACATGGCCGCGGTGCTCGCGATCTACGCCGAAGGCCTGGCGACCCGCAACGCGACGTTCGAGACCCGGGTCCCGACCGCTGAGGAGCTCCGCGGCCGCTGGCTGCCCGGGTTGGCGTGGGTCGCGGAGTGCGACGGTGCCGTCGTGGGGTGGACCGCGGTCGTGCCGGTCTCCGGCCGCGAGTGCTACTCCGGGGTGGGGGAGTCCTCGGTGTACGTCGCCGAGGCGGCGCGCGGTCGAGGGGTCGGCAAGGCGCTGCTGGCGACCCAGGTCACCGGGGCCGACGCGGCCGGGATGTGGACGTTGCAGACCAGCATCTTCCCGGAGAACCGCGCCAGCCTCACGCTGCACCGCTCCGCCGGCTACCGCACCCTCGCCGTGCGGACCCGGATCGCGAGGCTCGACGGGGTCTGGCGCGACACCGTCCTGCTGGAGCGGCGCAGCGAGGCCGTCTGAGCGTCGGTCAGGCGCCACGGCCGAGCAGCCGCAAGGCGTCGTGGTCACGGATGGCCGCGCAGGCCCGGGTCGCCATCGTGGCGAACATCCGGTCCCCCCGCTCGGTCGGGGCACCGTAGGCGCAGCCGAAGACCGTGATCAACGGCGCCTGGAACATGGCGTAGACGTAGTCGTCCCAGCACGCGTCCAGGTCGTAGGACTCAGGCGCGCCGTGCTCGAGCAGTGCTCGGTGGTAGGCGCCGACGAGCTCGCGCTCCACCTCGCGGCGCACCGGGGCGTCGAGGCTCGTCGTGATCAGGAAGGCGAGGTCACGGGCCGGGAGTGCCAGGGTGAGCGTTTGCCAGTCCAGGGCCGCCACCTCGCCCCGTCCCCCTCCGGGGGAGAACATCAGGTTGTCGAGGCGGTAGTCGCCGTGCACGAGCGCGAACCGCTCCTGGCGGCCCAGCGCCCACTCCTTCGACACCCCCGGACATGCCTGCAGCACCTCCACCACCTCGGGATCGAGCTCGGCCCCGAGGCGGTCGAGGAAGATCTCCAGGGCCGGGCCGTAGAGGTCGGCGAGCACCTGGGCGTCCTCCTCGCCGGTCAGCGCCAGCCCCGGGAGGTCGAGCAGGGTCGGGTCGCACCAGCGGGGGCCGTGCAGCCCCGCCAGGTTGGCGGCCGCGTCGAGCAGGCGTTCCGGTGTGCTCCCGGCGATCTGCTCGCCCGGCTCGAGAGGGGAGAGGTCCTCGAGCAGGAGCACGAAGTGCGCGGTCTCCTCGTCGAACCTGGCCACGTGGCACTGCGGGACCCGCACCGCCACGGTGTCGGCGACGCGCTCGTAGAAGAGCACCTCGCTGCGATAGGTCCCGCGGTAGAAGTCCCGGGACGCGGCGTCGGCGGTGGGCAGCTTGAGGAGCAACCGTGCAGGGACCCCCTCGCCGGTCATCGTCAACCGGAAGCAGGTGCCGATCTGGCCGGTGCCCACCTGCTGCACGTCGAGCGAGGTGACCTCGGCCCCGAGCAGGGTGGAGATCGCGTCCACGGTGATGCCCTCGGGGCCCTCGATGGCCCAGTCCGGGGCGCTCATGCGCTCATCCGACCCGGGTTGAGGGGCAGGGAGTCGAGCGCGGCGCTCCTGCGCCCGCGCCAGGCCTCGACCACCGGAGCCAGCTCCGTGGGGGTCGCTCCGTGGAGGACGACGCTGTCAGCGCCGGCGTCCAGCTGGTCCTGCACGCGCGCTGCGCACTGCTCCGGCGAGCCGGTCGCCGAGGCGGCCAGCCACGAGGCGGGGAGCACCTCGTCGCGGACCCAGGTGAGGTCCTCGAGCGTGCCGACCGCGTCGAGCGCGCCGGGGACCGCCTGCACGCGCTCGTCCGCGCGGAACCGGGCCAGCACCGTCTCGTCCCATCCGTTGGCCCGGACCAGGACGCCGCCGTACCCCTGCAGGTACGTCGCGAGCCGACCCACCAGCTTGCGCAGCCGCAACGTCTCGTCGAGGTGGTCGGGCACGGTGGCGAGCACCGACCAGATGCGTACCGAGGCGGGATCGCGTCCGGCCTGCTCGGCCGAGCGCCGGATGGTGGCGACCGCGCGGGCCAGGGTCTCGTCGGTGAAGAAGGTGTGCAGCACCACCCCGTCGGCCAGGCGCCCGGCCAGCTCCAGGGTCCGGTCGCCGATCGCCATCATGAGCACCGGGATCCGTTCGTCGAAGGTGGGGTCCTGGAAGAGGTAGGGATAGCTCCCGGCGGGGCCGTCCGAGCCGAACGCCTCGCCGCTCCAGAGCCGGCGATAGATCGAGATGGCGTCCTCCAGCTGAGCCCCGGTCACCCGGGGAAGCCCCATCACGTCGAACAGGGCGTCGATGCCACGCCCGAGCCCGAGCGCGTAGCGGCCCTCGCTGAGCCGGTGCATCGTGGTGGCCAGGGTGGCGGTGACCATCGGGTGACGCGTGTTGTGGTTGGTGGCCGCGGTGGCGATCCCCAGGGTCGTCGTGGCGGCGGCCACGGCCCCGGCCAGCACGCCCGCGTCCTTGACGTTGAAGCGCTCGGAGAGGAACAGCGAGCCGATGCCGATGCGCTCGGCCAGCTGCGCCTCGGCGATGACGTCGCGGGGCGACTCGGTGTGGCCGGCCAGGCCGTAGGCGGCCAGCTCGGGACAGGTGGTCACGATCGCATTGCCTCCATCTGTTGGCGCACGTAGCGCGTGGTGATCCGGTCGGTGAGCCCGGGCAGGAACCGCTGGGCCCGCCAGGACGCCCGGGCGCGGCTGGGTGTGACGACCAGCGCGCGGTTGCGTCTCATCCCCTCGAGCACCTGGTCGGCGAGCACGTCGACGTCCAGCGCCTGGCTCAGCCCCTGGCTCGACAGGTAGAACCGCCGCCCGTCGAAGGCGCCCACCGCCCCCTTGTCCAGGATCGGTGTCTCGACGGCGGCCGGGCACACGGCCGTCACGCGCACCCCGCTGGCGGCGGCCTCGGTGCGCAGTGCGAGCGACAACCCGACGACGGCGTGCTTGGTCATGCAGTAGCTCGTGATCAGACCCGCCGCCATCAGCCCGCCCATGGAGGCGGTGTTGACGATGTGTCCGGACCCCTGGCGCTGCATCAGCGGGTACGCCGCCGCCACACCGTGCACGACGCCGCGGATGTTGACATCGATGATGGCGTCCCACTGCGCGAGCGTCAGGTCCTCGGTGCGACCTCCCCACGTGATGCCGGCGTTGTTGAAGAGCAGGTCGAGACGCCCGTGCCGGGACACGACCTCGTCCACGGCGGCCTGCACGGCGTGCGGATCGGTGACGTCGGTGGCGTGGGCGCTGGCGCTGCTCCCGCAGGCCTCGGCCGTCGCGCGCGCGGCGTCCCCGTCGAGGTCGTGGCAGGCCACGAGCGCTCCCTCGGCACTCAGGGCCCGGGCCAGGGCGGCGCCGATCCCGGAACCCGCTCCGGTGACCAGGGCGGTGGCGCCCGTGAAGCGGGTCCCTCGGGTGCGACGGATCACGAGTGCTCCAGCATCCGGACCACGTGACCCATGACGTCGGGGTAGCGCATCAGGTGTGCGCCGCCGTTGAGGTCCATCACCTCACCAGTCATCCAGCCGGACTCGTCGGAGCACAGGAAGGCGACCGCTGCAGCGACGTCCTCGACGCTGCCCGGGCGGCCGAGCGGGGTGTTGGCGACGTAGTCCTCACGCACGCCGGGGATGTCCATCGCGGGTGCGGTGAGCGGGGTGACCACGAGGCCGGGGGAGACGGCGTTGACCCGGATGCCGACCGGCCCCAGCTCGAGCGCCGCGACCTCGGTGAGCATGGCGAGTCCGGCCTTGGCGGCGCAGTACGGCGCCAGGCCCGCGCCGGGCTGTCGGGCGTTGAGGGAGGTGAGACTCACGATCGACCCGCCCCGTCGCATCTTCCGCGCCGCGGCCTGGACGACCAGGAAGCCGCCGGTGAGGCAGACGTCGATGACCCGGCGCCACTCCTCGGCGGGCAGGTCGGTCACGGCGCCGAGCGTGCTGACCCCGGCGGTGTTGACGCAGGCGTCGAGGAGGGAGCCGGTCGGGGCGACGTCCTCGAGCAGGGCAGCGAGCGAGGCCTCGTCGGTCACGTCGACGCCCGCGCCACGGTGCGTGCCCGGGCCGGGGAGCGCGCCGGCGACCGAGGTGGCGCCCGCCTCGTCGAGGTCGGCCACGACCACGTCGTACCCGTCCCGGGCCAGGCGGTGGGCCACGCCGGCCCCGATGCCGGAGCCTCCTCCGACGACCAGTGCGTTCCTGCGCATGTGTGCCCTCCGCTCCGCGGTCCGCCGGAAGTGGCAGCGCCGCACGTCGGGCTCACCCTGTCACCTCGGCGGGGCGGCAGAGGGCTATTTCCAGAACACGTTCTAGTTGAGTGCGCGACCCGGGACGGGCAGCCGTCAGACCCGGTTCGACTAGGTTGGTCGTCGATGGGGCACGCCCCCGTCGGCCGGCCACCAGGCATCCCCTCGGCGGACAGGACCCCCGCGACATGCTGTCTCGACTCCAGGCGTACGGCGACCGGCTGCGCAGCAGCCTCTTCTTCGTCCCCATGCTGTGCGTGCTCGCCGGCATCGTGGTCGGGGAGGCGATGCTCTACGTCGACGCGCTCGTCGAGGGCATCGACCCACGGCTGACCGCGACCGTGGACAGTGCGCGCACCGTGCTCACCACCGTCGCCGGGGCGACGCTGACCTTCGCCGGCATCGCCTTCTCGGTCAGCCTGCTGCTCATCTCCCTCGCCTCCAGCCAGTTCTCGCCGCGCGTGGTGCACGGGATGTTCCGGGACCCCTTCAACAAGCGCGTGATGGGTCTGGTCATCGGAACGTTCACCTACTGCCTCGTGGTGCTGCGCGCGGTGCGCAGCTCACTGGAGGAGACCGGCGACGCGGTCGTGCCGAGCGTCTCCATCCTGCTCGCCGTGGTGCTCGGCATCGCCTCGATCCTGGCGATCGTGGCCTTCATCAACCACGCAGCCCACTCGATGGACGTCTCGAAGATCCTGCACCGGGTCACCGAGGAGGCGCTGAGCCAGGCCCGGGCGGCCTGGCCCGACCCCGAGCCGGAGTCCGACCCGCCGGTCGGGACGGACGAGGACACCACCCTGCCGGTCGGCGCGGCGGCGGTCCGCTTCGACGGCTACGGGTGGGTCCAGAACGTCGACTACGAGCAGCTCCTGGCCGCGCTCCCGTCGGGCACGACAGCGCGCCTGGAGACCTTCGCCGGTCAGTACGCCATCCAGCACACGCCGCTGTGCCACCTCTTCCCGCCCGCGCCCGACCCCGAGGCCGTCGCCACCGCCGTGCGCGCGGCCGTGCTCGTCGGCGAGACCCGGACGTTGCAGCAGGACGTCGCGTACGGCGTACGCCAGCTGTCCGACGTGGCCCTCAAGGCCATGTCGCCCGGCATCAACGACCCGACGACCGCCCACGACGCGATCTCCCACCTCGGCACCGTCCTCAGCGACCTGCTCCGTCGGCGGCCACCGGCCCGTCGTCTCGCGGGCGCCGACGGCCAGGTCCTGCTCGTGCCCGAAGCCACCACGCACGACCAGCTCGTCGGGCTCGCCTTCGACGAGGTGCGGATCGCCTCCGCCGACCAGCCGACCGTGCTGATCTACCTCCTCGACGTGCTGCACCAGGTGGAGCAGTCGCTCACCGACCTGGTCCGTCCCGGTGCGGTGGCTTCGCTGCGTCGTCAGGCGAGCATGATCCGGGAGATCAACGAGCAGGCCGACGTCCTGGAGCCGGACCGGCAGCGGGTGCGGGCGGCCTTCGCACGTCGCTACCCGGACTGACTCCCCACCATTCGTGCCGACGCGGGAATGAAGCCGGGTTCCGGTCGGTTGCAGCCGACGTGCGAGGACCGGGGATCGAGGGCGAGCTGCTGACGCGGCGCCTGGTCATCGACCTCGAACGCGCCCAGACCGCACCCTGTCGCTGCTGAAGACCTCCACGTCCTCAGACCCGAGCCGGTGGGCCACGTCGCCCCCGGTCGCAGCGAAAGGCACGACCCTCATGAGCACCACCACCCGTTCCGTGGCGCGCACGCGTCGATCGTGGCGTCCCTCCTTCGGCACCCAGGTCCTGATCGGACTCGTGATGGGCGTCCTCCTCGGCCTCGTCGCCCGGTCCATGGGCCCGGACTCGGTCTCCGCGAGCGGCGAGGTCGACCCCAACTGGTTGACCGAGACCCTCACCGTCGTCGGCAGCACCTTCGTGACCCTGCTCAAGGCCGTCGTGCCGGCCCTGGTGTTCCTCGCCATCGTCGCCTCGATCGCCAACCTGCGCGACGTGGCCGGCGCCGCCCGGCTCGCCTGGAAGACCCTGGCGTGGTTCGCCGGCACCGCCCTGATCGCGGTGTCGATCGGGATCACCCTGGGACTGGTCCTGCAGCCCGGGGCGCACACCAGCGTGTCCGCGGACGCCGCCGGCGCTCCGGCCGGCAGCGGCTCGTGGCTGGACTTCCTCACCGGGCTGGTGCCCGCCAACGTCCTGGGCCTGCAGGCCAGCGCCGGGGACGACGGCAGCGTGGCGCTGTCCTTCAACGTGCTGCAGATCCTGGTGCTGGCGATCGCCGTCGGCATCGCCACCCTCAAGGTGGGCGATGCCGCGGAGCCCTTCCTCGTCCTCGTGCGCTCGGCGCTCACGGTCGTGCAGAAGGTGCTGTGGTGGATCATCCTGCTCGCGCCCATCGCCACCGTCGGCCTGCTGGGCAGGGCCGTCGCGAGCTACGGCTGGGACGCGCTCGGTTCGCTGGGCATGTTCACCGTCGCGATCTACGTCGGCCTGGCCCTCGTGCTGTTCGGCGTCTACCCGGTGCTGCTGAAGCTCAACGGGCTCTCGATCCGCCAGTTCTTCTCCGGCGCCTGGCCGGCGCTCTCCCTGGGCTTCGTGTCCCGCTCGTCGGTGGGCACGATGCCGGTGACCGAGTCCGTCACCCAGCGCAACCTCGGCGTGCCGCGCGCGTACTCCTCGTTCGCGGTGCCGCTGGGCGCCACCACCAAGATGGACGGCTGCGCCTCGATCTACCCCGCCGTCGCCGCCATCTTCGTGGCCCAGTTCTTCGGGATCGAGCTCGCGATCACCGACTACCTGCTGATCGTGTTCGTCTCCGTGATCGGCTCGGCCGCCACCGCCGGGGTCACCGGAGCGACCGTGATGCTCACGCTGACCCTGTCGACCCTCGGCCTGCCGCTCGAGGGGGTCGGCCTGCTGCTGGCCATCGACCCGATCCTCGACATGGGCCGTACCGCGACCAACGTGGCCGGGCAGGCGCTCGTGCCGACGCTGGTCGCCAAGCGCGAGGGCATCCTCGACCTCGACGTCTACAACGCCCGACGCACCGGGAAGGCCTGGGCCGAGGACGAGCCGGTCGCACCCGTCGAGACCCTCGACGAGGGGGCGCAGCGCCCGCTCGAGGCGCCTGCGGTGGGTGCCTCGGCCTGACGGTGCCACGTGGCTCCGTGCAGGCGCGGGGCACTGTCGAGGTCGCGCCGGGAGTGGCAGAGTCGGGCTGTGATGCCCATCGCTCTCCTCCTCGTCCTGCTGCTCCTCGGCGCGGCTGCCGGGTTCGCGGCCGGCAGGTCTGCGGGGCCCGGTGGCCCCGACCTGACGGCGTCCCTGCGTCGGCGTGACGCCTTCATCGAGCACCTGCGCGAGGTCGCCTGGCGCGACCGCGACATCGCGCCTGAGCTGTCGACCGTGCTGCTCGACGACATCCGGGTCTTCACCGCAGATCCGGACGGCTGGGAGCGTCGCACCCTGGGCTGAGCCACCGGCCCGTCACCGGCGCGGGTGCAGCGCGCGCCACAGCAGCGCGAGGGCACCGACCTGGAGCCCGGCGACGAGCGCGACCAGGGCGACGAGGTGCTCGGCGTACAGCACGCCGGCCACGGTGCCCCCGGCCAGTGCCGCCGCGCCCTGGAAGGCCGCGAAGACCCCGTAGCCGGTGCCGAGGCGCTCGCGCGGCACCAGGTCGGCGACCCAGGCCTTGACGGTCGAGTCCTGGACCCCGGTGGCAGCGCCCCACACGAGCACGCCCGCCACCGCCGTGCCGAGGGTGGTGGAGAGCGACAGTGGCGCGACGACGGCGGCCGCGGGAGGGAGCAGGAGGAGGACCCGGGCGCCGACGTGGTCGTAGGCCCAGCCGGTGCCCAGTGCTGCCACCGCCTCGACGGCCATCGCGGCCGCATAGAGCAGCGGCACCGTCACCAGGGAGAGCAGCCCGGCCTCGACGAGGTGGAAGGAGATGACGCCGAACGTCATCAGGGCGAAGGTGCTCGCCGAGACCCCCGTCGCCATCAGGTAGAAGGACCGGGGCAGGCGAGCGGTGCTGACCGCGACCGTCGCGACGTCCGGTCCCGGTCCCGCGGCGGGAGGGCCGGCTGGAGCACGTCGACGCAGCTGCACGAGCAGGACCATCGCCAGCGCTCCGGGCAGGGCGAGGGCCAGGAAGGCCGGCCAGGTGAGGTCGGTGGTCGCGACGAGCGCCGCCACGACGAGCGGCCCCAGCAGCGCCCCGACCTGGTCGAGGGCCTTGTGCACCGCGAACCCGCGACCGCGCCCGACCTGCTGGGCGACCCCGGCCAGCAGAGCGGACTTCGACGGGCTGCGCACGGCTTTGCCGGTGCGTTCCAGGAGCATGAGGGTGCTGGCCAGCCCGAGGCCGGCGGCTCCCACGAAGGGTGTCACTGCCAGGAGGGGCACGCACACGGCGGTCAGTGCGTAGCCGACGAACGTGGCCCGCCAGTGCCCACCCGTCCGGTCGGCCCAGGGACCGGCGGCCAGGCGGAGCACCAGCGCCAGGGCCTCGCCGGCTCCCGTGACCAGGCCCACCACGGCCGCCGACGCGCCCAGGCTGCCGAGCAGGGGGCCGGCGACCGAGCGCATCCCCTCGTAGACCATGTCCGCGAAGAGGCTGACCACGCCGAAGGCGACCACGGTCCGCCACGCCGACCAGGGCGGGCGGGACCTCTCGAGCGTCGGAGCCACGATCACCCAGCGTAAGCGGGCCGGGGGAGACCCGGCGGCCGGTCACTCCTGACGACATCTCCCGGAGCTCGCCGGGCCGGCTGTGGGACGAGGGCGCACTGGTCAGGTCAGGCCAGGGTCACGATCAGGACGACCGCCGTGATGATCACCGCGATTGCGATCGCGGTGCCTGGCACGGCGCCGCGGCGGAACCCGTCGAGACGGAGGCTGGCCACGACCAGCCACCCGAGCCAGCCGACGGTGCCCGCGAGCAGCAACCACGGGAAGCTCCGTTCCGGCGCCCAGCTCTCGGGGCCGAAGCTCGCGAGGGTGGCCAGCACCCCGGCGCCGATCCAGGGCACCACCAGCAGTCCGAGACCGCAGATCCACCCGAGCACGACCCCGGCGTGCTCCGCCTCAGGCGGGACAGCCTCGACGCGCTCAGCCACGGTAGGAGTCCGTCGGCACGACCACGGCCCGCCCGGTCACGGTCTCGTGGGCCAGGTCCCGGTAGGCTTGGGCCGCGTCGTCGAGCGTGTAGATGGTGGTCTCGGGCCGTAGCAGCCCGCGGGCGGCGAGCGCGAGCACCTCCACCAGCTCGCGTCGGTTGCCCCAGTACGTCGTCTGGACGCTGGCCTCGTAGGGCAGGCCGAAGAACGAGACCGGCAACGTCCCGCCGCCGAGCCCGACGATGGTCAGGTCGCCGAGCGGGCGCATCGACGCAGCCGCCGCGGCCAGGGTCTCGTCGGATCCGACCATGTCCAGCACGACATCGGCGCCGAGGCCGTCGGTGGCGTCGCGGATCTCGGGGACCAGGTCCGGGCCCGGGGCGAGCACGCACTCGGCCCCGCACTCCGTCGCCAGGTCGCGCGCCGAGCCCCGCGGGTCGACGGCGATCACCCGGGCCGCCGTGGTGGCGGTGAGGATCTGCACGGCCAGGTGGCCCAGCCCACCGACGCCCATCACGACCGCTGTGGAGCCCGGGGTCAGCTTCGCGGCCGAGCGGCGTACGGCGTGGTAGGGCGTGAGGCCGGCGTCCGTCAGGGGAGCGGCGTCGACCGGGTCGAGGCCCTCGGGCAGCGGCACGACGTGCCGGGCGGCGGGGACCAGCAGGTACTCGGCCATCCCGCCGTCCAGCCCCAGGCCCCCTCCGCCGCTCGGCACGGGCGCGAGGTCGGGCCGCTCGCAGTAGGTCTCGAGGCCGTCGAGGCAGCGTCGGCAGGCACCACAGCCCCAGGCGCCGACCACGGCCACCGGGTCGCCCGGCTCGAGGCCCGTCACTCCCTGACCCACCCGGTGCACCCAGCCGGCGTTCTCGTGGCCCAGGGTGAACGGTGGCTGCCAGGGCAGCGCGGCGTCCTCGAAGTCGTGCATCAGGTGCAGGTCCGAGTGGCAGGCGCCGGCGGCGCCCACCTGGACGAGCACCTCGCCGGGGCCGGGCTCGGGCACGGGGACGTTCTCGAGCACCGGCTCGCTCTTCCAGGACTTCAGTCGCAGTGCCTTCATCTGGGGGGCCTCCGGCCTCATCGGGGTCTCCCACCCACCCTGCGTCGCGCCGGGACCGGGCGGCAGGGTCGTCGGGCAGGGCGCAGAGGGGACCTTCGTCCCTGGGGCGATCCCCACGCAGGTAGCACCGTGGGCACCACGAGCACGGATCGATCCCGGGGAGGTCGGCATGGAGGAGACGAACGAGGCGCCGGTCGTGGTGGCCGTCGGTGACGAGGACTGCGAGGCCGCCCTGGCCTTCGCCGGTCAGGAGGCGTCGCGCACGGGCTGTGGGGTGCACCTGCTCCATGTCGCTCCGGCCTTCGTCCACGGGTCCGACAGCATCCTGGTCCAGTCGACCGACGTGGAGGAGGTCGGACGCCGGACGCTGCACCTGGCACTCGAGCACGCCCGCGACGTGCTGCCACCCAGCACGGCGATCACCTCGGAGCTGCTCGTCGGCGGGATCGTCGACTCGCTGCGGGAGGCGACCGCAGACGCCCCCATGGTCGTCGTGCAGCACCGTGACCTGTCCCGGATGCGCCGCCTGGTGACCCGCTCGGTCACCAACGGACTGGGCGCGCACGCCCGGGTGCCGATCGTGTCGGTGCCGTCGTGGTGGTCACCCCGGCGCGCACCGGGCCAGGAACCACGGGTCACCGTGGGCGTGGACGTCCCGGTGCGGTCCGAGCAGGTGCTGCGCACCGCCGTCGCGGCTGCGCAGGCCCGCGGCGCGACCCTGCACGCGCTGCACGCCTGGAAGGTCGCGGGGATCTACGACGACATCACCGTGGCCCGGACGCTGGCCGAGGCGTGGGCCGAGCGTGCGGGCCAGGAGGTGCGGGCGGCGTTGGAGGCGCTCGGTCCCGAGGCAGCCGGCGCCCCGCTCGTCGTCGAGACCCGGCACGGTCCCGCGGCCGAGGCGCTCGTGGAGGCGAGCCGGTCGTCGGACCTCCTGGTGGTCGGTCGCCACGACCCGATGGTCCCGCTGGGCTCCCACCTGGGTCCGGTGGCCCGCGGGGTGCTGCACGAGTCCCACTGCCCGGTCCTCCTGGTCGACCCCCACTCCCGCACGCACGCCCGCCCCTGAACCGGAGGAATCCCGATGAGCCAACCCGATCCGCGCCCCGTCGTCGTCGCCGTGGGGGACCAGCCCGCCGACGCCGCCCTGTCCTACGCCGTCGCCGAGGCCGAGCGGCTGGGGTGCGGGGTACACCTGGTGCACGTCGTCCACTCCCTGCCCCAGGGCTCCGAGCTGGTCCGGGTGCAGTCCGTGGATGTGGAGGACCGGGGGCGGCACACCCTGCGCCGGGCCCTCGACCTGGCCCGCGAGCTCGCGGGGGACGGCCCCAGGGTCACCGCGAGCCTGCTCATCGGCACCGTGGTGCACGAGCTCGTCACCGCGGTCGAGCAGATCGGTGATGTCCGGATGGTGGTGGTGCAGCACCGCGACCTCTCGCGCGTGCGCCGGCTGGTCTCGCGCTCGACGACCGGCGGGTTGGCCGCGCGGCTGCGCCTGCCGTTGGTGTCCGTGCCGGCCTCGTGGACCGCCGGGATCGCCCCGGCGGTGGGTGGCGTCGATCGGGTGGTGACCGCTGGCGTGGACGAGCCGGAGCGCTCCGTGGAGGTGCTCCGCGCCGCTGTGGCGGCGGCGCGCACGCACGGGGCACGGCTCGACCTGGTGCACGCCTGGGGGGTGCCCGGTCTCTACGACGACCCCCAGCTGGCCGAGGAGGTCGGCAAGGAGCTCGCCGAGGCCGGAGCAGGGGAGATCCGTGCGCAGCTCGACGGACTCGGGGTCGACTTCGACGACCTCCACATCGAGGTGCACACACCGCCGCAGCCCGCTGCGGAGCAGCTGGTCGAGGCGAGCCGCACCGCCCACCTGCTGGTGCTGGGCAAGCACGACCCGTGGTTCCCGCTCGGGTCGCACGTCGGGCCGGTCACGGGCGCGGTGCTGCGCGACGCCCAGTGCCCCGTCCTGTTGGTGGACCCGCACCCCTCGGACTGAGAGGGGCGGGTGGTGGCGCAGCGGCGGCGGGGATGCGACGGTGGCTCCATGACCGACCTCGACTTCTCCGGCCTGCGCGCGATGTTCGTGAACTGCACCCTGAAGCGCAGCCCGGACGTCAGCCACACCGGCGGCCTCATCGAGGCCAGCGCCGACGTGATGCGCAAGCACGGCGTGGAGGTCGAGGTGCTGCGCGCCGTCGACCACGACATCGCCACCGGTGTGTACCCCGACATGACCGAGCACGGGTGGAGCAGCGACGAGTGGCCCGAGATCTGGCCCCGGGTCCTGGCCAGCGACATCCTGGTCATCGGCGGACCGATCTGGCTCGGTGACAACTCCAGCGTCACCAAGCGGGTCATCGAGCGGCTCTACGCCCAGAGCGGCATGCTCAACGACCAGGGGCAGTCGATCTTCTACGGCCGGGTCGGCGGGTGCCTGATCACCGGCAACGAGGACGGCATCAAGCACTGCGCCCAGAACGTCCTCTACTCCCTGGGACACCTCGGCTACACGATCCCCCCGCAGGCCGACGCCGGTTGGATCGGCGAGGCCGGCCCGGGGCCGTCGTACCTCGACGAGGGAAGCGGGGGACCGGAGAACGACTTCACGAACCGCAACACCACCTTCATGACCTGGAACCTCCTGCACACCGCACGGATGCTCCAGCAGGCCGGCGGGCTGCCGTCCTACGGCAACCAGCGCCCGGCCTGGGACGACGGGGCCCGCTTCGACTACGAGAACCCCGAGTACCGCTGAGCGGACCGTCCACACCGTCCTTGCCGTCCAGGCCGTCCAGGCCGGGCGGACGGGGCGCCGGAGCGGCCGGGGCCGTGGCTAGGGTTCTGCCATGACCAGGTCCGAGAAGTTCACCTTCACCGGCTCCGACGGCCACGACCTCGCGGGACGCCTGGACCTGCCCGAGGGGGAGCCGCGGGCGGTGGCGCTCTTCGCGCACTGCTTCACCTGCTCGAAGGACGTCGTGGCGGCCTCGCGGATCAGCCGTGGCCTCGTCGAGCGCGGCTACGGGGTGCTGCGGTTCGACTTCACCGGGCTCGGTGGCAGCGACGGCGAGTTCGCCAACACCAGCTTCACCTCCAACGTCGACGACCTCGTCGCGGCCGCGGCTGCGCTGGAGACCCGCCACCGTGCACCGCAGCTGCTGGTCGGGCACAGCCTGGGCGGCGCGGCGGTGATCGCCGCGGCGTCGCGCCTGCCCGCCGTGACTGCGGTCGCCACGATCGGGGCGCCGTTCGACCCGGGGCACGTGCTGGGTCTCTTCGACGAGGACGCCCGCGCCCGCATCGAGCGGGACGGTGCCGCCGAGGTGGTGCTGGCCGGCCGCACGTTCACGATCGGCGCGCAGCTGCTCGAGGACGTCTCGGCGCAGCGTCTCGGGCCGGTGCTCGGAGACCTGAAGCGGGCCCTGCTGGTCCTGCACTCGCCGATCGACCAGCAGGTCGGGGTCGACAACGCCCGGCAGATCTACGACGCGGCCCGGCACCCCAAGAGCTTCGTCACCCTGGACGACGCCGACCACCTGCTGACCCGCCCACGCGACGCGGAGTACGTCGCCGACCTGCTGTCGGTGTGGGCCGCGCGCTACCTGCCCGAGCCGGCGCCCGCGACCGCCGAGGAGCCCGACGAGCCCGGCGGCACCGTGCTGGTCGAGGAGACCGCGGGTGGCTGGCTCGCCCAGTCGGTGCAGGCCGGTCGGCACACCTGGCGTGCCGACGAGCCCGTCGGGGTGGGCGACGACACGGGGCCGACGCCGTACGACCTGCTGCTCTCGGCGCTCGGGGCGTGCACCTCGATGACGCTGCGGATGTACGCCCGTCGCAAGAAGCTCGCGCTGGAGCACGTGTCGGTGCGCCTGACCCACCGCCGCAACCATCCCGACGACTGCGCCGCGGTCGGTCGCGAGGGCGAGGACCCGTGCCGGGTCGAGGGGATCCACCGGGTCATCACCCTGGTCGGCGACCTCGATGACGACGCCCGGCGGCGGCTGCTGGAGATCGCCGACCGCTGCCCGGTGCACCGGACCATCACCGAGGGCCTCACGATCACCTCGGTGCTCGCAGAACAGGCTCAACTCGGGCGAAGTCAACCTATGGACTGAACTAGTGGTTCAGGTGGTCACGCTCATCGGCGACATGGTCGGCTCACGCGGGCTCTCCGACCGCGCCGGGGTCCAGCGCCGCCTCGCCGAGGTGCTCGACGAGGTCGACGTCGCCCCGCGCCCGACCCAGGCGCTCCGGCGCCCGCACCTGGTCCTGCGGGCCCGGCCAGGCCCAGGTCGACGCCTTCCTGCTGACCCGCGACGCCCTGGTCGACCGCCTCGGTGACCGTGGCCTGCGGCTCCTGGCCGCTTCGCTGCGGGGGGTTACCCAGAGCGACATCGCAGCGGCCGAGGGCATGTCCAGGTCCGCGGTCAGGTGCCGCCGACCTGGTGCGCGCGGCGTACGACGTCGTGTCGCCGCGCCGCGCGGCGGTGTGCATCGCCACCGGGGCAGGGGTGCTCCTCGCCGGGTTGCTGGTCGTCGACGTCGTTCCCGGGTGGCGGTTGCTGCTGCTCGTCCTGCTGGTCGCCCCGCAGGCGACCCCGGGTCTGCCGCCGGAGACGGCGAAGGGCGCCGCCCCCAGGTCGAACCTGGCGGCGGCGCCCTCCGGAGCGCGGGGTGGTCCTAGAAGACCCGTCGGCGGGTGCCGCCGATCGGGACGAGGTTCAGCACCAGGCCGACGACGAGCAGGACGCCGCCGATGATGGTGAGGATGTTGATGCTGGCCAGCAGGCCGATCAGCAGCAGGATGAGTCCGAGGATGATCATGGGGTCTCCTTCATGAGTGGCGGGACGGCCGGTGGGTCGCCCGCATCGGGTTGCTCAGCTGAACCAGACGAGGTCGCACCGGGTGCACTCGAGGCGCCTGATGCTCGACCCGCCCTCGAACTCGACGCCGCGCAGGTCCCACTCGTGCTCGTGCGCGGTGGGGACTGCGGACGCACGCGGTCCAGCAGGTGGGGTGTCGACGAGGGGGAACGCTGGTTCCCGGTCGGTGGCGCCGGTGCTCATCGTCTCCTCCTCGCCCGTCGCTGCGCCGGGTGGCGCAGCGTCAGGGACCTTCTGACCACTGCGTGCCGGGTCTAAACCCGTGGCGGCGAAGTCGGTCCAAGAGGGTGAGCGGGGTCCTTCTCCGCCCGTCCGCCGCTCGGACTGTCATGCTCGTCGGTATGGACGAGTCGCCGGGTCGGCACCACGAGGTGCACCGCTCCACCGCCCACGGGGACCTCGTCCTCGACGTCCGCGAGTGGGGCCCTGTCGACGGTGTGCCCGTCGTGCTGCTGCACGGCTTCCCGCAGAGCGCGGCGAGCTGGGCCGGGGTGGCCGAGCACCTCGCCGGGTCGGGGCTGCGGCTCCTGGCCCCCGACCAGCGCGGCTACTCGCCCGGGGCGCGGCCCGACGACGTCGCGGCGTACGCCATCGAGGAGCTCGCCGGCGACGTGCTGGCCCTGGCCGAGGACCTCGACCTCGGGCGCTTCCACCTGGTGGGCCACGACTGGGGTGCATCGGTGGCCTGGTGGTTGGCCGCCCACCACCCCGACCGGCTGCTCACCCTGACCGCCCTGTCGGTGCCGCACCTCGCGGCGTTCGGACGCGCGCTGGTGGAGGACCCCGAGCAGGCGTCCCGGTCGGCGTACCTCAAGGTCTTCCGCCGTCCCGGCGTCGCCGAGGAGCAGCTGCTCGCCGACGACGCCGCAGGGCTGCGCGACGTGTACGCCGGGCGGGTGCCGATCGCCCACGTGCAGCGTGACGTGGCGCTCATGCGCGATGGGGCGCTCACCCCCGCCCTGGGCTGGTACCGCGCGATGCGGGACCTGTCCGGCACGCCCGACGTGCACGTCCCGACCACCTACATCTGGGGCGAGGAGGACCAGGCGGCGGCCCCGGCGGCGGCCCGGCTGTGCGGGGAGCACGTGCAGGCCGACTACCGCTTCGTCCCGCTGCCCGGCGTCTCGCACTGGAGCCTGGACGAGGTCCCCGAGGTGGTGGCCGCGGAGATCCGGCGCCGGGTGTGCTGAGGGCGGGAGCGGGGGAGGGGCACGGGATGCAGGTCCGGGACATGCGACGCGGTGACCTCCCCGAGGTGGCCGACCTGCTGGCGGAGGCCTTCGCCGACGGCACCAACCTGGCCAGCTTCGTGCCCCCGCGCCAGCGGGTGGCCCGACTGCGCCGCTGGTTCACCGTGGTGGGTGAGCAGGACGCCTTGCGCCACGGCCTGGCCGAGGTGGCGCTCGCCGAGGCCGGCCCGGGTGCGGACGCCCGGATCCTCGCCGTCGCCTGGTGGCACCCGCCCGTCCGCCCGGGTTCGGCCGTAGGCGCCGGGTGCCGGCTCGGGGTTCCTCGGTCGCGCCTTCCTCGGTCGCGCCTGCGCGAGCTGGCCTGTGCCGTGCGGGTCTTCGGTGCGCGGGTGCCCGCGGCGGCGTGGTCCGATGCGGCCTCCCGGCGCGCCCGCCCGACCGAGCCGCACTGGCACCTGTCCTACCTGGCCTCGAGGTCCGAGCCCGGCGCCCGGGGTGCCGCCACCGCGCTGCTGCAGCACCGCCTGGGCGTCGCCGACGCCGACGGGACCGGCGCCCACCTGGAGTCGTCGTCGATCGCCACCATCGCCTTCTACGAGCGGTTCGGGTGGCGGGTCACGGGTCCGGTGCGCGGACCCGCGGGCCGCAGCACGACGGCGATGTGGCGCCCCCCGGGCGGGGTCGCGCCATGAGCGGGCCGCACGTGGAGATCGTGCCCGGGGATCGGCCGAACGCCTGGCTCGTCCTCATCGACGGGCGCGAGCAGTCGCTGGTGGACCTCGACGACCCGCAGCACCTCGGGTTCGACTACGTGCGGCGCATCGCCGACGTCGTGGACCACCAGGCTCCGGCACGGGTCCCGCTGCGGGTGCTCCACATCGGTGGCGCCGGCCTGACCCTGCCCCGGTACGTCGCCGCGACCCGGCCGGGGTCGTGGCAGGTGGTGCTCGAACCGGACGCCACCCTGACCGCGCGGGTGCGCGAGGAGCTGCCGCTGCCCCGACGCAGCGGCGTGCGGGTGCGGGAGCAGGACGGGCGGGTCGGGCTGGCTGCGCTGCGCGACGACGCGGTCGACCTCGTGGTCGTCGACGCCTTCGACGAGGGCCGGGTGCCGGCCGAGCTGATGACCACCGAGGCGGCAGCGGAGGCGGCGCGGGTGCTCGCGCCGGGGGGACTCCTCGTGGTCAACGTCAGCGACCAGGCGCCCTTCCCGGTGGTGCGTGACCTGCTCGCCGCGGTGCGCCAGCGCCTGCCCCACGTGCTGGTCAGCGCCGAGCCGGCGACGCTGCGAGCGCGGCGTCCCGGCAACCTCCTGGTGGTCGCGGGGCACGAGTCGGTGCCTCGTGCGGGCCTCAGCGCCCGCGCTCGCAGCGCCGCGGCGCCGTACAAGGTGCTCGACGACGTCGCCGTCGCGAGCTCGTTCGGTGGTGGCCGCCCGCGCACCGACGCGGGGCTGTCACCGGGCGCGACCTCGCGGTGGCGGGTGGTGACGGGCGCGGGCGCGGACGGCTGAGGGCCGCGGGGCCTGCCCGCGGGGTGGGAGGCACGAGCATCCGCCCGTTACACTCGCCGTCGATCTGGCCCTCACCGCAAAGGACACCGAGCACCCCTGATGGACGGCTCCCAAAGTCGCCTGCTCTCCCCGCACCTGCACCGGTCCGCTGACCTGGTCGCGGGTCCCACCGGGGGAGAGCGCCCGTGACCGCCACCCTGCTGCTCCTCGCAGCGCTCCTGCTCGTGATCGCGTGCGGCGTCTTCGTCGCCGCCGAGTTCGCGCTCGTCACCGTCGACCGCAACAAGGTCGACCAGGCGGCCGCCGACGGCGACGCGGGCGCGATCGGCGTGCAACGAGCCCTGCGCTCGCTCTCCACCCAGCTCTCCGGCGCCCAGGTGGGCATCACGCTGACCAACCTGGGCATCGGTTTCCTCTCCGAGCCCGCGATCGCCGACCTCATCGACGAGCCGCTGGCCGCACTGGGCGTCCCGGACGGTGCCGTGACGCCGGTGGCGCTCGCCGTGGCGCTGACGCTCAGCACGATCGTGACGATGCTCTTCGGTGAGCTGGTGCCCAAGAACCTCGCGATCGCCCTGCCGCTGGCCACCGCACGGGCGACCCAGGCACCGATGCGGTTCTTCACCCGGGTGAACAAGGGCCCGATCCGGATCCTCAACGGCGCTGCCAACGCCCTGGTCCGCCGCCTGGGCGTCGAGCCGCAGGAGGAGCTGCGCTCGGCGCGCAGCTCCGCCGAGCTGGCGTCGTTGATCCAGCGCTCGGCCGACGAGGGCACGCTCGACCCCGACACCGCGGAGCTGATGGAGCGCTCGGTGGAGTTCGGCACCCGGACCGCGGGCGAGATCATGACGCCCCGGGTGCGTACCCGCTCGCTGGAGCTCAACGACCGCGCGGCGGCCGTCATCGAGCTGACCCGCCAGACCGGGCACTCCCGCTTCCCGGTGCTCGACGACGAGGACATCGTCGTCGGCACGGTGCACGTCAAGAACGCCGTCGCGCTGCCCGTCCACGAGCGCCCCACCACGAAGGTCAAGCACCTCATGGCCAAGCCGATCGTGGTGCCTGACTCGCTCCGCCTCGACCCGCTCCTGCAGCTGCTGCGCGAGGACGGCTTCCAGATGGCGGTGGTCCTCGACGAGTACGGCGGCCACGCCGGCATCGTGACCCTGGAGGACGTCGTCGAGGAGATCGTCGGTGACATCGCCGACGAGCACGACCGATCGGGCTCCCGCGCCCGGCAGCGCCGCGACGGCTCCTGGATGATCTCGGGCCTGCTGCGCCCCGACGAGGTCGAGGACCTCACCGGCATCGAGCTGCCCGAGGACGAGGCGTACGACACCGTCGCCGGGCTCGTGCTGCAGGTGCTCGGCAAGGTCCCGGTCGCCGGCGACCTGGCCGAGATCCCCGTCCCCGACCGGTCCGACCCCGACGAGCCGCGCGAGCAGCTCGCGGTGCTCACCGTCGAGCACATGGACGGCCTGCGCGTGGACCGGCTGACCCTGCGTCTCCTCGAGGGCGACACGACCGACGCGGAGGCGAGCGAGCATGAGTGACCTCACCGGGGTGCTGGTGGCCATCGGGCTGCTGGCGCTGAACGCCTTCTTCGTGGGTGCGGAGTTCGCCCTGATCTCCGCCCGCCGCAGCCAGATCGAGCCGAGGGCCCAGGCCGGTTCCCGGGTGGCGCGCACGACGCTGCACGCCATGGAGAACGTGTCGTTGATGATGGCCGGCGCCCAGCTGGGCATCACCATCTGCTCCGTCGGCCTCGGTGCCGTCGGCGAGCCCGCGGTGGCCCACCTGATCGAGCCGCTCTTCGCGAGCGCGGGGGTGCCCGAGGCGCTCCTGCACCCGGTCGCGTTCATGATCGCCCTGGCCGTCGTGGTGTTCCTGCACGTCGTCCTGGGCGAGATGGTGCCCAAGAACATCGCGATCGCCGGCCCCGAGCGCTCCGCGCTCGTGCTCGGCCCGCCGATGCTCTTCGTGGTCACCATCTTGAAGCCGGTGATCGTGGCGCTCAACGCCATCGCCAACCGGACCCTGCGCCTGGTGGGCGTCGAGCCCAAGGACGAGATCAGCTCGGCCTTCACCCGCGAGGAGGTCGCGGCCCTGGTCGAGGAGTCGCGCGGCGAGGGTCTGATCGAGGCCGACGAGTACGACCGGCTCGCCGGCGCGCTCGGGTTCACCGAGAAGGACGTCACCTCGGTCCTGATGCCCCCCGACACCCTGACGACCGTGCGGCGGGGCTCCACCCCGGCCGACGTCGAGGCGCTGTGCGCCGCCACCGGCTTCAGCCGGTTCCCGGTCGAGGCCGACGGCGGCGAGCTCGTGGGCTACCTGCACATCAAGGACGTCCTGGAGCCGGACGAGGAGCGCCGCGAGCGCCCCATCGAGGACAAGTGGATCCGTCCCTTCGCGCCGGTCACCCCGGACGACGCGCTGCACGCCGCGCTCGAGCAGCTGCAGCGGCGTGGGGCCCACATGGCCCGGGTGGTCACCACCGAGGGCGTCACCCTCGGCGTGGCGACCCTCGAGGACGTCCTCGAGGAGCTCGTGGGGGAGATCCGCGACGCCGCCCACAACGACGACCAGCCCGAGGCCGGCGCCGAGGCCGGGCACGGGACCGGTCGCGGGGGCGCGGGCTCCGTGTCCTGACGAGCCGGCAGCCGCCGTTCGTCTAGGGTGTGCTGGCCGGCTCGCCCGGTGACCGATGACCCCCGGACGGTGGAGTGCAGGCAGCTGTGGTGGACGACGTTGGGCGCAGCACGAGGGTGTGGACGCTCCCCAACCTGCTCAGCGCGGTGCGGCTCGCCGGGGTCCCGGTGTTCCTGTGGCTGGTGCTGGGTCCCGAGGCGGACGCCTGGGCGCTCGCGCTGCTCGTGGTCTCGGGCATCACCGACTTCCTCGACGGTTGGCTCGCCCGGCGCTGGGGCCAGACCTCCGCGCTCGGCCAGATCCTCGACCCGGTCGCCGACCGCCTCTACATCCTGGCCGTCGTCGTCGGGCTGGCGCTGCGCGACGTCATCCCGTGGTGGATGGCGGTGTCGCTGCCCCTGCGCGACGCCCTGATGTGGGGTCTGGTCCCGCTGCTGCGCACCCGGGGCTACAGCTCGCTGCCGGTGCACTTCCTGGGCAAGGCCGCGACCTTCAACCTGCTCTACGCCTTCCCGCTGCTGCTCCTGGGTGACGGCGACGGCGCCGTGGCCACCCTCGCCGAGGTGTTCGGCTGGTCGTTCGCGCTGTGGGGCATCGGGCTCTACTGGTGGGCCGGAGTGCTCTACGCCTGGCAGGTGAGGCGTCTGCTGGCCACCACCGAGCGGCGGAGCGTCTCCCATGCCTGACCCTGCACCGGGACAGGCACCTCAGGTGGCTCCCGAGCAGCTGCCCGCCCGGGTCACGATGCCCCTGCTCACGCTCATCACCCAGCAGTCCTTGGACGAGGACTACCTGCACGTCGCCGAACGGCGCGGGCGTGGTCAGCTGCCCTCCTCGCGCACCCGGCCGCACCGCACCGCCGCGGTCGTGGTGGCCGTGTTCGGCATCCTGGTGACCACGGCGGCCGTGCAGACCGCGCAGGACGCCGACGAGAACCGCGCCAGCCGCAACACCCTGGTCTCGCGGGTCCAGGACCGACGGGCGACCGTCTCGCAGCTGCAGGACCGCATCGTCGAGCTGCGGGAGGAGGACCAGCTGGCCACCGAGGACCTCGCCCGCCTCACCGACACCGCCCTCGACGCACAGGCCCGCCTACGCCGCCTCCAGGTCAGCACCGGCTACCTGCCGCTGCAGGGCGAGGGCGTGCGCCTGACCCTGGAGAACCCCGAGGCCGGGGCGAACGAGATCCGTGACATCGACCTGCAGAAGGCCGCCAACGGGCTCTGGCTCGCCGGGGCCGAGGCGATCGCCATCAACGGCCAGCGCCTGACCGCGGTCAGCGCCATCCGCAACTCCGGCGTCGTGGTCAACGTCAACTCGGTGCCGATCAGCGCGCCGTACGTCGTGACGGCGATCGGCGACAGCCGGACGCTGCTGGCCCGGTTCCAGGAGACCGCCAGCGGCAGCGGCCTGATCAACGTGGCCCAGGCGCTGGGCTTCTCCTACCGGCAGGAGACGGCCCCCTCCGTGAAGATCCCCGCGGCCCGACGTCGTACGCTCCTGTCCGCCGAAGAACTGTCGCGCGAGCCACGCGCCGAGACCGAGGAGGGGACGCCATGATCGCTGCCCTCGGCCTGCTCGTGGGCATCGTCCTGGGGCTGGTGCTGCAGCCCGACGTGCCGGCGTCGCTGGAGTACTACCTGCCCATCGCCGTGGTGGCCGCGCTCGACGCGGTCTTCGGCGGGCTCCGGGCCTACCTCGACGGCATCTTCGACGACAAGGTCTTCGTGATCTCCTTCGTCAGCAACGTCGTGATCGCAGCCGCCATCGTCTTCCTCGGCGACAAGTTGGGCGTGGGCAACCAGCTCTCGACCGGTGTCGTGGTGGTGCTCGGCATCCGGATCTTCTCCAACGCCGCCGCCATCCGGCGCCACCTCTTCCATGCCTGACGAGCGCCCCGACCACGGACCCGACGCCGGTAGGTCGGGTCCGACCCCGGAGACCGGCCGCACGCGGCTGCTGCGGGCCCTGCGCACCCCGAGCCGCAACCAGCTGGTCGTGGCGGTGCTGCTGGCACTGGTCGCCTTCGCCGCGGTGGTGCAGGTGCGCGCGACCGAGATCGCCGACGACTACGCCGGCTACCGCGACGAGGACCTGATCGCGGTCCTCGACGGTCTCGCCGGCACCAGCCAGCGCGCCCGGGCGGAGATCGAGCGCCTCGAGACGACCCGGGACCAGCTCGCCTCCGACACCGCCGACCAGCGCACCGCCCTGCAGCAGGCCCAGTCCGAGGCCGACACGCTCGCGATCCTCGCCGGGCTGGTGCCGGTGCGCGGACCAGGGGTGCGGATCACCATCACCGAGGTCACCTCCCCGATCAACGCCGACACGGTCGTCGACATGGTGCAGAGCCTGCGGGTCGCCGGCGCCGAGGCGATCCAGGTCAACGGGCAGGTGCGGCTGGTCGCCCAGAGCGCCTTCACCGACGTGGTCGGCGGCCTCGAGGTCGACGGGGTGAGCCTCACCGGGCCGTACGTGTTCGACGTCATCGGCCCCCCGTCGGCGCTCAGCAACGCCATGACCATCCTCGACGGCCCCCGCCTGGATCTCCAGGACGAGGGCGCGGAGGTCGAGATCACCGAGCTGGCCTCCGTCGACATCGAGGTGGTCGCCGATCCCCTCGAACCCGACTTCGCACAACCCCAGGACGCCCAGTAGCCACGTCGTCAGCACTGCACCCAGCCCCGACCCAGACCGGACCCAGCCCGAGGAGACCGCATGTACCCCGCAGACCTGTCCTACACCAGCGAGCACGAGTGGGTGCGCAGCCCCGGTGAGCACGAGGGGTCGGTGCGCATCGGCATCACCCAGTACGCCCAGGACGCGCTCGGCGACATCGTCTACGTGTCCCTGCCCGAGGTGGGCGAGAGCGTGGAGGCCGGCAGCACCTGCGGCGAGCTGGAGTCGACCAAGTCCGTCAGCGACATCTACGCACCTCTCACCGGCGAGGTCGTGGCCCGCAACGAGTCGCTGGACGCGACCCCCGAGCTGGTCAACAACGACCCCTACGGCGGCGGCTGGCTGTTCGAGGTCGTGCCCGTCGACGCCTCGGCCGTCGACGCCCTGATGGACGCCGCGGCCTACGAGGCATCGGTCCAGGGCTGAGCGGCGCCCGGCTCCGTCGTCCGGGCTTGCCCCGGCCGCGTGGACTGATAGGTTTCGGGGCAACCGTCACCCTCCGCCCGGTGGTGAGGGTTGGGGCCGGTCCTGCCGGCCCACCGCTCGCCGTCGAGCCCGTCGTCAAGGAGGAGTCACCGATGCCGTTCTGCACCGCGTGTGGCAACAAGAACCCTGACGACGCCCGGTTCTGCGCCCAGTGCGGCACCCGCCTGGTGAGCGCGGACCCCTCGGCCCCGGGCGAGGGCCCGGGGGAGTCGACCGCGACGATCTCGATCGGGATGACCGCCTCCGGCACCGGCGAGGGCAGTCGGGTCGAGACCTCCGACCGCAAGCTCACCGCCGTGGATGCAGCGGCGGTCGACGCCCTTCCCTCGGGGCACGCGCTCCTGGTGGTGCAGAAGGGCCCCGGCTCGGGAAGCCGCTTCCTCCTCGACTCCGACGTGGTGACCGCCGGCCGGCACCCCGACAGCGAGATCTTCCTCGACGACGTGACCGTCTCCCGCCGCCACGCGGAGTTCCACCGCACCGGCGCGAGCTTCAGCGTCGGCGACGCGGGCAGCCTCAACGGCACCTACGTCAACCGCGACCGCATCGACCGGGTGCAGCTCAGCGACGGCGACGAGGTCCAGATCGGCAAGTACCGACTCGTCTTCTTCTCGGGGCACGAGGGCAGCTGAGCCGTGGTGACCGGTCCGGTCCAGGTCGACGCGGCCTCGGGAGGTGCGCGCGCCCGGATGAACATCGGGCAGGTCCTCGACCTGCTGCGTCCCGACTTCCCCCAGGTCACGATCCCCAAGATCCGGTTCCTCGAGGACAAGGGGCTCATCAAGCCCGAGCGCACGCCCGCCGGCTACCGCAAGTTCTCCGCCGACGACGTGCAGCGGCTGCGCTACGTGCTGCGGATGCAGCGCGACCACTACCTCCCGCTGAAGGTCATCGGCGAGCACCTCGACGCCATCGACCGCGGCATGGAGCCGCCGCCGATCGAGCCGGTCGTGCCTACCGTGCCCCAGGTGGCGCTGGCCGCTGACGGGCTGCCCAGCGCGGCGTCGTTCGCCCGCCGCGACGACCTGCGGCTCTCGCGCCGCGAGCTGCTCAAGGTCGCCGAGATCTCCGAGGAGCTGCTCGGCGAGCTCGAGCAGTTCGGCCTGGTCACCGCCAAGCCGGGGACCGGCCACTACGACACCGATGCACTGGTCATCGCCCGCACCGCCCGCGAGCTGGCCGACTTCGGCTTCGAGCCGCGCCACCTGCGCGCCTTCAAGACCGCCGCGGACCGCGAGGTCGGGCTGGTCGCGCAGGTCGTGGCGCCGCTCGCACGCGGGCGCGACGCCTCCGCGAAGGCGCGGGCGGCCGAGGCGGTCACCGAGATCGCGGCGCTCTCGGTGCGCCTGCACGCCACGCTGGTCAAGGCCGGCCTGCCCTGACACGCGCGGTCCCGGGCCTCCCGGCACGACCCCCGGCCCGGCTCACGACCAGCAGCGTAAGGTGATCGTGTGCGCGAAGTAGATGTCATGGGAGTCCGGGTCGAGATGCCCTCGAACCAGCCGATCGTGCTGCTGCGCGAGGTGACGGGGGAGCGGTACCTCCCCATCTGGATCGGGGCGGTGGAGGCCACCGCGATCGCCTTCGCCCAGCAGGGCGTCACCCCGCCACGCCCGCTGACCCACGACCTGCTCAAGGACGTCCTCGAGGCGACCGGCAACGAGCTGGTCGAGGTGCGCATCACCGACGTCCGTGACGGCGTCTTCTTCGCCACGCTGGTGCTGGGCTCCGGGACCGAGATCAGCGCCCGCCCCTCCGACTCGATCGCCCTGGCGCTGCGCACCGGCACCCGGATCGTGTGCTCGGACGAGGTCCTGGACGAGGCCGGGCTCGCGGTGCCGGCCGAGCAGGAGGACGAGGTCGAGAAGTTCCGCGAGTTCCTCGACCACGTCACGCCCGAGGACTTCGACGCACCTCAGGAGTGAGGGGCCCGGTCCCTGGGTAGAGCCTCACCCTCAACTTCAGGTTGAGGGTTTGCGACACACCGACGAGGGTCTTTGACCACCGTCGCCGTGGGGCTTACCTTGAAGTGTCTTCGTTGTAACTCCACCGTTGTGGTTGCCCCGGCACCTGCATCTCCTTCCCCGGGGGTTACGTCCCAGCGGAGTAGACCCACGGAGGACCGCGTGAACGAGCACGAGCAGGAGCTGCAGGCGAGCCGCGAGGCCGCCGCTGCGGCCGAGGCCGCCGATGAGCAGGGACTCCTCTTCACCGACGACGTCTCGCCGCTTCCCAGCGACACCGGCTACCGCGGTCCCACCGCGTGCAGCGCCGCCGGCATCACCTACCGCCAGCTGGACTACTGGGCTCGCACCGGCCTGGTCGAGCCCACCGTGCGGGGTGCCAAGGGGTCCGGTTCGCAGCGGCTCTACTCCTTCCGCGACATCCTGATCCTCAAGGTCATCAAGCGGCTGCTCGACGCCGGCATCTCGTTGCAGCAGATCCGCGCCGCGGTCCAGCACCTGCACGAGCGCGGCACCGACGACCTGACGCGAGTGACGTTGATGAGCGACGGCGCCTCCGTCTACGAGTGCACCAGCAACGACGAGGTCATCGACCTGCTCCAGGGTGGCCAGGGCGTCTTCGGCATCGCCATCGGCGGTGTGTGGCGCGAGATCGAGGGCACCCTCGCCGAGCTGCCCAGCGAGCGCACCTCGGACGCCGCTGCCACGACCGGTGCCTCGGACGAGCTCGCCGCACGTCGCGCCGCGCGCAACGCCGGCTGAGCCGATGAGCGGGGTTCGCGCAGCGAGGGAGTAGATTGACCCCTGCTGACCATCCCGTGCGGGAGAGTCCCCGGAGCCGGCCACCCCGGCGGCTTGCGGGGCGCCGAAGGGGCAATTCCTCCCCGGAACCTCTCAGGCGCCAGGACCGCGTGGGCCAGGCAACTCTGGAGCACCGCGTGGTGTGACAGAGGGGGAGGCGCCCGGACGACCACTCCCGAGGAGCCCGCCACCGTGTCAGACCACCCCTCACTCGCCCAGCTCGACGCCGCGTCGCCGTTCGTCGACCGGCACATCGGGCTACGCCCCGACGACGTCGCGACCATGCTCGACCGGCTCGGCTTCTCCTCGCTCGAGGACCTGATGGACGCCGCCGTACCGGGCGGGATCCGCCAGGTCGGCGACCTGGACCTGCCTGCGCCGATCAGCGAGGCCGAGACCGCCCGCGAGCTGCGTGCCCTGGCGGCGGCGAACCGTCCGGCCGAGGCGATGATCGGGCTGGGCTACCACGCGACGATCACGCCGCCGGTCGTGCGGCGCAACGTGCTCGAGGATCCCGCCTGGTACACCGCCTACACGCCCTACCAGCCGGAGATCTCCCAGGGCCGTCTCGAGGCGCTGATCAACTTCCAGACCGTGGTCGGTGACCTGACCGGTCTGCCCACCGCCAACGCCTCCCTCCTCGACGAGGGCACGGCGGCCGCGGAGGCGATGACGCTGGTGCGTCGAGGCAACCGCAAGGCCCAGGGGCCGTTCGTGGTCGACGCCGACGCGCTGCCGCAGACCATCGACGTGATCCGGACCCGGGCCGAGGGGCTCGGCATCGAGGTCGTCGTCGCCGATCTGGCCTCGGGCCTGCCCGAGGGCGAGCTGTGCGGCGTGCTGGTGCAGTACCCCGGTGCGTCCGGTCGGGTCCTCGACCCCCGCCCCATCATCGAGGCGACCCACGAGCGTGGCGCACTGGCGGTGGTGGCCGCCGACCTGCTGGCGCTGACCCTGGTGGAGTCGCCCGGCTCCATGGGTGCTGACGTCGTGATCGGTTCCTCGCAGCGCTTCGGCGTCCCGCTGTTCTACGGCGGCCCGCACGCCGGCTTCATGTCGGTGGCCTCGGGCCTCGAGCGGCACCTGCCCGGGCGGCTGGTCGGGGTCTCCGTCGACGCCGAGGGGCGTCCGGCGTACCGCTTGGCCCTGCAGACCCGTGAGCAGCACATCCGTCGTGACAAGGCCACCTCCAACATCTGCACCGCCCAGGTGCTGCTGGCCGTGGTCGCCTCCATGTACGCCGTCTACCACGGTCCCGACGGCCTGCGGGCGATCGCGACGCGCACCCACCGGTACGCCGCCGTCCTGGCCGCGGCCCTGGGCGAAGCCGGCCACCCGGTCGCGCACGAGAGCTTCTTCGACACCCTCACCGTCCCGGTGCCGGGCCGCGCCGAGGCGGTCGTCGACACGGCCCGCGAGCTGGGCCTGCACCTGCGCCTGGTCGACGCCGACACCGTGGGCGTCTCCACCTCCGAGACCACGACCACCTCCAGCCTGGTCCGGGTCCTCCAGGCCTTCACCGCCGCGGCGCCCGACGGCGACTCGCTCGAGGCGCTCGACCGGGTCACCGGGGACGCGCTGCCGGCCGCGCTGCTCCGCGAGACGGAGTACCTGACCCACGAGGTGTTCTCGCTGCACCGCAGCGAGACCCAGATGCTGCGCTACCTGCGCCGGCTCTCCGCGCGAGACTACGCGCTGGACCGGGGGATGATCCCGCTCGGCTCCTGCACCATGAAGCTCAACGCCACCACCGAGATGGAGCCGGTCTCGCTGCCCGGGTTCGCCGACCTGCACCCCTTCGCCCCGGCGCAGGACGCCGAGGGCTACCGCGAGCTCGTCGCGCAGCTGGAGGCCTGGCTGGGCGAGGTCACCGGCTACGACCGGGTCTCGATCCAGCCCAACGCCGGCTCGCAGGGCGAGCTGGCCGGGCTGCTGGCCATCCGCGGCTACCACCACGCGAACGGCGACACCGCCCGGGACGTCTGCCTGATCCCGAGCTCCGCGCACGGCACCAACGCCGCGTCGGCGGTGATGGCGGGGATGCGGGTCGTGGTGGTCAAGGCCGGTGACGACGGGTCGGTCGACCTCGACGACCTGCGGGCGCAGTGCGAGAAGCACGCCGACGAGCTGGCCGCGATCATGGTCACCTACCCCTCCACGCACGGTGCCTACGAGGAGTCGATCACCGACCTGTGCCGGGTCGTGCACGAGCACGGCGGCCAGGTCTACGTCGACGGGGCCAACCTCAACGCGCTCCTCGGCTACGCCAAGCCTGGCGAGTTCGGCGGCGACGTGTCGCACCTGAACCTGCACAAGACGTTCTGCATCCCCCACGGTGGTGGCGGGCCGGGCGTCGGGCCGGTCGCCGTGCGCGCCCACCTCGCGCCGTACCTGCCCTCGCACGCGATGCACCCCGAGGCGGACAAGCGCACCGGCATCGGCCCGATCTCGGCGGCGCCGTACGGCTCGGCGGGGATCCTGCCGATCTCGTGGGCCTACGTGCGGATGATGGGCGCGGAGGGACTGACCCGGGCCACCGCCTCGGCGGTGCTCTCGGCCAACTACGTCGCCGCCCGGCTCGGCGAGCACTACCCGGTGCTCTACCGCGGGCACAGCGACCTGGTCGCCCACGAGTGCATCCTGGACGTGCGGGGGCTGACCAAGGAGACCGGCGTCAGCATCGACGACGTGGCCAAGCGCCTCGTGGACTACGGCTTCCACGCCCCGACGATGTCCTTCCCGGTGGCCGGCACCCTGATGGTCGAGCCGACCGAGTCCGAGGACCTCGCCGAGATCGACCGGTTCTGCGAGGCGATGATCGCGATCCGGGGTGAGATCGACCGCGTGGCAGCCGGCGACTGGAGCCCGGAGCGCTCGCCGCTGCGGGGCGCTCCGCACACCGCTCGGTGCCTGGTGGGGGAGTGGGACCGCGACTACCCCCGAGACCTCGGTGTCTTCCCGACCGGCATCGACCCCGACAAGTACTGGCCGCCGGTGGCCCGGATCGACCAGGCCTACGGCGACCGCAACCTGGTGTGCGCCTGCCCGCCGCTCGAGGCGTTCGCCGAGTGAGCGCTCGTGCCCCGCGTCGTGCCCCCGGGCGTGATCGGTGGAACACGCCCAGGGGCACGACCGAGGTGCCGCTCACGCCGGCGTGCGGGTGACCTGCAGGTCGAACGCGAAACCGGTGCACTCCAGTGCTGCGCCGCGACCGCGCCAGACGAGCGCGAGCTCGGTGTCGAGCCCGCGGTGCACACCGTCGACGACGACGTGCTCGCCGGCGTGGTCGCGCTCCTCGTGCACCGGGGTGCGCTGGCCGTTGCGGACCGCGGTGCCGCTCAGGCGGGCGCTGCGTCCGTCGAGGTCGAGGCGGGCGCGCACGCGCCCGTCGCGGACGAAGCGGCGCTCCCGGGTGGCCGCGGCGCTCACCTCGCGGGGGCCGTCGCCCACCTGCACGACGACCTCGTTGACGAGACCACGGTTCTCGTAGACGGTCGCGATCACCGGTCGGCGCATCCAGGTGCCGGTGCACTCCAGCAGCCGACCGACCTCGCGGGTCGTGGTGGTGCCGGGGTCGCCGGCGGCGTGGGCGCTCGGCGCAGCGACGGCGCCGCCTAGGGCCAGGCCCGTCGCGCCCAGCACGAGCGCGGCTCGGATGGTCGGTGTGGGGTGGGTCGTTGCTCGCATGGTGGTGCTTCCTCCGCTGTGGTGTCCCGCCCGGTCGGCGGGGTGTCAGCGTGTCTACGCACCAGCGCCCGGGTCGGTTGCACTCCTGTGGGAGCCACCGGCCCGCGACCGGGTCACATGGCCTGGGAGACGCTGGACATGCGGAAGTCCGGCACCCGCAGCGCCGGGGTGGCGGTGCGGCTGAAGTAGTCGTCGCCCCACTCCCGGCTGAAGCTGGGCACGCTGGCCGAGGCGTGGGAGAAGCGGGTCAGCAGGTCGACCGGGCTCTCGTTGAACCGGAAGTTGTTGACCAGGCCCACGACCTCGCCGTGCTCGACCAGGTAGACGCCGTCGCGGGTCAGCCCGGTGAGCAGCATCGTCTGCGGGTCGACCTCGCGGATGTACCACAGGCAGGTCAGCAGCAGGCCGCGCTCGGTGCCCGCGACCAGGTCGTCGACCGAGCCGGTCGCCCCCTCGACGTCGAGCACCAGGTTGTCGACGTACGGCGTCACCGGCTGGCCGCTCAACCCGGCGGAGTGCCGGGTCTGGGTCAGGGCCCGCAGCTCGCCGTCGCGGATCCAGTCCGTGCGACCCAGCTCCAGACCGTTGTCGAAGACCGAGGCGTCGTTGGAGGACGACGCCGCGGTGAGGAACGGTGCGCACTCGAGGCCGGGCTGGGCGGGGTCCGAGAACAGGTGCACCCCGGGGGCGACGATGCGCTCCCCGATCCGGGTGCCGCCGCCGCGCACGCTGTAGAAGGACTGGCCGTCGTGCGCCACGCGGCCGCCGCTCGCCCAGTACGCCGAGATCATCAGGTCGGCGACCGACGAGGGCGGCAGGATCGTGTCGTAGCGTCCCGCCGGCAGGTCGTGGCGCCCGCGGGCGCCCCAGGCGAGGCGCTGGGCGACGACGTCGTCCATGGCCAGCGCGTCGACGTCGGTGAAGTCGCGGGTGGCGCCGCCGACCCAGGCGCTCTGCGACAGCGCCGCGTCCTTGCCGGTGCACCCGTAGTGACCGGTCGGCTGCACGTGCCGCAGCCGCAGCCCCGTGGACGAGCCGAGGTAGGTCGTGGTGACCTCGTGGTTGACGAAGCCGTAGAGCACCCGCTGCTGCGACCGGGCCCGGCCGAAGACCTCACCCAGGGCGGGGGCGAGGACGTCGTAGGTGTGGATGTCGGTCGGCTCGGCCGGGTCGGACCAGTCGGGGGAGACCCGGTCGCGCACCAGCTCGGCAGCGTCCTCGGCCGGGTCAGCCGCGCGGGCAGCGGCGTCGGCGGCGCGGACCAGCTCGGTCACCTGGGCCTGCGTGGTCGCGGTCGAGGACACCGTCCCGGTGCCCGTCCCGCCGGGGCCGCGCACGAAGGAGACGACGCTGACGTGCAGGCCGTGCATCACGCCGTTCGTGGTCAGGGTGTTGTTGGCCCAACGCAGGTTGGCGCTGGTGGCGTCGCGCACGATCACCACGCAGTCGTCGGAGATGCTGGCGGCCAGTCCCTGCTCGACCAGGGACTGGGGGGTCGCCCGGGGCGACTGGTGGGCGGTCATCAGTGACCAGCCTCCTCGGTGGTGTTCAGGATGCGCACGTCGCGGAACAGCGAGGTCGGGCAGCCGTGGCTGACCGAGGCGACCTGCCCCGGCTGGGCCTTGCCGCAGTTGAAGGCGCCTCCGAGCATCCAGGTCTGCGGGCCACCCACGGCCTCGAGCGAGCCCCAGAAGTCGGTGGTGGTGGCCTGGTAGGCGACGTCGCGCACCTGGCCGGCCAGCTCGCCGTCGACGATGCGGTGGAAGCGCTGGCCGGTGAACTGGAAGTTGAAGCGCTGCATGTCGATCGACCACGACCGGTCACCGACGACGTACAGACCGCGCTCGACCCGGCTGACCAGGTCCTCGGTGCTGGGGCCGTCGGGGTCAGGCTGCAGGGACACGTTGGCCATCCGCTGGATCGGCACGTGGCCGGGGGAGTCGGCGTACGCGCAGCCGTTGGACCGACCCGACGGACGATCCGGGCCGGCGAGCTCGGGCTTCATGGCCGCCATCGACCGGTCGAGTTGGTAGCCGACCAGCACCCCGTCGGAGACGATGTCCCACGACTGCGCCTGCACGCCCTCGTCGTCGTAGCCCACGCTCGCCAGGCCGTGCGCCGTGGTGCGGTCGCCGGTCACGTTCATCACCGACGATCCGTAGCGCAGGCTGCCGAGCTGGTCGTAGGTGGCGAACGAGGTGCCGGCGTAGTTCGCCTCGTAGCCCAGTGCCCGGTCGAGCTCGGTGGCGTGACCGATCGACTCGTGGATGGTCAGCCACAGGTTGGAGGGGTGGATCACGAGGTCGTAGCGACCGGCCTCGACGCTGGGGGCGGCGAGCTTCTCGGCCAGCAGCCCCGGCACCTCCGCGATCTCGGCGTCCCAGTCCCAGGCCGCTCCGGGCGAACCCCCCACGACGTACTCCCAGCCGCGGCCCACCGCGGCCGCGATCGAGGCCATCGAGTCGAAGCCTCCGGCGCCGGTGCCCATCGCCTCGAAGCCCGGCTGCATGCGCACCCGCTGCTGGGTGGTGCGGGTGCCGTGCAGATCGGCGTAGTACTTGTTCTCCCGCACCGCCAGGACGAAGCCCGAGGCGTGCTCGACCCCGGGGTGCTCGCGCAGCCGCCGGGTCCAGTCGACGATCACGGCGGCCTTCTCGGCCGTGGGGACCTCGAGGGGGTCGATCTCGTAGTCGGAGACCCAGGTGACGTCGTCGTACGTCGGCTCCGGTGCGAGCTCGACGGGCGTGCTGGTCATGGTGGCGGCGACCTCGGCGACCGCGACCGCACGCGCGGCGACGCTGCGCGCCTCCTGCGGCGTCAGCACCACGCCGGAGGCGAAGCCCCACGCGCCGTGGTGGACCACGCGCACCGCGAACCCGATGTCCTGGGTGTCGTCGGCGGCCTGCAGCACGCCGTCGCGGGCTGCGAGGTGCTGGTAGCGCACCCGCTCGAAGCGGAAGTCCGCGTGCGTGGCCCCGAGCTCGCCGGCACGAGCCAGGGCGACCTCGCCGAGGTGCCGGTGGGGCAGGGCCAGGAAGGACGGGTCGACGCGGGTGCCGCTCATGACAGCGAACCTAATCGATCGCTCGCGCCGCCGGCGCTCGTGACGGCCAGGGTCGACCCGGAGCGGGACTTCGCCACCCGCAGCTGGGTGGGGATCCGGTCCCGCATCTCGGCCACGTGGCTGACCACGCCCACGACGCGCCCGCCCTCGCGCAGCGAGTCGAGGGTGTCCATGACGTCCTCGAGGGTGTCGGCGTCGAGCGAGCCGAACCCCTCGTCGACGAAGAGGGTGTCGAGGTCGGCGCCCCCCGCCTCGGCGGTGATGACGTCGGCGAGCCCGAGTGCGAGGGCCAACGAGACCACGAAGGTCTCGCCGCCCGACAGGGTGGCCGGGTCACGGGCCTCACCGGACCAGTCGTCGCGCACCCGCAGGCTGAGGCCGCCCCGGGTCTCGCCCGCACCTCGCTGGGCGGTGTGCTCGAGGCTGTAGCGGCGGTCCGACATCCGCGCCAGCCGCTCGTTGGCGGCCGCCACGACCTGGGCGAGCCGGTAGGCCAGCACGTAGGCCGAGAGCCGCATCTGCAGGTGGTTGTCGGCGGACCGGCCCTCGACGAACGCCCCGAGGCGGCTGGTCAGTGCGAGGTCGCGCCGGATCGGCGCCCACTCCGCCAGCCGGGTGTCGAGGTCGGTGACCAGGCCGTCGAGTCGGGTCCGGCGCGCGGTCAGGGTGGCGACCCGGGAGCGGGCCGCGGCCAGCTCCGCACGAGCGGCCTCGTGCCGGGTCGCCAGGGCGTCGACGTCGGGCGAGGGGGTGCCGTCCGGGTTCGGATCCGGCGCCAGCGTGCGGCGCTCGGTGGCGACCTCGGCGAGGGCCTGGCGCGCCCGGTCGACTCGACGGGCGTGCTCGCTGGTCCGCTGCTCCAGCGTGCGCACCCCCGCATCGTCGAGGTACGCCGCCACCGCGGCCCCCACGTCGGCGAACCCCTGCTCGAGCGCGGTGTCCAGGGCGGCGGCGTCCGCCGCCGCGGCTGCCTCGCGGGCCGTCTGGAGGTCCGCGAGGGCGGCGTCCAACGCCCGGGCGGTGCTGGCGCGAGCCTCGTGCAGCTGCAGGAGCGTCTCCAGCAGCGCGTCGAGCCCCTCGTGCTCGACATCGCGGACGAGCTGGTCGGGGGTGAGATCGTCCAGGACGGCTCGGACCTCGTCGTCGAGCCGCTCCAGGTCGTCCTGCAGGGCGCTGAGGGTCGCCTCGCGCCGGGCCTCGTCAGCCACCAGGCTGCTGCGCTCGGTGCCGGCCCTGGTCAGGCGGTCCTCGAGGTCGGTCAGCGTCTGCGCGGCCCCCGGCAGGGCGCGCCCGGCGGCCTCGGCCTCGACCAGCTGATCGCGCAGCGTGGCGGCGCGGGCCGCCAGGTCGTCGGCGGCGACACCGCCGGTGCGGGCGCGGGCGACCTCGAGGCGGGTGCACAGGTCGCGGTGGTGGGTGGCGCGCACGTGCTCCTCGGCCTTGGCGTCGTCCAGGCGGCGCTGGGCCTCGCGCTCGGCGCCGGCGTCCGCCGCGCCCGGGCCGGCCACCGCCTTGGCGGGGTGGTCGTCGGAGCCGCAGACCGGGCAGCAGGAACCGACGGCCAGCGCGCCGGCGAGCTCGGCGGCCATCGAGTCGATGCGAGCCTCGCGGACCGCGAGCAGGTGCTCGTGCGCGGCGACGGCGCCCTCGCGGGCCTCGAGCCACTCGGTCCGGGCGCTCTCGCCCGCCCGGAGGAGGGTGCGGACCTCCTCGTGCGCGTGCATCCGGGTCCGGACCAGCTCGAGGCCCTCCTGCAGGGCGGGGGCCCGCTCGGCTGCGGAGCGCAGCGCGGCGACCCGGTCGCGGGCGGCCGCGACCTGGGGCGGCAACTCGACCAGGACCTGCGCCAGGTCGTCTACGAGGGCCGAGTCGGCCTCCTGCCGGGCCAGCAGCGTCGACAGCCGGGCCCGGCCCTCGGCGAGCTGCCGCACCCGGGGGCGCAGGGTGCCCAGGGTGGTGACCGCGGCCCGGGCGTCGTCGTGGCTGCGCCGCAGCACAGCAGCGTCGTCGAGCGGCTGCTCGGGCCCCAGCGCCCGGGCGGCGGAGACCCGGCAGGTCTCGACCCGGTCGCGCAGCGGCGGCACCCGCTCGGCCGCCCGCCGGGCCAGCTGGGCCAGTGGCTGGACCCGCGCGGCCCGGTGGGCCCCCTCGAGGCGCTGCTGGTCCACGAGCTGCTGCTGCGCACCGTCGGCCAGCAGGCGCTGCTCGCGCAGCGCGCGCTGCTCCCGCTCGTGCAGCCGTTCCCGGTGGCGGGCCCGCTCCAGGGTCTCGCCGGTCTGCTGCTCGTGGCCCAGCGCGACCTCGACAGCCGCGCCGGCCTCGTCGTGCTCGGTGGCGGTGCTCGCGGCGAGGTCACGGGCCCAGGCCAGCAGCGAGCCGTCGTCGGCCAGCAGGCCCAGGTCGGGCACAGCGTCGTCGGGCGCAGCGTCGTCGGGCGCGGCGCCGGACCCAGGGCCGGACCCAGGGCCGGACCCAGGGCCGGGCAGGGTGGCGAGGGCGACCTCGCTGAGTCGACTGACGAGGTCGGCGACCTGCTCCTCCGCGGCCTGGGAGGTGCGGCGCAGGAGGCTGCGCCGCTCCTTCAGCCAGGCCTCGACCTGCTCGAAGCGACCGGTGCGGAAGAGCTGCTGCAGCAGCTTGTGCCGTTCGTCGGATCGAGCGCGCAGGAACGCCTGGAAGCGTCCCTGCGGCAGCATCGCCACCTGGGTGAACTGGACCAGGTTCATCCCCAGGAGATCGCCGACGAGGTAGCCCGTCTCGTCGAGACGGGTCGACAGGGCCTGCCACTCTCCCTCGCGCCGCTCCGACAGGACGACGTGGGCGGGCTCGGTGGTCGTGCCGGTGCCGCGCTTCTTGGGGCGCTCCCACGCGGGGGAGCGCACCAGCCGGAAGCGTCGGGCCGACAGGGTGAACTCGAGCTCGACGCGCGGGGCCACCCCCGGCTCGGCCTGGTCGCAGCGCAGGCGCTTGGCGCTGGCGCGGTCACCGGGAACATCGCCGTACAGCGCGAAGCACACCGCGTCGAGCACGCTGGTCTTGCCGGCGCCGGTGGGACCGGTGAGCAGGAAGAGCCCGGCCTCCGAGAGCCGGTCGAGGTCGACCTCGACGGTGCCTGCGAAGGGCCCGAAGGCCGTGATCTCGAGGCGGTGCAGCCGCATCAGCCCACGCTCCGCTCGACCGGGTCGGCGGTGGTGTCCTCGCAGCACGCGTCGACGGCGGCGCGCAGGAGCAGCGCCTCGTCGTCGTCGACACCGGTGCCGCGCACCGTGCGCACGAACTCGGTGACCACGTCGTGGTCGCTGCGCCCGGTGCTGGGCCGCGCGGGCAGCGCACCGAGCCCGGGGACCTGGCCCTCGAAGGCCAGCACCATGGTGTGCGGGAAGCGGCGACGCAGCTGGTCCATCGCCTGGGCAGGGCGCTGGGCATCCGTCAGGCTGACCTGCACCCACGACCGCTCGTGGCGCTCCAGGTCCGGGTCGGCCAGCAGCTCCTCGAGGGTGCCGCGGAGGCGGGCGAGCCCCCGGGGGACCGGCGCCTCGACGAACTCGGCACGGCGCAGGCCGTCGGCGTCCAGGTCGACCAGCCAGGACCCCTTGACGTGGTCGGCCTCGGAGAAGGAGTAGGCCAGCGGCGAGCCGGAGTAGCGCACGCTGTCCGCGAGCACGTGCCGACCGTGCAGGTGGCCCAGGGCGGTGTAGTCGATGCCGTCGAAGAGGTTGGTGGGCACCAGCGAGACGCCCCCGACGCTGATGTCCCGCTCGGAGTCGCTCGCGCGCACCGCGTCGAGCGAGCCACCGACGAACGCGTGCGCGAGCACCACCGAGCGGGCCCGCGGACGACCCGCCAGGTCGACGCGCACCCGCCGCATCGCCTCGGAGAGCGCGGCCTCGTGCGAGCGAACGGCGAGGCCCCACGGCTCCCGCACCGCGTCGGGATCGAGGTAGGGCAGCGCGTGCACGACCACCTCGCCGTGCGCGTCGCCCAGCACCACCGGGGTGCCCACCGAGGCCGGATCGGTGCGCAGGTGGACCCCGGCGGCGTCGATGAGCCGGGAGCTGAAGCCCAGGCGCTGCGCCGAGTCGTGGTTGCCGCTGCTCACCACGACCCGCGCCCGCGACGCCGCCAGCCGCGACAGGGCGTCGTCGGCCAGCCGGACCGCGTCGACCTGGGGCAGCGCCCGGTCGTAGACGTCCCCGGCGACCACCACCAGGTCGACCTCCTCGGAGGCGACGACCTCGAGCAGGTGGTCGATGTAGCCGGCCTGGTGCGTGAGCATCCCCTCGCGGTGGAACGACCGGCCCAGGTGCCAGTCGGAGGTGTGCAGGATGCGCATGGCCCCGACGCTAGGAGGGACCACCGACAAGCAGGTGGTCCCACGCCGCGACCGGCCTGCCAGGCTGCTCACATGACACCCCCGAGCCCGAGCCCGGACCAGGTCGTCGTGGTCGGCGCCGGCATCAGCGGGGTCGCCTGCGCCCGCGTCCTGCAGGAGGCCGGCGTCTCGGTGCGCCTGCTCGACCGCGGACGCCGGATCGGCGGCCGGATGGCCAGCAAGCGGTTCGAGGGGCGACCGGCCGACATCGGCGCGTCCTACCTGACCGTCGGCGACGACGACTTCGCTGCCGTGGTCGAGGAGTGGCGCTCCCGAGGACTGGCGCACCCCTGGACCGACACGTTCACGGCCCTGGCCCCGGGACGGGCGCCCGAGCCCAAGCGCGGCCCGGTCCGGTGGGGGACCGCGGGCGGGATCCGGACCCTCGTGGAAGCGCTCGCCGCCGGGCTCGAGGTGGGCACCGCTCAAGAGGTGGTGCAGGTGGGGCGCTCACCGGCCGGGCGTCCGACCGTCGACGGCGTCCCCGCTCGCGCGGTGCTGCTCGCGATGCCGGACCCGCAGGCCGCCCGCCTCCTGGACCCTGCGGCGTACGGCGCCGTCGTGGCGGCGCTGGACGTGCCCTTCGAGCCGGTGCTCGCGCTGACCGCCACCTGGGGCGACCGGTGCTGGCGCGACCTGCCTCACGGGGCGTTCGTCAACGACGACCCGGTGCTGTCGTGGATCGCGGACGACGGACGCCGCCGCGGTGACGACGCCCCTGTGCTGGTCGCGCACTCCACCCCGGGCCTGGCAGCAGGGCACCTCGAGGACCCCGCCGCAGCGGCGCCGCTGCTCGTGGAGCGCCTGCGCGCGCTGGTAGGTGCCCGAGCCGCACCTGTGCAGGCGCACGTGCACCGCTGGAGCCTGGCGCGGCCCGAGCGCGGCCGCGAGCAGGCGACGTACCTGTGGGGCGAGGACCTGCTCGGCGTCTGCGGCGACGCCTGGTCGTCGCGGCCCCGGGTGGAGGGTGCCTGGCTGAGCGGCCGGGCGCTGGGACGGGCGGTCGTGGAAACCTTGTCTTGAATGATTCAAGACACCGGGTCATACTCGTCGCGATGACCAGTGACGCCGCGCCCCTGTCCGCGCACGTGCTCGACGGCCCCGGGGCCAGCACGTTCGAGGCACTGCTGCGCGCGGCCTCGCTGCGCGTGACGCGGCCACGGGTCGCGGTCCTCACCGCAGTCCAGCAACAGCCGCACAGCGACACCGAGACCATCCTGCGCTCGGTGCGCGCCGCCCTGGGCGAGGTCTCACACCAGGCGGTGTACGACGTCCTGCGCGCCCTCACGTCCGCAGGCCTCCTGCGTCGCATCCAGCCCTCGGGCTCGGTCGCGCTCTACGAGACCCGGGTCGGCGACAACCACCACCACGTGGTCTGCCGCAGCTGCGGAGCCGTCGCCGACGTGGCCTGCGCCGTCGGGGACGCCCCCTGCCTGGACGCCTCCGAGGACCACGGCTTCATGCTCGACGAGGCCGAGGTCGTCTACTGGGGGACCTGCCCGGCCTGCACCCCGTCGTGATCCACCACCCAGACTCCGATGCATCTCGAAAGGCAGACATGACCGAGAACCAGGAGCGTTGTCCCGTGGGCGACGCCGCCGCCCAGAGCGCCACCCAGCAGCACGGTGGCTCCGAGAGCGAGAACCCCGGGATCCCGGGGCCGACCGCCCCCGAGGGCGCCGCCCCCCGCACCAACCAGGACTGGTGGCCCCATCGCCTGGACCTGTCGCCGCTGCGCGTCCACTCCTCGAAGGGCGACCCGCTCGGCGCGGACTTCGACTATGCGCGGGAGGTCGGGTCGCTCGACGCCGAGGCCGTCAAGGCCGACGTCGTGCAGCTCCTGCGCACCTCCCAGGACTGGTGGCCGGCCGACTTCGGCCACTACGGCGGGCTGATGATCCGGTTGAGCTGGCACGCCGCAGGCACCTACCGCCTCTTCGACGGGCGCGGCGGGGCCGGGCAGGGCATGCAGCGCTACGCCCCGCTCAACTCGTGGCCCGACAACGCCAACCTCGACAAGGCGCGCCGCCTGCTGTGGCCGGTCAAGCAGAAGTACGGCCAGAAGCTCTCGTGGGCCGACCTGATCGTGCTCGCCGGCAACGTGGCGCTCGAGGACATGGGCTTCGAGACCTTCGGCTTCGCCTTCGGCCGCGCGGACGTGTGGGAGCCCGAGGAGATCTTCTGGGGCGCCGAGGACGAGTGGCTGGCCGACGGCCGCTACACCGGCGACGGCACGATGGTCGAGGACCTCGGTGCGACCGAGATGGGGCTCATCTACGTCAACCCCGAGGGACCGCAGGGCGAGCCCGACCCGCTCAAGGCCGCGCACTACATCCGCGAGACCTTCGCCCGGATGGCGATGAACGACGAGGAGACCGTCGCGCTCATCGCCGGCGGCCACAGCTTCGGCAAGACCCATGGTGCGGCCGTCGCCGACGACCACGTCGGCCCCGAGCCCGAGGCCGCCGACCTCACCGAGCAGGGGCTCGGCTGGATCAGCGACCACGGCAGCGGCACGGGAGCCGACGCCATCACCTCCGGTCTCGAGGTCACCTGGACGCCGACGCCCACCCGGTGGAGCAACGGCTTCTACGACATGCTCTTCGGCCACGAGTGGGAGCTCGTGAAGAGCCCCGGCGGCGCCTGGCAGTGGGAGGCCAAGGACGCCGAGGCGGTCATCCCCGGCCCCACCGAGGACTCGCCCAAGCGCAAGCCGACCATGCTCACCACCGACCTGTCCCTGCGCGTGGACCCGGCCTACGAGAAGATCTCGCGCCGCTTCCACGAGAACCTCGACGAGTTCGCCGACGCCTTCGCCCGCGCCTGGTACAAGCTGCTGCACCGCGACATGGGCCCGATCGAGCGGCTGCGGGGCCCCTGGGTCCCCGAGGCCCAGCTGTGGCAGGACCCGGTGCCGGCCGTGGACCACGAGCTCGTGGACGACACCGACATCGCCTCGCTCAAGGCGACGCTGCTCGGCTCCGGCCTGAGCCCCCAGCGACTCGTCGCCACCGCGTGGGCCTCCGCCTCGTCGTTCCGCAAGACCGACCTGCGCGGCGGCGCCAACGGTGCGCGGGTGCGCCTGGCACCGCAGAAGGACTGGGAGGTCAACGAGCCCGAGGAGCTGGCTGCCGCCCTCGAGACCCTCGAGCGCGTCCAGCGGGACTTCAACGACGCGCAGTCGGGCGGCAGGCGGATCTCGCTGGCCGACCTGATCGTGCTCGGCGGTGTCGCCGCGATCGAGCAGGCGGCTCGCGAGGGCGGTGTCGAGGTGACGGTGCCGTTCCGCCCGGGGCGCACCGACGCCAGCGCCGAGCAGACCGACGCCGACTCGTTCCGCTTCCTCGAGCCCCGTGCCGATGCCTTCCGGGGCTACCTGCGCGACGGCGAGAAGATTCCGGCCGAGGCGCTGATGGTGGACCGGGCCTACATGCTCGACCTGACCGCTCCCGAGCTGACCGTGCTGCTGGGCGGCATGCGCAGCCTGGCGGCCACGGTCGGCGGGTCGCGCCACGGCGTGCTCACCGATCGTCCGGGTGTGCTCTCGACCGACTTCTTCGTCAACCTGCTCACCCCCGGCAACAGGGTGCGGGCCTCGCGCGACCAGGAGAACGTCTACGACATCCAGGACGCCACCGGCGCGACCCGCTGGACCGCGACCGCGGCCGACCTGGTCTTCGGCTCGAACTCCGAGCTGCGCGCGCTCGCCGAGGTCTACGCCAGCGACGACGCGAGGGAGAAGTTCGTGCACGACTTCGTCGCCGCCTGGGACAAGGTGATGGAGGCCGACCGCTTCGACCTGGCCTGACCAGGACCAGTCCGCACCACCCCGGGAGCCCCGGTCGCACCGCGACCGGGGCTCCCGTGCGTCCCGGGGCGGGGGAGCGGTGGGCTGGCAACCGTCCTGGAGTCGGGTCCGGTTGCGGGCTCACCGCTCGGGCGCGGCGTGCGAGGCGGTCGGTCGGTCGGTCGGTCGGGTCAGCTGTAGCGCACGGCGCGCTCGCCCCGCACGAAGCCCCACAGCGCCAGACCGTGCTCGGCGGCGAGACGGGCCGACAGCGAGGTGGGGGCGCCGACGGCGACGAGCGCGCCGATGCCGCTGGCGACGGCCTTCTGCACCAGCTCGAACCCGGCCCGGCCGCTGACCACGAGGCAGGCCTCCGCCGGCGTGGAGCCGGCCAGGATCCGGGTCCCGACGACCTTGTCGACGGCGTTGTGGCGCCCGACGTCCTCGCGGACGACCAGCACCCGTCCGTCGGCGGTGGCCAGCCCGGCGGCGTGCACCCCGCCGGTGCGGTCGAAGACCCGCTGCGACTCACGCAGCCGCTCCGGGAGCAGGCGTACGACGTCCGCGGACGGCAGCGGCCCCGCCCACGGCGCGGCGGTGCTCACGGCCAGCGCCTCGGCGACGCTGTCGGAGCCGCAGACGCCGCAGGCCGACGAGCCCGCCGACAACCCCTCGTGCCGGTGCCCGGGCTCGCGGGCGGGGGCGGCGTCGAGGGTGACGGTGACGACGTTGAACTCCTGCTCCGGCGCCAGGTCGGCGTCGGTGCAGTAGGCGATCCCGGCCAGACCCGTGCGGGCCGACAGCAGCCCCTCGTGGGCCACCCACCCGGCGGCCAGCTCGAAGTCGTGTCCCGGGGTCCGCATCGTCACCCAGGCCCGGCGCGCGGGTGCGCCCGGCCAGGCCAGGCGCAGCTCGAGCGGCTCCTCGGTCACCAGACGGTCCTCGCGGTGCCGGACCTGGTCGCCGTCGTGCTCCTCGACGCGGGTCCGGACCGTCGGGCCGGGTCGGCGGGGGAGTCCCGGCAGGCCCACCACGATCAGTGGCTCCCGTACGTCCGGGCCACGGCGAGGCGGTGCTCGAGCTCGTCGGTGGTGTCCACGACCCGTCGTCGCAACGAGGCGTCGAGGTCGGCTCGGGCGATGAGCTCGTGGGCCCGGGTCACGGTCGTGTCGTGGAGCGAGGTGAGCGGGAAGAACGCCTCGGCGACGTCGGCCAGCACCCAGCCGCTGTGCGCCTGCGCGGTGCCGGGCAGCTCGTCGAAGTAGCGCGCGACGTACGGATCGGTCAGCTGCTCCTGGCCGGCGCGCCACATGCCCTCGCCGGCCGCCTCCAGCTCGTAGTTGGGCGCGGTGGCCGCTCCCGAGAAGCGCGCCCAGGCCCACGCCTTCGCCTCCGCCGTGGGCAGCGACGCGATCGCGCGGGTGTGCTCGACGCGGGACACCGCGGTGGGTTCGGCGTCGAGGTGCTGGTCGAGCGCCGCGCGGTCCACCGCTCCCAGCACCGCGAGCCGCACCAGCAGCCGCCAGCGCAGGGCGAGGTCGAGCTCGATCCCGACCGGCAGGTCGCGCCCCATCAGCCAGCCCTCGAGCAGGTCGACCGAGGCGCAGGACGAGACCGCAGCCTGGAAGGCCGCGAGCTGGACCGTCGAGCCCGACTCGGCCGCGCGCGCGACCTGCCAGGTGGCGGCGTGCACGCGGGACGCGGCGGCGTCGGGGTCGGCGGCGAGCGGGACGACCTTGGCGAGCACCCAGCCCAGCGTGTGCTGCAGCCCGGCGTCCTGGTCCTCCACCGGCAGCCAGGCCTCGAGCAGGTCGAGCACGGCGTCGGGGGAGACCCGGGCGTGGTGGTAGGCGCTGCGCACCGAGTTCCACATGCCCGCGCGCAGCATCGGGTCGGTGGTCGTCGCGACCAGCCCGGGCAGCAGCGCCAGGGTCTCGGGGTCCGGCTCGGTGACCGCCCAGGTGTCCTCGAACGGGTCGAGCAGCACCGCGGTGCCCGCCGCGACGTCGTACGCCGTCTCGGCCGCGTCGAGCACCTGCTCGTCGACCTGCCAGTCGGCGGCGCCGGCCGCCCGGGTCGCGATCCGCAGCGTGTGTCGACGCTCGGCCGGTCGGTCCGGGGCCGGGGTGCGCAGCAGCCGGTCGGGACGCTCCAGGACCAGCCGGTCGGGACCGGCGGTGACGAGCCAGTTGTCGGCGAAGGGGCCCAGGTCGACCGCGCCGGCCCGGGTCCAGCTGTCGAGCAGGTCCTGCATCGTGGCGTTGCCGTAGAAGTGCCGGTCGAAGTGGTCGCGCACACCGGCGAAGAAGACCTCGTCGCCCATCGTGGTGTTGAGCTGCTTGAGGATGCTCGAACCCTTGGCGTAGGAGATGCCGTCGAAGTTCTGCAGGGCCGCGGTGGCGTCCTCCTCGCCGTTGCCGGCGACCGGGTGGGTGCTGGGGCGCTGGTCGGCGAGCAGGCCCCACTGCCGGCGCGCGTAGGCGGTCTGCACCCAGGCGTCGTCGTACTGGGTGGCCTCGGCGGTGACCCGGTTGCCCATGTACTCGGCGAACGACTCGTTGAGCCACAGGTCGTCCCACCACCGCGGGGTGGTGATGTTGCCGAACCACTGGTGGGCCATCTCGTGGGCCACGGTCGTCGCGCGCGAGATGCGCTGGCCGCGGGTGACCCGGCTGGTGAAGACGAGCGGGTCGCGGAAGGTGACGCACCCGGGGTTCTCCATCGCCCCGGCGTTGAACTCGGGCACGAACGCCTGGTGGTAGTCGCCGAAGGGGTAGCGGATGCCGAACAGCCGGTGGAGCTCGTCGAAGCACTGCCGGGTCAGGGTGAGCAGCTCGTCGGCGTCGGCGTCGAGGTCGGCCGCGATGCTCTGGCGGCAGGAGAGGCCGAGCGGGATCCCGTCGTGCTCGTCGCGCACCAGGTGGTAGGGCCCGGCCACCAGGGTGACGAAGTACGTCGACAGCGGCTTGCTGGTCTCCAGCTCCCACACGCCGGGCTCGGGGTTGTGCCCCGGCGCGTTCCCGATCACGACCCAGTCCTCGGGCGCCCGCACGTGGAACGTGTACGGGGCCTTGAGGTCGGGCTGGTCGAAGCAGGCGAAGATGCTGGGCGCGGCGTCCATGAACGACATGCCGTAGACGTAGTGGCGACCGTCGGCGGGATCCACGGAGCGGTGCAGCCCCTCGCCGTCGTTGCGGAAGGCCATCACGGCCTCGACGACGACCTCGTTGACGCCCTCGACCGTCTCGAGCGGCACCCGGCCGCGCTGCAGCAGGTCGACGTCGATCGCGGTCCCGTTGAGCCGGATGCTGCGCACCGCCCGCGGCTTGAGGTCCAGGAACGTCCTCCCGCCGCGGGAGGTCAGGCTGATCCGCGTCGTCGAGTCGAAGGTCTCCTCCGAGGAGGCCAGGTCGAGCGCGACGTCGTAGCCGCTCACCTCGATCATCTCGGCGCGGGCGAGTGCCTCGGAGCGCTGCAGTCCGCGGGTGCTGGGGGCTGGGGGCTGATCGGTCACCCGGCCACCCTAGGGGCGCCCGGGCACCCTCCGGACCACCTGGCCCCGGGCCGGCGGCGGGTAACAGTTGGGACAGAAGTGGGAGTGGTGGCAACCAAAACGTCGTCGGCGGCGTCAACATGAGCGAGAGGCGTCCTGTTCGCCTCCACCTCACGGGAGGAACCACACGCGATGAAGCGTATCCACAGCAGCCGCAGGGCGAAGGCGATGGCATCCACCACAGCCGCTCTCGGGCTGATGATCTCGGGGCTGGCCCTGTCCTCCGGGCCCGCTCAGTCCGCGGCCGCGCCCGACGGCTGCGCGTCGCCGGTCGACGTCGCCACCCTCGCCGAGGGTGACACGCTGACCGCGCTCAGCGTGGTCCGCGGCACCGAGCCGCAGGAGTTCACCGGCACCGTCATCGGCACCATCGACGACGGCATCGCGGTGGGCCTCGACATGCTGGTCGTCGACTTCGAGGACCCCGACCCGGAGTCGCCGATGTCGAAGGCCGGCGGCATCTGGCAGGGCATGTCCGGCTCGCCGGTCTACGTCGGCGACCCCGCGGACAACAACCTGGTCGGGGCGATCGCCTACGGCCTCTCGTGGGGTCCGTCCCCGATCGCGGGCATCACGCCCTACACCGAGATGGACGACTACCTCGCCTCGGAGTCCCCCAAGAAGGTCGGGGTCGACGGCTCGACGGCACGCGAGATCGGGGCGCGCACGAGCGCCACGCGCAGCCAGGCCGCCGAGGGCTTCTCGCAGCTGCGGCTGCCCCTCGGTGTGACCGGCATCAGCGCACGACGTCTGTCCGACATCCAGGAGCTGGCGGCCGAGCGCGAGGCGAAGTACCTCACGGGCACCGACTTCGCCGCCGTGCGCGGCGGCCGCGACAGCGCCGGCCGAGCCGGTGCGGCGGACCTGGTCCCCGGCGGCAACCTGGGGGCGTCGTTCTCGTACGGCGACATCTCCTACGCCGGTGTCGGCACCGTGACCTCGGTGTGCGCCGGCGAGGTGGTCGGCTTCGGCCACCCGATGGGCTTCCTGGGGAACACCACCCTGGGCATGCACCCGGCCGACGCGCTGTTCGTGCAGCCCGAGAGCCTCGGAGCGCCGTTCAAGGTCGCGAACATCAGCCCGGCGGTCGGCACCGTGACCGACGACCGGCTCGCGGGCATCACCGGCATGATCGGCACCCTGCCGGACGCCATGACGGTGACCTCGGACGTCACCTACCGCGCCAAGCAGCGCACCGGCTCCACCGACGTCTACGTCTCCGACTACGCCGCCGACGTGAGCTTCTCCCAGCACGTGGCCAACCACGACCGGGTCCTCGACGGCATCTTCGGGGGCACCTCGGCGTTCGGGATGAGCGTCACCGGCACCGACGAGGCCGGCGCACCGTTCACGATCGCCTTCGACGACACCTACGTGTCGCAGCGGGACATCACCATCGAGCCTGCCTGGGAGATCGGGGACCTGGTCTACGTGCTGTCCCAGATGGACGAGGTGGACCTCGACTCCGTCGAGCTCGACTCCGCGGTCACCGACGACACCGACCTCCTGCGGGTCAAGGGCCTCGAGCAGTGGCGCAAGGGCAAGTGGACCAAGGTCAGCAACCGTCGCCAGGGCATCGTCGCCAAGCCCGGGTCGATGCTCAAGGTCCGCGCGATCCTCAAGGCGGAGGACGACACGCTGAGCTACGTGCCGTTCAGCACCCGCATCGGCGACCGGGCCCGCTCGGGCTTCCTGGGCGTGCAGGGCGGCGCCTCGGCGTGGACGAACATCTGGCGTGCCAAGACGGTCGCCGCGGTGAGCAAGGCCATCGAGGAGGCCCCGCGCAACGACGAGGTGCTCTTCGAGCTGCGACTGCGCCGCAACGGTGGTCGCGTCGAGAAGAGCGTGGGTCCGCAGACCAGCGTGGTCCAGGGCGGCAAGGGCTACTTCGTCCAGATCAACGAGAAGGGTGGCCGGGGCCCCGTCTGCCGCGGCTGCTGAGCCGAGCCGGGGCAACGTCGCAGCCCCATCCCCTCAGTGCCCTCCGACCCGGCAGGCCGGGCTGGAGGGCACTGAGCGCTCCGTGCGGGTGACCTGGTGAAGGCCGCGCTCCGGCGCTCGGTCGAGCCAGCGGGGACGTCACGGGATCTCCCCACGCTCGATCTGCGCGAGGGCCTTCGGGGTGTAGTAGGCATCGGACAGCAGGACCTCGAACTGGAGCACGTCGCGCCGACCGAACCGGGCGGTGGTCGACACCACGAGGCCGCTCTGGGCGACGCTGGGCCCCAGGACGCGGTCGACCTCGCCTCCCCACTGGACGTCTTCGGCCAGGAACTGCAGGTCCGACGCGCGCAAACCCCAGCGTCGGCGCTCCGCACGCAGCGCGCTGAGCCCCTCGCCGGCGTCGTACGACGTGGTCCACGTGACCGAGAGTCCGGAACCGTCGGTGTCGAACAGGACCCCGAAGACCGAGGTCTCGACGGTGTCCTCACCCCGGGGTCCGACGAGGGTCAGATCGATCACCGGTCCGCTGGGCGAACCGATGATCGGACCCATGCGCCCTTCTTCGACCCCGACCTCGCTCGCCGCGATGGCGTGGTCCTGCAGGTCCAGGCGAGCGGCGCCGGTGCTCTTGATGACGGCGATGCCCTCGTCGCCCAGGTGCGACTGCCGGGTGTCGGACACGGCATCGGCTCCAGTCGCCGGTCCGGTCGTCGTCTCCTGCGACGTGCAGCCCGTGGTCATCAGGACGGCGAGCGTCAGCACGGACAGCCGCGTCAGCAGGGAGGTCCACCTGGTCGTCGACGGGTGGCGCCGGTCGGTCGGGAAGACCCCCGCGACATCGCCGAGGTCGCAGGACGTACCAGATCGCTCCACGGGGGTCATTGAAGTCGGGGGCGACGAGATCCCGCAATCGGCCGGCATCGTCGTGTTCCTATGCTGTGGCCATGGCTGAGGGAGCGTGCGCACGCGAGGACCGCGACCGGCTGCTCGAGACCGTGCGCACCTCGGTCATCGGCGAGGACCAGGTGATGGCCACGCCGTACGGCAGGCGCCGCGTGACCTACGCCGACTACACGGCCTCAGGTCGGGCGCTGTCGTTCATCGAGGACTTCGTGCGCGAGCAGGTGCTGCCCGCCTACGCCAACACCCACACCGAGTCCTCCGGCACCGGGTTGCAGACGACCCGGCTGCGCGAGGAGGCCCGCGCGACCATCCACGAGGCGTGCGGCGGTGACGACTCCACCGTGGTCCTCTTCGCCGGTTCCGGCAGCACCGGTGCCATCGCCAAGCTCATCGGGGTGCTCGGGCTGCGGGTGCCCTCCGTGCTCGACGACATCCACCGCCTCAGCGACCACGTCCCCGCCGACCGGCGCCCGGTGGTGTTCGTGGGTCCCTACGAGCACCACTCCAACGAGGTGCCGTGGCGCGAGACGATCGCGGACGTCGTGGTGATCCCCGAGGACGCCGACGGCCAGATCGACCAGGCGCACCTGCGCGCCCGCCTGGAGGAGCACGCCGACAGACCGCTGCTCATCGGGTCGTTCTCGGCCGCCAGCAACGTCACCGGGATCCTGTCCGACACCGCCGGTGTCGCGGAGGTCCTCCACGAGCACGGGGCGCTGTCGCTGTGGGACTTCGCCGCGGCGGCGCCGTACGTCGACATCGAGATGCAGGCGCTCGAGGATCGGCCGCTGTCCCCAAGGACGGCGTCTTCATCTCCCCGCACAAGTTCATCGGCGGTCCCTCGACGCCCGGGGTGCTGGTGGCGCGACGCGAGCTGTTCGCCAACCGGGTGCCCGACGTGCCCGGCGGCGGCACGGTGGCCTACGTCAACGACGACGCCCACCGCTACGTCGCCGACCCCGCGCAGCGCGAGGAGGGCGGCACCCCGGCGATCATCGAGTCGATCCGGGCCGGGCTGGTCTTCGGGCTCAAGCAGGCCGTGGGCACCGACACGATCCGTGAGCAGGAGGAGCGCCACCTCGCCCGCGCGGTCGCCGCCTGGCAGGAGGAGCCTGCCCTGGAGATCCTCGGCAGCCTCGAGGCCCGGCGGCTCTCGATCGTCTCCTTCGTGGTGCGCTCGCCCTCGGGTCGCTACCTGCACCACAACTTCGTGGTGGCGCTGCTCAACGACCTCTTCGGCATCCAGTCCCGCGGCGGCTGCTCGTGCGCCGGGCCCTACGGCCACCGGCTGCTGGGCATCGACCTCGAGCGCTCCCAGGAGTTCGAGCGCGAGATCGCCGGCGGCTGCGAGGGCATCAAGCCCGGCTGGGTGCGCGTCAACTTCAACTACTTCGTCTCCGATACCGTCGTCGACTACCTGGTCGAGGCGGTGCGGATGGTCGCCCACGACGGCTGGCGGCTGCTGGGCGACTACCGCTTCGAGGTGGCCACCGGGCTGTGGCGCCACCGCGAGGGACTGGTCGAACCGCCGCTGTCGCTGCGCCAGATCTCGTACGCCGGCGGGGTGCCGCAGATGCCCCAGCACCGCGAGAGCGGGGGAGAGAAGCTGCTGGACGAGCACCTGCGCGACGCGCGAGCGCTGCTCGCGGCCGCGCAGGGCCCCGACCTGGCTGCCCATCCCGGGCAGGTCTCCGCGGACTTCGAGCACCTGCGGTGGTTCGACCTGCCGGCGCAGTGCCTCACCTGACCCCGACGCGACGGTCGTCGCGCCGGGTGGGTGTCACAGGCGCACGAGCATCTTGCCGGTGTTCGCGCCGCTGAGCAGACCGAGGAACGCCTCCACGGTGCTGTCGAGACCGTCGGTGAACGTCTCCCGGGCCACCAGCTCGCCGGCCGCCACCCAGTCGCCGGCGCGGCGGTAGAACTCGCCCGTGGCCTCGGCGTGGTCGCTGACGATGAAGCCGCGCAGCATCAGCCGCTTCTGCACCAGCATCATCATGTTGCGCGGCCCGGCAGGCGCCTCGGTGGCGTTGTACGTCGCGATGGCACCGCAGGCGGCGACCCGGCCGAAGTCGTTGAGGTTGCTGATCGCGGCCTCGAGGTGCTCGCCGCCGACGTTGTCGAAGTAGACGTCGATCGGACCGTGCTCGCGCAGCTGCTTCGAGACCGGGCCGTCCTTGTAGTTGAAGGCGGCGTCGAAGCCGAGCTCCTCGGTCAGCCACCGCACCTTCTCCGGGGACCCGGCCGAGCCGATGACCTTGGCGGCACCGAGGAGGCGGGCCATCTGCCCGACGAGCGAGCCGACCGCGCCGGCGGCGCCGGAGACGAAGACGACGTCGCCCTCCTTCATGGCAGCGACCCGCGTCAGGCCGACGTACGCCGTCATGCCGGGCATGCCCAGCACGCCGAGGTAGGCCGAGGCCGGGACCGAGGAGACGTCGATCTTGCGCGCGGCCGAGGCGGGCAGGACGGCGTGCTCGCGCCAGCCGGACATGTGCAGGACGGTGTCGCCGGGGGAGAGGGAGGGGTCGTTGCTCTCGACGACCTCGCCGACGGCACCGCCCTCGAGCGGGGCGTCGAGGGCGTAGGGCGGGACGTAGGACTTGGTGTCGTTCATCCGGCCCCGCATGTAGGGGTCCACCGAGAGGAACGTGTTGCGCACCAGCACCTCGCCCGCGCCGGGCGCGGGCAGGTCGGTCTCGACGGTCCGGAAGTCGGAGGGCACGGGCTCGCCGTGCGGGCGGGAGGTCAGCTGGATCTCGCGGGTGGGGGTGCTCATGACCCCGATCCTGCCAGCCGGCCGGTAGCCCCCGCGGGTGCCCGAGATCACAGCGTCGCTGATGCGTCGAGGACATGTAGCGACCGCTACAGTGTAAGCGTCGTCGAAGAAGATGACTCATGACCACCGCGGTGTCACCGGACACCGCACAGGACCTGGCCCGGGAGGGCCGAGAGGGAAGAGAAGCATGAGCTCGCAGTTGGACCTGGCCCACGGGATCGTCGCCGGTCGGCGCCTCCCTGATCAGGAGCACGCCCTGCTGCGCAACGTGGAGCTGGCCGACCAGGCCCAGCGCCCCAAGCGCCGTTCGTTCCGCCTCCTCGCTCGCTGAGCGGGGCCCGGGCAGTCCCGGGAACACGAAACGCCCTGTGCGTGGCACCGATCCCTCGAACGAGGGAGCCGGCGCCACGGGACAGGGCGTTCTGCGTGCGGTCGCGACCTACTGCTGCAGGCCGAGCGCGAACTCCACCTTGCCGCTGGGGTCGACGGCGGCGTCGAGCACCTTGTCGTCGAGCATGACCGCGGCCGACTCGTCGAGGTAGATGGTGGCGCCGGACTGCTCGACCACCTGGTCGCCGGGCTGACCGGCGTCGGCGGCCGAGACCGCGAAGCTCGGGTCCGCGGCCGACTCGGAGGTGATCCGCAGTCCTGCGGTGTCGGGGAGGCCGTCCTGGGAGGCGATCTCCTTGACGATGTTCGTGGCGTTCTCGGTGAGGGTGAGCATCAGAACTCGCTTTCCTCGGTGGGGTGCAGAAGTCCTCCACACAACCCGACATGGCCGTCTCGTTCAAGCCGGCGGTCATCCCGGGCGTGTCGTCGTGGGAGGCTGGCCCCATGAGCGAGAGCACCCCCGAGGCGTCCCCGGACACCCTGCGCAGCATCGACCTGGTCAAGATCGGCCCCGAGCGGTTCAAGGCCACGAACGGTCGTGGCGGCGTGCTGCCGATCGGGTCCGGCAGCGACCCTGACTTCACCCCCGTCGAGCTGCTGCTGGCGGCGCTGGCCGGCTGCGGTGCGATCGACCTGACCCTCATCACCGGCAAGCGCGCGGAGGCGACCGGCTTCTCGGCGCACGCCGAGGGGCACAAGATCCGCGACGAGGCCGGCAGCCGGATGACCGGGATGAGCATCACCTTCGACATCGACTTCCCCGAGGGCGAGGCCGGGGACGCGGCGCGCGCTGTCGTGCCGCGCACGATGAAGCAGATCGAGGACCGGCTGTGCACCGTCGGGCGCACGGTCATCGTCGGTGACCAGGTCCGCTACCGCGTCGCCGACCAGGACTGAGCCACGGTGGTCCGTGCCCGTCCCTGGACCGCGGTGCCCGACCAGGGCGGTCGTCGCGTCGTGGTCACCGGTGCCACGAGCGGCATCGGCCTGCTGACCTCGAAGGTGCTGGCGCACCGTGGCGCGCACGTGGTGCTCGCGGTGCGCGACCCCGCCAAGGGGGAGCGCGTGGCCCGGGAGCTGTCCTCGATGCGGGGGCGGGTGGAGGTCAGCCGGCTCGATGTGTCGGACCTGGACTCCGTGCACGCCTTCGCCGAGCGCACCGGTGAGGTCGACGTCCTGGTCAACAACGCCGGCGTGCTAGGTCTGCCCCGGTCCGCCAGCGCCCAGGGCCACGAGCTGCAGCTGGCGACCAACCACCTCGGCCACTTCGCCCTGGCGAACCTGCTGCTGCCGCGGCTGCGGGACCGCGTGGTCGTCGTCTCCTCGGCGTCGCACCGGCACGGCGATCTCGACCTCGAGGACCTCGACTGGGAGCGGCGCGGCTACCGTCCCTACGCGGCGTACGCCGCCTCGAAGCTGGCGAACATGCTGTTCCTCGCCGAGCTGCAGCGCCGGTTGGGCGCGGCCGGCTCGACGCTGCGCGCCACCGGCGCCCACCCGGGCAACACGCGCACGGCCATCACCTCCAGCACCGGCAACGGGCTGACGACGCGCGTGGGAGCCGTCGGTCAGGGCCTCGTCGCGATGCCGGCCTGGCGCGGTGCGCTGCCGGTGCTGTACGCCGCCACGATGGACGTGCCCGGCAACAGCTACCTGGGCCCGGACGGACCCGGCGAGCTGTGGGGGTGGCCGACCCAGGTCGGGCGCAGCCGAGCCGCCTCCGACCCCGACCTGGCCCGCAGGACCTGGACGGCGACGGAGCGGCTCACCGGCGTGGTCTGGCCGTTCAGCCGACGGTGACGGCCTCGATGTCGACGGCGGTCCTGGGCGCCCCGTCGCCGGGACCGTTGCTGTCGTCCGCGCCGGCCGACGCGGCCTCGGCGACGGCCTTGACGCCGTCGGCGTCGACGGTGCCGAAGACGGTGTACTGCGGGGGCAGCGGCGTCTCGTCGTAGACGATGAAGAACTGCGAGCCGCCCGAGTCGGGGTACGGCGTCTTGGCCATCGCCAGGGTGCCGGCCGGGTAGGTCTCCTCGCCGCTCAGCTCGTCGGGGATGGTGTAGCCCGGGCCGCCGGTGCCGGTGGCGGTCGGGTCGCCGCACTGGAGCACGAAGATGCCCTCGGTCGTGAGGCGGTGGCAGGTGGTGGCGTCGAAGTAGGACTGCTCGGCCAGCGACACGAAGGAGCCCACGGTGCACGGGGTGGCCGCGGCGTCCAGGGTGGCGTCGAGGTCGCCGATGCTGGTGCTGAGGGTGACCTCGACGTCACCCTCGACCGTGGGGTCGGCCGGCGGGAGGTCGACGTCCTTGGACGGGTTGCCGTCCTCGACGTAGGCGCACTCGCCGTCGGCGGCCGGGGTGAACTCACCGGAGTCGCCGGACTCGCTCTCGGGGCTCTGCGGGCTCTCGGAGGCGGGCGAGGCGTCGGCGGCGGTGTCGTTCTCGGAGCCGCAGGCGGCCAGGGCGCCGACGCAGGCGAGGACGGCCGCGGTGGCGAGGGATCGGGTCAGCATGGCGATGATGCTAGGTGAGGCTCCTGAGGGCGACCTGAGCGGCCCGCGTGCGGTCCGGGGCCTGCGGTCCTCAGGTGTTCAGGCCCCGCGCGGTGACCGGCCACGGACGCAGTCCGCCGGCCTCCTCGACCCACAGCACGTCGGCCAGGTTGACCGCGGCGCACACGTGGTTGGGCACGACGTCGACCTGGGTGCCCAGCCGGGGCAGCCGTCGTCCGGCCGGCTCCACCACGGCGTGGTGCTCCGAGAGCGAGACGATGCGCGCCTTCGGGTGGTGCAGCAGCCGCCCGAACCCGCTCGCGTACGCCGCCCGGTCGGCGCCGAGCACCTTGCTCCCGGTGTCGAGGACCAGGCGGCCGCCGGCGTGGCTGATCACGGTGGCCCTCGCGGTCAGGGCGATGTCGGCGGGGGCGCAGCTGCCGAGCTCCCACTGCTGGGCGTCGCCGAAGACGTAGACCCCCGGGCGCATCTCGATCTCGGTGCTGTCGCCCTCGTCGCGGTAGGCGCGGGTGTGGGAGAGGCTGTCGGTCAGGGTGGGGGTGGACCCCCCTGAGACCACGTGCACCGGGAGCCCGGTCGCCTCGACGGCGGCCTGGGCGGTGCGCAGCGCGTGGGCCTCGGCCGCAGCGACCGCCGCCCCGGCTCCGGGCGCGTAGCCGTGGCCGGGGAAGGTGAAGATGCCGCGCACGTGCAGACCCGCGCGCCGGGCGGCCTGGGCGACCAGGCCGGCCTGCTCGGGCGCGACGCCGGTGCGGTGGTGTCCCGAGTCGATCTCCACCAGCACCTCGATCCCCGTGCCGCCGAGGTGCCGGCCGGTGTTGGCGGCGCCGGCGACGGAGTCGACGCCGATCGCCACTCGGGCGACCTCCGCGAGGTCGCGCAGCCGTGAGGCCCGCGTGTCGTCCACCCAGACGGGGTAGGCCAGGAAGACGTCGGTGCAGCCCAGCCGCACGAAGGCCTCGGCCTCGCCGACGGTCGCCACGGTGATCCCGCGCGCGCCGGAGACGAGCTGGAGGCGGGCGATCTCGATGCTCTTGTGCGTCTTGACGTGCGGTCGCAGCGACACCCGTGCCAGCGCGGCGTGCTCGGCGACGCGGCGTACGTTGGCGCGCAACCGGCCCAGGTCCACGCGCAGGTGCGGGGTCGGCACGGCCATGGCTCGAAGCCTAGGTCGCCCCGCTGCTCAGGCCTCGCCGGGGGTGACGCCGGGACGGGCGGTGTGGTCGGGGAGGCCGTGGGTGCGTCGGTCCTCCTTCATCTCCGCCTCGTAGAGGTGCCGCTTGCCCTCGACGAGCGCGTCGCGGGCGTGCTTCTCGAGCCGCTTGAAGTCGGCGTAGTAGCCGTCGTCGTACTCCTCCATGACCTGGAAGGTCCACCGCCCGTCGAGCACGTTGCGCCCGACGAGCTCGCGCTCGAGCACGTCGGCGAGGTCGCCGTGCCCGGCGTCGCGCAGCTGCGCCACGCCCTCGCCGAGGGTGAGGTCAGCGGTGCCGGACAGCCGGTGGAACGTGTAGAGGTGGCCCCGGGCGATCTCGATGGCCTCGAGGGCCTCCGAGACCTTGCCCAGCGCCTCGACGGTGGCGTCGCTGACCCCGTCGGGGCGCTGGTGCGCCACGTCGGGGCGGTCGCTCACCCGAGGACCTGGGCGGCGTCGACGGAGCCGCCCTTCTCGATCGCGTCGGTCAGGGACCTGACCTGGTCGTCGCCCAGCTCCACGCCGACCTCGGTGAGACCCTCGCGCAGGTTGGCCTCGACGGTGCCCTCGGGCGCGCTCTCCTGGTAGCTGTTGACGCGATCGACGACGCCCTGGACCGCGGTGATCTGCTCGTCAGTGAAGGTTGAGTCGCTCATGGCGGCGAACCTACGTCGCTGCAGCGCTGGGACAACCCACCCGCAGGGGGGCCTGCGAGGACCGGCGCTCAGCGGAAGCGCGCGTACCCGTCCCGGAAGGCCTCGAGAGAGGCCTGGCTGCTCCAGATCCGCCAGTCCGTCTCCTTCTGCAGGTGGAACCAGGTCAGGCCGCGCACCTCGGGCACGCTGTCGAGCCAGCTCCACAGGTCGCGGATCCACGCGGCCTTGTCGCCGCCGTCCTCGGCGCTGCCGATCTCGCCGATGAAGAAGGGGCGGGTGCTGAGCGCCCGCACCTGCGCCAGACCCGGGCCGAAGACCTCGGCGGCGCTCTGCCAGCGCGACCAGGGCTGCGAGGTGCCCCAGTTGTAGCCGTCGAGACCGACCCGGTCGACGACGTCGTCGCCGGGGTAGAGGGCGGCCAGCGGTGCGGATCCCTCGAACGGCACGTTGGCCGACCAGGACCACTGCACGTTGGTGGCGCGCTGGGCCCGGAACACCGACACGACCCGGCGCCAGGCCGCGACGTAGTCACCGGCGCGGTTGCCGTTGACGCCCTGGGCCCAGGGGTACCAGGTGCCGTTCATCTCGTGGGCGAACCGGATGACCAGCGGACCGCCGTACGACCGCACCTGCCGGGCCCAGCGCTTGAGGTAGGCGTCGTGCGCGCCGGCGGCGATCCGGTCCAGGGAGTAGTCCGGCTGCTCCGTCCCGGCAGCGGGGTCCCAGGGCTCCCAGGTCAGCTCGGGCACGGCGCCCGCGGCCGCGATGCGGCTGGCGTCCGCCGCTGGGAAGTCCCGCACCGTCGCCCAGGCCGCGTAGAAGGTGATCTGCTCGGGTCGACGGCCCAGGGCGCCGGCGAGGTCCTCGTACTCGCCCAGGTCGCTCGGGGCCCCGGGCACGGCCACGCCGAGCAGTCGTTCGCCGACGCTGGGCGGGGGGCTCGGCGCGGACGGTGCTTTGCCCGGGCGGGCCGCCTCTGCGGCGGGGGTCAGCAGCAGGACGCCCAGCGCAGCCACCGCCACGGCCACGACCACCCCGGTGGCCCGGCTCGCGCGGGGGCGCAGGCCGGTGGACGGGGCTCGGGTGGAGCGGCACGTCTCGGTCATCGTGGTTCCTCGAGGATGGCTCGGCACCGACGCCGCGGCCGGTCCCCGGCGAGGGGCCGGAGGTGCCACTCTCCGCGCCTCGCGGGGATCGTGCAGCGATCCAGCCGGATCGAGGGGAATCTTTGCCGGCAGCCCCTCGCCGCCCGATCGTCACGGGTCCGGGAGGAGCGCCCCTCGCACGACCGGCTCGAAGGCGTCGGTGATGGCGGCGTAGCCGGCCTCGTTGGGGTGGAAGAAGTCCGCGGCCAGCCGCCCGCGCCAGGAGTCGGGCCCGTCGGTGCGCAGGTCCACCAGGCGCAGGTGGCCGGTGCGGGCGGCCTCGTCGAGCACCGCGTTGGCCGACCGCGCGGCGCGGCGGGGCTGGGGGAGCGTGGTCACGATGCTGCCGCGAGGCAGGCGCCGCACCAGGTCGGCCATGGCGTGCGGCAGGTGGTCACGGTGCCGGGCGCGCCCGAAGAGGTCGTTGGAGCCGACCATCACCGTGACCAGGTCGGCGACGGTGGAGTCGGCCGGGGGCAGGGCGGCCAGGGCCGGGAGCTGCTGCTCGATCACGTCGGGCACCCGGGCGCCGGTCGCGGAGAGGTTGACCACGCGCAGGTCCGCGCCCAACGGACCGAGGCGGCCCAGCAGCTGGTCGACCCAGCCGCGCTCCGGACCGGTCGCACCGATCGCCTGCGACATGGAGTCGCCCAGCACGACCCACCGGCGCCCCGCCTCGACGGCCGCCCGGTGGGTCCGCTCGTGCCAGGCGTCGGCGTACGGCTCGGACTGGCTGCGGACCCGCGCGATCCCGGGCAGCACCAGCCCGAGTGCACGCAGGGTGCGCCCGGGAGCCCGGCCGGTGCGGTTGGTGTAGGCGGAGGACGGGCTCATGTCACGATTCAAGCCCACCACCCCTGGGAGGCCGCCGTGCGCACGCTCCACCTCGTCACCCATCCCGAGGCCACGCACGTCGTCGACGGGCTGGTGGGGGGTTGGTACGACGCCGACCTCACCGAGCGCGGTCGGGTGCAGGCCGAGGCGGTGGCGGGAGAGCTCGCGACCCGGCTGCGGCCCGCGCTCGAGGCAGGGGAGCGGGTGGCGGTCGCCTCCTCCGACCTGCTGCGGTGCCGGCGCACCGCCGAGCTGGTGGCCGCGGGCCTCGGCCGGGCCAGTGGCCGGAGCATCCCGGTGGAGCTCGACGAAGGCCTGCGCGAGCAGTCGTACGGCGCCGCCGAGGGTCGTCCGGTCGGCACCTTCACGCAGCAGCCGCCGCGCGCCGGCATCGACCCGCTGCGCCACCGCGACGGGGTGCCCGGCTCGGAGACCCGCCTGGAGGTGGCCACCCGGGTGCACGCCGTGGTCCACCGGCTGTGCGCCGGGCCCGCCGAGCACCTCGTGGTGGTCACGCACGGGGGAGCGGCGACGTACGTCGTGACGGCCTGGATCGGGATGCCGCTGGACTCGGTCGGCTCCGTGCGCTTCGTGGCGCCCCCGGGCAGCATCAGCACGCTGCGCGAGGACGCTACGACCGGCGACCGTCGGGTCGAGGTGCTCGGCGACCGGCGGCACCTCGAGGTGTGCTGAGCCTCGGCGCTGTCGGACCCCGTCTCCCGCACGTAGCCTCGTGACGCATGACGCCGGTGCCTCGTTCGTCGTCGGACCACCCCGCGACCGGGAAGTTCGACTACCCGATCTACCACGCCGAGACCCGCGCGCAGTGGCGCGCCTGGCTGGAGGCGCACCACGACAGGGCGCCGGGGGTCTGGCTGTGCTCGTGGCGGAACAGCACCGGCAGGGCGGCCTGTCCCTACCCCGAGGTGGTCGAGGAGGCGATCTGCTTCGGCTGGATCGACTCGACCGCCGGCCGCCTCGACGACGACAGGGGCCTGCAGCTCCTCACTCCGCGCCGCCCGAGGAGCACGTGGACCCGGCTCAACCGGCGACGGGCGGCCGAGATGGAGTCGGCAGGTCTGATGACCGGTGCCGGGCGTCGGGCCGTCGACGCGGCGAGGGCCAACGGCTGGTGGACGATCCTCGATCCGGTCGAGGACCTCGTCGAGCCCGGCGAGCTCGCGGCGGCGCTCGACGACGACCCGCCGGCCCGGTTGGCCTGGGACTCGTTCCCGCCCAGCGCCCGCAAGGCCATGCTGTGGTGGGTGGTCAGCGCGGTGAAGCAGGAGACGAGGGAGAGCCGGATCGCGACGATCGTGGTGAAGGCAGCCCGGGGCGAACGCGCCCAGGGCTGAGCGCGGCGCTGGGGTGGTCGACGAGGTCACCTGGCTCGCCGACGGGGGAGCGGCGTCCTAGGGTGCTGGTCATGGTCTCGCGTGTCGCCAACATCTGCGTCGACTCCCACGACCCCGTCGCGCAGGCACGCTGGTGGGAACAGGTCCTCGACGACTTCCACGTCGTGCCGGACGGCGCGTGGAACGACAACGAAGCGGAGCTGCGCGGTCCGGGAGGTCGTTGGCTGGAGTTCCTCCGGGTGCCGGAGGCCAAGGTGGTGAAGAACCGCATGCACCTGTGCCTGCGCCCGGTGGGCACGACCTGTGACGCCGAGGTCGAGCGGATCGTCGGCCTGGGCGCCAGCGTCGTGGACGACCGCCGCGGACTCGAGGACGGCGGCTGGGTGGTGCTGGGGGACCCGGAGGGCAACGAGTTCTGCGTGCTGTCCACCAGTGCCGAGGACGCCGGCATCAGCCAGGCGTGACCTGCTCCGGTTCGGCGGTCTCGACGCAGCGGCGTGCCTCAGCGAGCACCTCGTCGAGGTCGAGGCCGTACGTCGGACCGTCGGTGCCGGCGTACCCGGACAGGTGGGTGCTCGCACGGTCGAGCAGGCGCTGCGCGCCAGTCGGGTTGCCACGACGCGCGTGGGTGACTCCGACGCACAGCTGGGCCAGGCCCTGCCACAACGGCCGTTCGTGCTCGGGACAGTCCTTCCAGCGGGCCTCGAGCACCTCGTGAGCCGAGAACGGGCGACCCTCGTCGAGCAGCGCACGCGCAGTCGTCAGCGTCTCCAGCGGCGGCAACGGTTCCTCGGAGACCGGCTCGACGCCCACGGCGTCGTACGGCAGCGGCCGACCCAAGGCATCGCGTGGCCTGGCCTGCCGGGCGCGGCCGTCGTCGTCGCGGTCGCGATCGGTTCTCGTCATCCAGCGACCCTACGCGCGGTGCAGTGGTCGGCCTGGGGGACACGAGGAGGCCAACAGCGTGACATCCGTGTAGTTCCCTGACCCTCTGCTCCACGCGAGTTGACATAATGTCAGTTATCGGCGAACGGTGACGGTGGTCGGAAGTGGCGCCGTCAGTCGTCCTGGAGGAAGGCGTCGCCGACGAGTACGGGCACGACGCGGGAGGCATCGAGGTCGGCTGCCACGGTGACGTCGTCGGCGAACCCCTTGGATGCCAGCTCGCGCCCGCCGACACAGGCGCGCAGCGTCGCTGCGAGCTGACCGACCGTCGACGTCCACAGCGCGACGGCTGCCCGTGCCTCAGGGCTCATCTCGTCGTCGTGCCCGAGCTCGGTGAGGACGCTGAGCACTGCGCCGGCGCCCAGGTGGTCCTCCAGGGCAGGTCGCAGTGAGTCGTCCTGGTGCCATCTCTCCCCTGCGGCGACCACCGCGACCGAGCGACCTGCATCGAGCTCCCGAGCCAGACGTCGGCCCACTGCGCTCGCGTTGCGCAGGCAGCCGATCAGCACCTGGGTCCCGGTGCCCTGGAGCACAGCCGAGATGGTGGAACCGTTCGGCGAGGGCAGCACCAGTCGCGGCACCGGCTCGCAGGTCAGCAGCCCGGCGGGCGACAGGGACGGCGCCGACACCCCGCCGCCGCGTGCGGCCTCGAGGCGACCGACCGCGAGCGTGGCGTCCTGCTGCTCGGCGTACGCCGCGGCGCGGGCGTCCTTCCAGGCGAACGGCAGCACGTGCATCCCGCGTTCGACGGCGATCACCACCGACGTCGAGAAGCTCAGCACGTCGACGACGACGCTCACGTCGGCGGACGCGGTGGCAGCGCCCACGGGACCCCAGTCGAGACGGACGGCCTGGTCGCGCTGACCGAGGATGTCGTCCACGACCGCACCCTAACCGTGACTCCCCCGGGCCGATCGGCGGCTGCGGAATCTTCTCGAAAAAGTTTTCGACGAAGGCCCTCTGAGCAGCCTGGACTGTCGGTGCTGCCTGCTTGGATGAGGTCATGAGCACGACGACCCGGCACCCCCTCGCCGAGGCCGTCGCGCGTGTGCACTCGGCCCTCGACCAGGTGGCCGAGACACCCACCTGGTCGCTGAGCCAGTCGGGCACAGCCGACCTGCTGACCGACCTCGCGCGGGCGCAGTCGCGGTTCGCCGAGCTGCAGGCGCGCGTGCTCGCGCACGCCGACACGGTCGCTGTCCAGGAGCGCTCGGCGGCCCCGTCGGTCGCGATCTGGTTGGCCAACGCCACGACCGTGACCAAGCGTGACGCCGTGCGTCAGACCCGCTTCGCCGACGCCCTGAGCCGGTACGACCTGCTGCGGGGAGCCCTGGGTGCCGGCGACCTCAACCTCGAGCAGGCCCAGGTCGTGGCGCGGGCGCTCGACGAGCTGCCCGACGACCTCGACGCCGGGATCCTGGCTCAGGCCGAAGCGGCCCTGGTCGGCCTCGCCCGCGTCCACGACGCCAAGGCGCTGCGCGTGCTGGGCCGCCGCATCCTCGACGTCGTCGCCCCCGAGATCGGCGAGGCCTGGGAGGCGGAGAAGCTGGCCGAGGAGGAGCGCGAGGCCGAGCGCACCGCGTCCTTCCGGATGCGCGACCAGGGCGACGGCCGCACCCGCGGCAGCTTCACGATCCCGACCCTCGCGGCGGAAATGCTGCAGAAGGTGCTGATCGCCTACGCCTCCCCGCGCCGTGACGACCGGGCCGGGACCGGTGCCCGAGACACCGAGCCGGTGCGCAGGCCCTCCCGGTCGCGGTGGGGCCGGGCGTTCGTCGAGCTCGTCGAGCGTCTCGACCCGCGCGACCTGCCCCGCAGCGGCGGCGTCAACGCCGCGGTGGTCGTCACCATGACCACCGCGACCCTCAGCGGCGCGCTCGCCGCCGCGACCCTTGACACCGGTTCCCGCATCTCCGCCGGCACGGCCCGTCGTCTGGCCTGCCAGGCAGGGGTGCTGCCGGCGGTGCTGGGCGGCGACAGCGAGATCCTCGACCTGGGCCGCACGCGACGGTTCTTCTCCGGTCCCCAGCGCATCGCCATGACCGTGCGTGACGGCGGCTGCACCGCGCTCGGGTGCGACGCACCCGCCGGCATGTGCGACGCCCACCACGAGGACATGTGGTCCCACGACGGCACGACAGATCTCGGCCGGGGTCGGTTGCTCTGCGGCCACCACCACCGTCGCGCCCACGACCCCGCCTACGAGACCAGGGTCGTCGAGCGCAACCAGGTCGTGTTCCACCGTCGGACCTAGACCGACCTCTACCGTCACCACATGCCCCTCGACCGTTCCTTCATCCGGGTCAAGACGATGCTGCTCGCCCCCGACATCGATGGCACGGCGCACGCCGTCAGCCTGAACCAGCCCACCATCGAGAATCCCCTGGGCTACCACCGCCTGGTCGGTGGCAGCGTCGAGCTCGGCGAGACGCACAGGCATGCCATCCGTCGCGAGGTGCGCGAGGAGCTAGGAGCCGACGTCCACGACCTGGAGCTGCTCGAGGTCGTGGAGAACATCTTCCTCATCGACGGCGTGGTCGGGCACGAGGTCGTCTTCGTGCACACCGGACGGCTCGATCCCCTGCCGGCCACGACCGGCGCCACACTGACGGAGAGCGACGGCAGCGTCGTCCCGGTGGTGTGGCGGTCACTGGACGACGAGACCGAACCACTGCCCCTCTATCCCGACGTCGCGGGCGGGTGGGGCGCCCGCCTACGCCGTCGCCTGCACTGACCGGCCCGTTCGGTGCCACGCCATCAGCTGGCGCACTGCCAGCGCGCCTGCCTGCCACGCCAGGTAGGACGGCGTGGCGACCGCCACGGCGACACCGACCTCGAGCAGCCACGGCGTGCCGCCCTCGACACCGGCGAAGATCCACGCCCACAGCGCGACCGCGGCAACCCAGGGGGCGATCCAGACGACCGCTTCGAGGCGCCGGATGAGTCCGTCGCGCGCGTACGCCGCCGCCAGGAACGCGCTCGCCGACATCACGTAGATCGACGCCAGGGCTGCCAGCGGCCACGTGAGCACGGCGAGGGCGGCGAGGAAGACGGCGCCGGACGCGAGGTTGCTCGTGAGGGTCACGCGATCCATCACCCGTCGCTCCCCCGCAGCCGCTCAGCCAGCCGCTGTCGTGCGTCGGGCCCGACGCCCGCCGTGCCCAGGTAGCCGACCACGTCGAAGGTGGCGTACCAGTCGCGTAGCACCGGGCGCCGGTCGGCGAGGGCCCGGTCGAGCTCGTCTGCCTCCCAGGTCTGGTCGGGAGCCTCGGGTGTCCACCGGCCGCTGCTCGTGTCGTAGGCCAGGGTGTGGCCGCGGTGCTCGGCTGCGCCGCGGAACCCACGTTCGTAGTTGGCGACGACGCCCTCGACGCCCACCCCGGCCAGCACCAGCAGCAGCGAGCCGACCATGCCGGTGCGGTCGCGCCCGCCGGCGCAGTGCAGCAGCACGCCCCCGTCGGCCTCGGCGACCGCGATCACGGCCCGGCCGATCTTGTCGGGGTAGCGCTCCAGGTTGGGGGTCCACGACCTCGGGTGGTCGAGCCACGGCCCGCACTCGGTCAGGAACTCCTCGTCGTAGGGATCCTCGGTCGGCGCGTGCACCACCTCGACGCCCTCGGGCGTCACGGCCTGCTCCCGCTCGACCGCGTTGCGCAGGTCGACGACTCGGCGCAGGCCCGCGGCCCGCGCCTGCGCCCAGCCCTGGTCGGTGATCTCGTCGGGCGCACCCGAGGCCCACACCACGCCGTACGCCGTGTGCCCACCGTCGCGCAGCGGCAGGCCGCCGAGGTCGGCCAGGTTGCGCGCACCCTGCCAGCCCGGCGCCCTCGGGGTCGTGCTC